>NZ_SMME01000857.1:2557-53685 GCF_009711465.1 Parendozoicomonas verongulae | reverse complement strand
GAGCGCATCCTTGGTAAGGATGAGGTCACCAGTTCAAATCTGGTTAAGAGCTCCATTTTTCTAGCTTTTCGTAAAAAGTTAATTCGGGGTATAGCGCAGTCTGGTAGCGCGCCTGCTTTGGGAGCAGGATGTCGGGAGTTCGAATCTCTCTACCCCGACCAATCTTTTTTATAGAAAATACAAAGGGTCAAACTTCGGGCTGACCCTTTTTTATTGCTTCTTTTTTGTGTGCCTTTCTTTCTCATTTCTATTTTCCTCCTACACTTGCCCGATCACTTTCTTGGTTTTCGTTAGGGCATAGCCCTGTGGAGTCGTTATTGTGATCAGGCAAACATTTCTTGTGACTGTTGTTGTCAGTCTACTACTCAGTGGCTGTGCAGGTTATCAAAGGACTGTGAATGACTGGTGGAAATGTGCTTTGGCTGGAGGTGCTGTGGGGGGCGTCGGAGGTGCAACGGAGAGTAGAGAGGCTGCTGGATGGGGACTGCTAGGTGGAGCCGTTATTGGCGGTGTGATTTGTGCTGTGACCGGTGATAAGTCACCATCCGAGACAGAGTGCCCTATTCATATTCCTGGCTGGGATGTGAAAGCCAAAGGCTGCCCGAAAGACTCTGACGGCGATGGTGTACCTGATGTCTTTGATAAGTGTGCCAATACTCCTCCAGGCGCCTATGTGGATAGCGAAGGGTGTCCAATCATACGTAAGGTCGTGCTTGGTCCTGTTCTGTTCGAATCCTCTTCCGCCGACCTGTCTGAGTATGCAAAAGAGACGTTAGAGCAAGAAGCTGCTTTCCTGAAAGATCACCCTCATGCCCTTATCCATTTAAAAGGCTATACCGACAGCACCGGGCCTAAAGAATTTAACCAGAAACTCTCGGAGATGCGTGCAAATTCTACCCGTGACTTTTTGATTGATCTTGGGGTGTCTCCTACTCGCATTACTATCCAAGGCTACGGTACTGATCACCCGGCAGCCGATAACAAAACCAAAGAGGGCCGACAGATGAATCGTCGTGTCGAAGGGGATGTCAGTCATTGATGAAAACAGGGCCAGCTTTGATTTTCATGCTGGCCCTTTTAGCAGAGGCTTTTGTTTGAACCAATTAGCGACGTTCTGATCCAACAATTGAATAAGAAGAAAGAGCCAACAAACGTGCATAAAGGTGAGAAGCGCTCCGTCATTATCTCTGGGGCTGGAATTACCGGATTAGCTGCTGCTCGAGCCTTCCAACAAGCCGGGTGGCAGACAACCATTATTGAACGCAGAAGGCAGTGGGAATGCTGTGGGGCCGGTATTGCCCTCCCGGCCAATGCAACAAAGCAATTGAAAACCTTAGGGTTACTGGAGGCAGTGAGCCTCTATGCACAGGAAGGCCATGCCATCGCCTATTACGACGATATAGGCCGGTTGTTGTGTCAGGAATCATTTCAAGGGTTACACCCAGACGCTCATCCCTATCTTGCCCTGTCTCACCATAGCCTCCATCAGACAATGCGTGAAGGTATTGATAGCAGCCATATCATTATGGGGCAGGCTATCCAGCACCTTGAACCGCTAGACGAAGGTGTCAGCACTGTTCTGGAGAATGGGCAGATATTCCGCGCATCCATATTATTGATATGTGAGGGGATATTCTCTCCTTCAAGAGTACGCTGGATAGCGGATGTGGAACCAGAGGATATGGGGTTGTTCTGCTGGCGATTTCTTACAGACAATCCGATGCCAAAGGTCACTGACCCCCACCTCTATTTAGGTCAGAATTCTGCGTTTCTTATCTATCCATTGAAAAATGGACGGTGCTACTGTTACGGGCATATAACTGACTCCTTTCAAAGAGCCAGAGACGCCTCTGTGAACCTGTCCCTGTTACAGGACACTTTTTCCGATTACAGTCGGCCTGTAAAAACAGTAATAGAAAACCTGGATTCTCAATCCCCGCTTATTTGCGGCCGTATGAGTGTTATGCCTGAACCCGTTTGGAATCGTTCAGGCTTCGAAAGAGTATTGTGTCTGGGCGATGCTGCCCATGGATGTGGGCCTGTTTTACAGCAGGGTGTGGCTCAAGGATTGGAGGATGTGGCGGTTTTACGCGAAGAGCTGGAGCGCAGTTCTTCCGTTACCCAGGGTATTACTGCTTTTGTAGCAAGACGAACAGAGCGAGTAACACAAGTCTGTCAGCGCTCCAATGAAAAACTCAAAGAGCTTTCCCATACAGAGGTTCAGGCACGTAATCTGGTTTTGAAAAATCATGGGCCGGTACACACAAATGGCTGGAGATGGTTGTTTCAAACTGAGGTGTAAATGTAAAAAATGTGAATAATTGCTTCATTAGTACGGTATTCACTCATTCTTCCTTGTTGATAGACTGTCTTCTGATAACATAATAACTGTCAGGGTGAGGTCTCATATCTATGGTCCGGGTACTTATTGATACATTCTCCATTCACCCCCTTAAAATTCTTACACTGTAACAATCGGGAGTACTTTTTCGACGTGCTTAGCAGAGAACAAGAGCTCGAAGCTGACCTGAAAGCCATCATTGAATACCGCGTTGAATTTTTTCAGACCTGTGAAGAAAAAATACGCAAGGTTTACCAGCAGCGTATTGAAGACCTGGAAAGAAGCCTGAAGCGGGCTCAACAGCAGATTTCGACACTGTCAGCGCAAAGTTCTGACCAAAAAGCTCTCGCCAATAAGAGCTATACCGAAACCAGCCGCCTGCAGGGGCAACTCGAAGAGGTTCAGGTTCTGGCCGAATCACTGGAATCTGATAAAACCAAAGCCCTGCGTAAAATTGACACCCTTGAGAAAAAGCTGCAGGAGCAGATCAAGCTGGGTAAGGCTGATCAGGGCGAATTGAAAAAGCTCCGCCACATGGAGCCGGAAAAGAAAATTAAGCAGGCAGCCAACGCTCAGAAAGAAGTGAAAGAGCTGAAAAAACAGCTTACAGAATCTGCCCGTCTGGCCCGCAGCCGCAAAGTGGAGCTGGATGAGCTGAATAAGGAAGTGGCTTCCTTGAAAGAGAAAATTGAGGGGCTGGAATCCGCACAACAGGAGCAGTCTTCCAAGAAAAAAACGAAGGAAACAGCGGCAGCCTGATTCCCTCGCAAATCTGTCATCACCTTTCCAAAACCGCCAGAGTATGCTCTCTGGCGGTTTTATATTGTCAGGATGCCTCAGCAGAGGGTTATTAATCCAGACAATATGGCTATCCTCCCCGAGTAACTCGCCTTAAAAAACGGTCACACGTAATTCTTATGAAATCAACGGACGAGTGTGATATGGAATCTAGTAAACGATACAGCAGTATGGAAAGTACCGGACGCAGTGATAGCCGGGAAAGTCTTGACAGTGAAAGTAAGAGCATTCCTGGACAGGTCGGACGCTTCTATATTGCCGGCCCTGAAGTTCGTCTGTCGGATGAGCAAGTGCATGCATCCCCCCTTAGAAGGCGCGAAAGAAGGTTCTCCGACTGGTCTACTCCTAAAACTGTACCGGTGCAAAGGATGCTTTCCCAGCCTGGTGAGGCGTATCACTCTACGAGACTTCGTCAATACACTTCCAGCGAGGAATTATCAACTCAATCAGCAGAGGATAGTAGTGGCTTATTACAGCCTCCTTTCTCACTGGCAGGCTCTGGTACTCCCTCGTCCTTCGGCTCCATAGCATCGTTACAAGATGAACTTGCTATTGATAGAAGGACACTGGAAGAGAAGGTAAAAGCTCTGGGCAAAACGGTTACATCAGAAAACTATCTATGTCAGTGTGGCCTGCTAATCAAGTTTCTTGTTGATGCAGATATGCACGAAACCCGTAAGAGAATCTTATCTGCTTTGGACACAAAGGGCAGACCAGAGCGAAGAAGTCTATTCTCCTCTGCAGCGTCGGGCTCGTCCACTTCAAGACTGACGGACGATGAAAAATTATTGAAGCAGCTCCTTGAATTGTCGAAACAGCATAAGGTCAAACGCAATCCGAAGACGCACAAGATCAACAAAGAGGATATCGCTAGAAAGCAGGCGATTATACGTGCAGCTGTGAGTGAGCACTTTCCTGCACTTCATCACTTTCCCTCCGTATCCAAGAACCTATGGACAAAAGAAGCTGTTCAAGCACGAGCCTCCCAAACTCTATGTCTGAGTGAGGAGGATATGGGTAAGAAAATGCAGTCTTTGAGTGCCATGTTCCGCTATCTGGTTGCACCATATGGTATTTCCTCCGATGAACTGACTACACCCAGTTGTGACTTTATGCCTGACTTTGTCATGCCTCACTGTCCGTGGGATAAGCAGGACGGAGATTACTATATTCCTTTCAAAGCGACCCTGACGGTCGATGGTGAGCCAATTGCGATTCCCCAGGAGTGCTATAAAGAGCTGGCCAATAGCTTGTTTATTCGTATGCAGGAAGGCAAGGCGTTTGCTTTGAGCGGTCGAGAGAACTGGGACAAACTGTCGAGTAAAGCCCAGAAGGCTCTGACCAGTGAACTGAATAACGATGAAAATTCCCTGTGTAGCGATGCCTATCGGTTTGACTGTGTGATTCAGCGTTGTGTCGCTCCGGAGCTACCATTGCTGCCTGTTTTCTCAAGCGCAGCCTTTTTGCAGGACTACCAGAAAACTGTTCAGGACAAAGCCAAAGTTCTTCTTAGAGACCGGCAAGGGGATGGATTCCCTGCTTCAGTGCGAGGTAAAAAGGGGGAGAGTGAGCCCACCCCGGAAATGAAACAGGCTGTTCAGGATGTCAGGAAAAATTATCTTGAAACAGATGCGACAGGGCAACACTTGGTTGCAGTCCTGACCCATGTTCTGGGCAAATCTGACCGCTTGGTTCAGCTGGTCACTGGTGGAGTGACTCAGGGCGCACTGAATGAACTCTACATGAGTGCGACAGATCACCTCTTCCCCCGTTGTGATATTGCTGTGCGTCCAACAGAGAAGCATCGTTCAGGAGCGGCGCAAACCAGTAAAGGGCATCTTGAAATCAATGACTGGGGTGATGGCAGGGTCGAGTTATTCAGCCGTTTACACTTTGACCACTTTAAAGGCTCGGATAATGAACCGGAAAAGTATCAAGGAGACAGTTTTTTTTCTATTCGCATGCATGCAGTTTGTGACGGTGAAGACGTGACCTTGACACATGTTGAATTAGGCATTGATATTCATCGGACATTAACCAAAAAACAACGGGATTACCTCTCTGCCAATAAAAAGCGTTTGGTAAAAGCTACAGCGGATAAAGTCCAGGCGATTAAGGATATTGATAAAGCCAGGGCGGAAGATCCGGAAAAAACAGATCAAGCCAGAAAAGTAGATGACAAGTTTATGAGTGCAGCCAATGCTCAGAACTTGCATATTGCGACCTTGATCAAGAAGGAGCCTGAATCCATAGGGCGTTATATTTCAGATCCTGAAGAACAGCGTTCTGTTTTGGCGGTTCTGGATAGTATCAAAGCGTACGATGAGGAGCATAAGAAGATAGATGCTATAAAAAAGGCAGTGCAGAGCTGTGGTTCTGTTGTACGCTTTGGGTTTGGCATCTGTCGTAGACTGCCTGAGTATCTTTGCGAGTACCGTAGCGATCAAGATGGTATGGATCTGGCCTTGGAAGAAGGCGACAGCCGTTTGATTCACACCCAGAAAGACGGTTGGGTTATTACCAATATTGGTCAGGGCAGAACCCATAGTGTTGAGATGAATCCTGCCATGTTCGAGAAATTCAAGTCTCGGGATGATCTTCTGAATGTCGATATTGTACCGACCGATGATGAAAAGTTGTCTGATCGGGAATCTCATCCAGCACCAGAAGAGGCGCTCATTGATTCTCGCGCACTTGTAAGATATAGCCGAACAATGCGCATGAGAAAGCGAAAGAAACTGCTGTGCAATATTCCGGTAACAAAGAATGCTCAGCGTTGTCTGAGCACAGCGTTGGGGCTCCCCCAAAAAACAAAAATGCTCCAGATTATGGACCAATTACGTGCAGTGATTATTGCTGACGTTGACGATTTTGAGTGGGAAGGTCAGATAAGGGACTACTGTGCAGGGGCCAAGGTCTCAGAGAAAGAGGCTGACTCTGTTGTTGAGTATGCAAGACTCTATTACGCTAAGTATCCGGCTGTGCCGCCTAAATGGGATGAGAGCTGCCCTGAGCAACTGCCCGTCTCTGATGCTCGCCCTCTAAAGCGAGATCTGGGAGGAGGGTCGATGCCCCATTTGGCTGAAGAAACAGACCAAGGTGGCAGAGGATTAACTAGACGGCGCAGGGCCAGTGAAGATAACCGGTCGATGTTTAACACGCTAAGGCTGTTAAGGCGTGAAAGGGGAGTCGTGTCCGAGAAGCATCCGGATAGAAAAAAGGAGCTTTTGGCAGTAACAGAACAGGTTCCCCTTAGCTCGATTCCTGATCGGCCAACCTCCAGATCGGCACCGCTTATGCCGAGTAAACGGTTATCTTTAGGCGAGACCGGTAACTTACTGAAATATCTGACAGAGGCTGGTGGAAATGAGAAACAAGTCGTGTCTGAATTTTCTGCACATATCAACAAGGTGATGATTGATATGACTGTGGCAGGGGCACAGCAAACAAAACGAGAACACTACGTTATTGAGCAGCGTCGAAAACTGGAAGAGGCTCTTGATGGGGCCCTCCCTGGGCAGGCTGACAGAGTTGCGACACTGCTTACTCTGTTTGATCAGACCACCTGTGATGCCAGAAGAATCGACCTGGTTTAACCTGAACTAAAGCCTCCGTATTGTGCGTGTTATGTATTCACAATACGGAGAGTTTTTAGTGGTTTATTTCGATGATGCTATTTGTTGCGGTTTTCCGCCACCGGCCCAAAGTGTTCTAGCGGGAAATCATCGACATTCACCATATCCAGCACGTCCCTTTCAAAAGCCAGCATAAAGTCACCTTCTTCTTGAGTCAGAATGCCCATGGCAACACCTTCAGCGATCCGGCCTTCAATGGTGAGTTCGGCTTCGTTATATTTTCCAGCCTTGAGAGCCTGCCCGATTTTCTTATAAATGGGGTCAGCCCGATCAGCACGGTCGAGGAGTGAATCATAAACAGCCAGAGGGTTTCGCTGACCATTGCTCATCATCTCACCTCTGTAAATGCCTTGAATCAGGCGTTCACGGGTTTCCGTTTTGGCTGTTGTCAGCCCAACAATATGGTTAATGAGCTTGTCCCCTGGCTTTTGGGCACGACGCCCCAGAGGCAGCGTCAGGCTACGGAGTAACCAGGCCAGGGGGCGAGTAGGCAGGTTGTTCAATACACCATCCAAGGCTTCTTCAAATTCAAAAAACAGCTTTTGGCAGGCATATTCTACCAAGGGAAAGTCTGCGTTGTGCTTTCCCTGATCGTCCCAGTGTTTCAAAACACAGGAGGCCAGATAGGCTTTTGAGAGCATGTCGGCCAGCCGAGCAGAAATCAGTTCACGGAACTTGAGTTTGCCACCCAAAGAGAACATGCATATATCTACTGTCAGGGCGAAAGACGACGCATAGCGATTAATCTGCTGGTAATAGTGCCGAGCCGGACTATTGTCCGATACTGAGGTGAAGCGGGCATCTGTCACCCCCAACACAACAGAGCGCGCGGCATTGGAGAAAATAAACCCAAAGTGCCCAAACAAGGCTTTATCGAAAGCCTCCAGGTCGTTGTTCTGGACTGCGTGCATCTCAGGCAGCACATACGGGTGGCAGCGAATGGCACCCTGACCAAAGGTGATCATGGAGCGAGTAAGAATGTTTGCCCCTTCCACGGTAATTGCAACAGGAACCGATGCATAACCGGAAGCCACATAGTTATTGGGGCCAGTGATAAGGGCCTTGCCGCCGTGAATGTCCATGCTGTCTAAAGCGGTCTGTCGCGCCATTTCCGTAAGGTTGTACTTGAGAATGGCGGAAGGTACAGAGGGCTTTTCCCCCTGATCTATGGCAATTGCAGTAACACGTGCGCCTGCAGCTGCAATATAGGTATTGCCTGCGATACGGGCAATTGCATCCTGAACACCTTCTAACCTGGCGATAGGTACACCGAATTGACGGCGGATTCGTGAGTAGGCACCTGCAGCAGCGATACCGTATTTCCCACCGCCCGCACTACAGGAAGGCAGGGTAATACAGCGACCAACAGAGAGGCATTCGACCAGCATTTTCCAACCTTTTCCGCGCATGTCTGGCCCGCCAATAATAAAGTCCAGCGGAATAAATACATCCTCACCACGAATCGGCCCATTCAGAAAGGGCGAACCCAGAGGCTTGTGACGCCGGCCAATCTCCATACCTTTCAGGCCCCGAGGCAGCAGAGCGACGGTGATACCGATATCGCTCTGATCACCCAGCAGACCATCGGGGTCAAACATGCGGAACGCCATTCCCACCACCGTGGCTACAGGCGCCAGAGTAATGTAGCGCTTAGAGAAATTCATACGAATACCCAACATGTCCTTGCCTTCATACTCACCTTTACAGACAACACCTGTGTCGGGAAGTGAGGTGGCATCGGAGCCTGCGCGGGGGCCTGTCAACGCAAAACAGGGAATATCCCTCCCATCTGCCAGACGGGGCAGATAATAGTTTTTCTGATCGTCCGTGCCGTACTTCAAAAGCAGTTCACCGGGGCCGAGAGAGTTGGGTACACCCACTGTGGAGAAGGCAGCACTCGACAGGCAGGAAAGCTTTTGCAAAACCGCAGACTGTGCCTGTGCGGAAAAACCAAGGCCACCATATCGTTTGGGAATGATCATGGCGAAGAAACGTTCGTTTTTCATATAGTTCCATATTTCAGGAGCCATATCGCCATCGTTGTTAATTCTCCACTCGTCAATCATGGAGGCCAGAGTGTTGCCCTGATTGTCGAGAAAATCCTGTTCATACTGAGAAAGTGCCGTATTTGGGTGCTGCTTGAGTATGCTCCAGTCAGGCTTCCCGGAAAAAATCTCACCATCCCACCACACAGTCCCAGCTTCCAGAGCGGTTTTCTCGGTGTCTGACATTTCAGGGAGCAGCTTTTTATAAACTTTGAAAATCGGGCTGGTAACAGTGCTTGCACGAAGTGCCGTTTGAGATAAGGCGCCAAAGATGGCAGCAGCAATGAAAGACAGCGTTGTGATGCTGGCAGGTGCGAATATCCAGGCTATAAGAGTCAAACCCGCCATAGAAAAGGCCGCATGGGTAAGGCTGGTACGCTTATAGGCCAGCGTAATAAGCACTGTTACAAACAGCAGGGACCACAGGAACATGAAGCGCCTCTTTTACTGGTAGGAATACTACATTCATGAAACCCTATTTGGAACTTTTTTAGAGTGGCTGGAGTCGCTTGTGATGGTGGCAAAACAGTCAAGTGGAGCTTGTCCCGTTATGTCCGGGAGGGGCTTTCGAGGCCAGATGCTTAGGAAAGCACCTGGCGGAGGAACGTTTGAGTACGGGAATCCTGTGGCGCGTCCAGTACCTGTTCAGGCATGCCTTGCTCGATAATTTTGCCGCCATCCATAAAAATGATGCGATCGGCCACTTCCCGGGCGAAGGGGATCTCGTGAGTGACGATGATCATAGTGCGCTTTTGCCGAGCCAGCTGCTTCATCAGGTCGAGCACTTCGTACACCTTTTCAGGATCAAGGGCAGATGTAGGCTCATCAAACAACATCAGGTCGGCATCCAGTGCCATGGCCCGGCCAATACCAATACGCTGTTGCTGGCCACCGGATAGCTCTGAAGGCCAGGCATCACGACGATCTGCCAGCCCCACACTTTTCAGAATATCCATGGCTATCCCTTCCGCTACCGGTGCCGCCATACCTTTTACAACGGTCAGAGCTTCAGTGATATTGCCAAGAGCCGTTTTGTTCTTGAACAGGGCGTAGTTCTGAAACACAAAGGCCGTGTGACGACGCAAAGCAAGAATATCTTTTGTATGGCTGGTGGCTGCATCTACACTTTGGCCAGCGATATCAATAACGCCCAGCTCTGGGGTTTCCAGAAAATTGAGGCAACGCAGGAGTGTAGACTTACCACTGCCTGAAGGCCCCAGAATAACAACAATCTCACCCTTCTCTATCTGGAGATCAATGCCATCAAGAACAGTATTTTCACCGAAGGATTTGTGCAGATTGGTGATAGTAGCCAGCGCCATTAGTAAGCCTCTCCAAGACGACGTTCGGTGAGTTTTTGTACCCAGGTCATGATGATAACCAGCATCCAGTACACTAACGCCAGCACTAAATAGCTTTCCAGAAAATTAAAGCTGGAGGCTGCTTCCAGCTGAGCGCGGGACATAATCTCTGTTACACCCAGAGTGAAGGCCAGAGAGGTGCTTTTCAGCAAATCGATAAAGCTGTTCATTAAACCTGGCAGGGCAATGCGGGACGCCTGGGGAAGAATAATTCGGCGCATGGCGGTCAGGCGATCCATTCCTACACTGAGGCAGGCTTCCATCTGGCTACGATCAATACCCAGAATGGCAGCACGGATGATTTCTGCCATATAGGAGGCAAAGTGCAGGGCCAGAGCGAGAGTGACCGCCTCAAAAGCAGAGATGGAAGTCATGGCCGGAAATATCTGGGGCAGGCCGTAATAGAACAAAAACAGCTGTACCAGCAGAGGTGTGCCCCTGAAGAATGAAATATAAAAATCCGTGAAACGACTCAAGCCCTTCACGTCAAAAATCTGGGATAACGCCAGACATAAACCGAGCCCCAGTGCCAGCACTGTGGCCAGAAGAGTCATACCCAGGGTAGTTGGCAGGGCATCCAGCAGTTGGGGCAGCAGGCCCATGGCAAATGAGAAATCAAACTCGGTCATAGTATCCAGCTTTATTCTTTAACAATATCGCCGGAATACAGTATGTGCATTCCGGCAGAATTATGCTTTGGGTTTAACTCTTTTTGGTAATGTCGGTTTTAAACCATTTCTCGGAGATAGCCTTGAGCGTTCCATCAGCACGCATGCCTTTCAGTGCCTTATTAACCTTCAGACGAAGAGCTTCGGACTGTTCGTTCTTCAGGAAGGGCAAGGAATTCTCGATGATTTCGATAGGCTCACCCGCTGGCTTGAGAGGCAGGCCAGACTTTTTCATCAGCTCGGCTGCTGACAGACGATCCATAATAAAAGCATCGGCACGACCCAGTACAACTTCCTGTTCGATACCTGTGTTGTAGGTGCGAACGTCGATATCACCGTTGGTATCATGAGCTTTGATCAGTTCTTCAAAGTTGGAACCGAGGTTTACAGCCACTGTTTTTCCGTGAAGATCACCCACACCATGGATGTCATCATTGTCATCACGCACAGTAATTTGCGCACCGTCAAACACGTAAGAGTCGGCGAAGTTATACTTCTCCCGACGTGCATCAGTCACGGTGATCTGGTTCGCGATAGTGTCGACGCGGTTGCTTTCCAGCATGCCAAACAGGCTGGAGAATGGACCGGTTACATATTCCACAGGGCGATTCATACGCTTGGCGATTTCAGTGGTCACATCCACTTCAAATCCCTGAAGCTCCCCATTTTCTGTATAACCAAAGGGGAAGTAACTTCCAGACATGCCCACTCTCAGTGGTTGAGCAGTGTCAGAGTCAGCTTTGTCCTGACTGCCACAGGCAACCAGAAAGACGGACATGGCAACAGCCAAAGCCGCCGAAGATAGACGACGAAACATAGACTTTACGCCTCAGATCATTTTTAAGAAGGAAGACAGATGCCACCGAAGGGGATATATCAGGGTAGGTGTTAGAGGTACAGCTGACAAACAAACTTTCCGGCAACGCGGATGAACAATACGTGAACAGATTCAGAATCAGAAGTAATCAATAGGTATTTATATATTCTTTAAAGTTATAAGCGCCTTGTGTCGTATAAACAAAAGGCGCCTGTTGTGTTTAAGGCTTGTTCAACCAGGCAAACCCTGTCTGAAAGGCGGCCTCCTGGAACTTCTTCAGGCCAGCGTCCCGTACATCAATCAGCAGAGGAGTTTTCTTCAGCTGTTCTTTAATCGCGCTGTTAAGCATCAGTTCTACGCGCACATCTGTGATTAGCTGAATTGCTGCTTCAATTTTAAAACCGTCAGCACCACCGGCGAACTTGCCCTTCTTGGGGCGCTCACGAATTACAACGTGACTGATCTGATAATCTTCCAGCACCTTGGCAAAGATGGACTGGAAGCGACGCAGCTGTTCGGTGTCGCTGGTTCTTTCGTCTGCCTTTTTCAGGGGGATGCGGGTTTGGCGACACTCGTGTGCGTTCATCAAACCGTTTTCCAGAGAGAGGAGGCAGAACAGAGCTTCGCTGCCCTGAATATCAACACTGCAGACTTTCATTATGTGAAAAGACCGAATAAATATCTGAATGGGTCATTATAACCTGAGAGCGTGCACAAATTGGGCAATATAGGTGAGATTACTGATGCGATGGCACAAACCGGTGCTATGTTTTGCTGGCTTTCAAAAAGAAGAGTTTACGCGAGTGTGCAACGACAGCGGTGAAAGAGCGCCCGGGCAAGTCAGGCCAGCGCAGGTTGGTTCCCTGAAAGTGATCGGAGTTGTCTCCCTTGGGGGCTTTCTTGAACTCTATGACTTTATCATCTACGCCATGATGGCAGGCTATATTGCCGACCACTTTTTCCCGACCCAGCATGAGATGATGTCCCTGCTGTTGGTGTTCTCCTCATTTTCTGCAGGTTACCTTGTACGGCCTTTGGGGGGCATTGTCTTCGGTCATATTGGTGATCGTTACGGACGTAAGGTCACTTTTGCCTGGAGTGTGCTGTTAATGGCTGGCAGTACTCTGTGCATGGCGCTTTTGCCAGGATACTCAGAGCTGGGTGTTCTGGCACCGGCTCTCCTGATCGGCTTGAGGCTGATTCAGGGGTTTTCTCTGGGAGGAGAAATTCCCGGAGCCATCACTTACTTACGGGAGACGCAGGCGCGGCCGGGGCTGGCGGGTGGCACTTTGTTTATGGCTCTGATGCTGGGTGTGGCCGGTGCGTCTTGCGTACACGCTTTTCTGCTGAGCTGGCTGGGGCACAACACAGTGGCAGAGTGGGGGTGGCGACTGGCGTTTGTTCTTGGGGGCAGCCTTGGATTTATCAGCTTTTATATTCGAAGGCGGTTTCAGGAATCTCCGGCTTTTCTGGCTTTGGTGGCTGCAAAACAGCATCATGGGACTCCTGCTATAGCGTTGCTACGCAACCACCGACGTGCATTGGTGACGGGTATTCTGGTTATGGGGATGACGGGAGCTGTGGCTACAGTGCTTCTGCTATTCGGGCCAAGCTACTACACCCGTGTGCTGGGGTATTCACCAGAAGATATCAGTTTTGCTATGGCTCTGTATTCTGCTGTGGTCAGCCCGTTGTGTCTGCTTGGTGGATGGCTGTGTGACCGCATAGAAGGCCGAAAGCTGCCTGTGTTAATGGCTTGCCTGTTGATAGCGGTTGTTATGCCGCTTTTTGCGTTCTGGATGGAAGGAAGTCATAGCGCATGGGTGATTGCTTTGCCTGCTGCGTTGATGGGGGCTTTTTATACAGGGGTGATTCCTGTCTTTCTGGCTACGTTGTTTCCGGCCCCCGTACGCTATTCCGGCATAGGGATAACCTACAACGTTGGGATGACTGTGTTTGGCGGCATGGCACCTCCCTGCATCATGGCTGTGGTGGAACTGACAGGGGATGTAGCAACACCGGGTTACTATCTGACTCTGGTGGGCTGTATTGGCCTGGTGGGAGCATTAGCGCTGAAGAACAAAACTCCGACAGAGCTATCAGGCCAAACGACAGGATAGCTCTGTCTGACTGTCTGTTTACACCGGTGGAACCTCAAGGGTGTTCAGAAACTCCGGCAGACTGTTCGCCAGTTTGCGGTGAGGGTTCTGCCCAACCCGCTCAGCCCAGACTTCACCAGTGGCATTCACAACAGAAAGAATAATTTCATCATTGTCGGTGACGGCAAAGAAAATGGTCGGCTCCTGTCGTTTTTTCTTCTTCATCATCAGATGCCCGATCAGGTTTTCCTGAAGGCGGTCAAAGTCATCACGGTTCCAGATTTGCAGAAGCTCCAGATCACCGTCTGTGCAGCGGGCCGGAATATGGCCACTGAAAAAGGCGGTAAAGTAGGTGCTCACATCAGGGTGGATAGACAAGCCCATTGCACTTTCCAGACCTTTAAAGTCCAGAGACGGGGAGCCTGTGACTGGCTGCCAGTAGGTCAGCTCAGAGTCAGGGTGCGCCTGCTCACAGGGGGAGAGCCACTGTTCATCCTTTTCGCAGACAGGTAAACAACCATGGATTTGTTTGTACTGATTCAGATAGTTGTTGTGAAACTGTTGCAGGGCCAGCTGAACGGCATTCGTGCTTTCCGTCATTGAAATACTCACTCTCAAGATGGGGACTCAGACTGCCCGGGCAAACGAGACAGCGTCCGATAGCCACCGTATACGCGGGTCAAAGTGGTTATCAGGCACAAGGCGCCGAAAATGAAGGCAAGGGTAGAGAATTGTTGGGGCCAAAGGCAAATAGCTACGTAAAACAGCAGAGTTTCTGTCCCTTCTGCGATGCCCCCAAGGTAATAGAGAGACTTGCTGTCAAACTGAATACGTTCAATCTGGTGTTTTTCCGCCATAATGGCAAAAGCCAGAAAGCTGCTGCCCGTGCCCATAAAACAGAAAAGCAGAAATGCCGCTGCCAGTGCGTTCTGTGCTGGATTCGCCAGTGCAAAGCCAAGAATCACTGCCGCATAGAAGATAAAATCCAGACAAATATCCAGAAAACCACCGGCATCAGTCGGCTGGGTATAGCGCGCCAGCGTACCATCAAGGCCATCCAGAACCCGGTTACTCATAATGGCAATCAGCGCCGGTATGTACCATTCCATTGCAAGCAATGGTACCGACAGCAGGCCGATCAGAAAACCCGCCAGTGTCAGCTGATCAGGGGTCACCTTTCCCACCAGTGATTTTGCCAGAAGGTTGAGCGGAGCTTGCACCCAGGCGTGTGTCCAGCGATCAATCATGTGCCACACCCTCTTTAACCAGCTCGATCACACGACCATTACAGTCCTGTTCATCGTGGGTGACCAGCAGAGCCGGAATATGTTTTTCCCGTACAGTATCGAATACGAAGGTACGAATCTGCTGGCGCAGGTGGGCATCCAGACGAGAGAAAGGTTCATCCAGCAGTAGTGCAGCGGGCTCTGCCAGCAGAGTGCGCATCAGGCTGATTCGGGCACGCTGCCCGCCGGAGAGGTTTTCCGGACGCATGTTGCCATAGCCCGATAAGTCGGCTGCACTCAGGGCATCGTCGATACGCCACTGGCGCTCTTTGGCACTGAGGCCCGGGTGCAGGGCAAAGGCCAGATTGCCATTCACCGTCATGTGGGGGAATAGCAGATCATCCTGAAACTGGAGGCCAACTCTGCGTTTTTCCATGGGTTTGTCTGTTACATCCTCCCCGTTAATCAGTACGCGGCCTGCACCGGTCACATGCGGGTGATGGGCACCACTGATATAAGAGAGCAGGATCGATTTTCCACAGCCGCTGGGACCCATCAGGGAGACCGTCTCACCGGGTGGCACTGTCAGGGAAAACTGGTGGAGCAAGGTACGGCCGGGAACAGCCAGCGTTATGTTATTGAGTTCAAGGCTCATAAAGTGGTGTCCTTCCACTGGCCGGGACGGAGCTGTCTTTACGGTGTTTCAACTGTGACCACTTAGGTGTCAGCAGTGCCAGGGCAAAGAACAACATGGGGATAAGCATCTGCATCAGTGCATAGAGGGCTAGAAGACGCCGGTTGCCGCCTGTGGCAAGGGCCACAGCTTCTGTCGTCAAGGTTTCAAAGCGGCCAGCTCCGGCCATCAAAGTGGGCAGGTAAAGGGCTGTACTGACAGCAATACCCAGCGCCAGAGTAGTCATCAGCGGGGTAAGCAGTATGGGGATTTTCACCTGCCAGAAGGTTTTCCAGGGGCAGCCGCACAAAAGCTTGCCCACATGGCTGTAACGCTGGTCATACTGTTCCCATGAACCGGCCAGGCTCAGATAACAATAGGGGAAGACAAACAAAAGATGGCAGGCAATCACAGCCGTTAATGTGCCATCCCAGTGGAAGGACACCAGAAATGCCTGAATACCCAAAAGAAAGGTCATCTGCGGCAGTAGCAGCGGCAGGTAGAAAAATGCTGTCATTAACCGCATTTTCCAGGGTTTGTGGGTAGGGCGGAACTCCAGGCACATCACACTTAGAACAATGCCAATGACAGCGCTGGCAAAGGCTATCACCAGCGTAGTCATTAACGGATCTATTAGTCTTGGGAAATCATCAAGCCAGGACTTCAGTGACCAGACCGATGGCAGGATATTTGGAAAGCGCCAGCGCCACGCAACTGTCCACAGGCTCACAACAACCAGAGTGGCCAGGGCCATAAATAGCATAACAATCCAGGTGCTGCGGCCTGCATGGACAAGGACCGGGTTTCGATGACCACGGTAGCCAGCTGTCATCCAGGTTCGCAGGTATCTCTTTAACGCGGCTTCTGCTCCCAGCCACATTCCGGCACCGGTAAGAACAATACCTAGTAATAGCAGAGAACCGGCAGCAGCCAACAGATACAGGGAAGCTTCAGGATCCTGTTGCCAGAACAACACCTGCACCGGCAGCAAAGGTGGCAGGTTCGGGCCGATAATCAGTGAGACATCCACAACCGAGAGGGAGAATGCCAGCACAATAAACACCGGCAGTCGTATCTTTGGGTAGATTTGCGGCCATGCCAGTTTCAACCAGCTTTGGGCGGTGGTATATCCCAGTGAACGCCCTGCAAGAACCAGGCGTCGTACCGGGGTCTGACTCACCGCAGACATCAGCATAAGGCACAGGAAGGGCGCTTCTTTCAATACCAGAGTGACAATCAGACTCAGCCCCAGTGGATCATTCACGGATAACACATCAGGGGGCCGGGCCCAATCCAGCGGGCCCGCCAGCAGGCGGCTGAACAAACCACTGGGAGCCAGCAGGAACAATACGCCAATGGCCAGTGCTGAGTGGGGAATTGCCAGCAAAGGTGCAAGGGCCTTTGAGGTGATGCTCCAAATGCGTGTTTGCCAGCAGCTGATGGCAAAAATACAGGTTAACAGCAGGCTGAGGGCTGTGGCTGTTAAACCGACAAACAGAGTGGTTAGCACCATCTCCCACAGGCCAGGTGTAGTCATCAGGGTTTGCCAGGGGGTCAGGGAGAAAGATTCAAATCCCAGAGCAGGAAACCAGCCGAAAGCGGGCAGCGAAACCCCTGCAAAACCGGCAATGGTAATGGCGGGAAAAATCAGGGCGATGGAGTAAGCCAGCGTGTAACCTGGCTTACTCTGATTATGATTACTGACAGCGCTCATTCAATACGACATCCAAGCCTTAGCGGTAACGCTGCAGCCATGCCTTCTCCAGAGCATCGACCCATGAGGGGTCTGGTTCCGGGCGGGGTGTGCCCAGCTCTTCCGGGTGCAGCGTGGCTATACCCAGCTTTTGGTTTTGGAACGCCTTGGCTTGAGCGGTATCGAGCTTTCCTGTGCTGAGAACGGTTGGATCCCCCCAGACTTTTGGGTCGGCTTTGTGCAGCTGGGCTTCTGGCGACATCAGAAAGTTAATCACAACTTCAGCGGCAGCCTTTGCCGAGCTGTTATAGGGGATAGCCAGGAAGTGAGTGTTACCAATAGTGCCGTTGCTGTGCACGTAGGTGCGCATAGTATCCGGCAGCTGCCCTTTATTGATGGCTGCTGACACTTCATTCGGGTTGAAAGTCAGGGAGATGGCCAGTTCACCGTCGTCCAACAGCGGAATCATCGTTGTGGCGCTGGTGGGAAAGGTACGGCCACTGCGCCACAGGTTCGGGTGCAGTTTGTCCAGATAGTTCCACAGGGGCTGGGTGACCTGATCGAAGTCCTCTTCGCTGACCGGTTGCAGCAGACGCTCCGGATGCGGGGTCAGCTCAGACAAAGCCTGTTTCAGAAAGGTCGTGCCAATAAAGTCAGGGGGCGCAGGATAGGTGAACAGCCCGGGGTTCTTTTGGCTAAAGGCCAGAAGCTCCTGCACACTGTCGGGTGGGTTCGGAACGGTTTCTGTGTCGTTAATAAATACCAGTTGTGCCATACCCCATGGGGCTTCCAGACCATCGGTGGGTTCCCCGAAGTCCATCACGGTGGTGGGTTTGTCTTGAGGGTCAATAAAGCGCCAGTTGGGCAGATCGTTGGCAAAAGGCCCAAACAGCAGGTTATTGCTTTTCATGGCACGGAAGTTTTCACCGTTGATCCAGACAAGATCAACGGAGCCATTGGTATCACGGCCAGCGGTTTTCTCTGCCAGAATACGGCTGACGACTGTGGAAATATTATCCACTTTCACATGGCGCAAAATGATGCCGTAACGGTCTTTTAACTGGTGGGAAGCCCAGAACAGGTAATCGTTGACAGACTCACTGCCTCCCCAGGCATTCATGTAAACGGTCTGACCTCTTGCTTCCTGCAGCGTCTCCTGCCAGCTGTTTGCGTAACTGAACGCTGAAACAGCAAGAAGGCAAGCGCAGGTGATTAGTTTTTTCAGGCTTTTCTGCAGAGGCATAGCAGATTCCGTGACCAGCATAATGAATAGATTGGGCTGGATAATGCCATTGTTTCCTTGGAAAAACAAAGGTATCACCGGCGCTTTCCAAAGAGAAATGGTGACAACCTGGTCAGAAGTAGTGAACTTGTTCTTTCTGTAGGCGCTCTATACGCCCTCACGTAACAAAAACAGAGGGAGGAGGTGTCTTGTTGAGCGGTTTCTACAAAAAAGGTTTCACCCAAAGCCTCTTTCGGCTATTGCTGGTATGGGTGGTTTGTACAGTGGCAGGGGGGCTGCCCATCACAGGAGAGGCCGCCGGTTATACGTTTCATATTTTTACGACCAGTAAGGCCGTTGATCAGGTAAGCGATGAAAACCTGAAAAAACTGCTGAAGGACAGGCCCCATGACCTGAGAGCGGGTGCTGCCTTACCCGATGGAGGGTATGTTAATGGTTTCTACTACTCGGAGATTTCCCACTGGCCCGATTTTCATGTGGCTTATTTTCAGTATGTGCAAGAGCTGTGTCAGGGGCAGCTCGACTCAGAGCTCTGCGAGCCTCTTATTGCCCATATGATGGGCATGATTGCCCATGGTTTTGAAGATGAGTCCTACGACACCTTGATGGACAGACGCTCGAGAAAGTACAAAGATACAGCTATCCAGAGCAATACCTTTCTCACCGGCCGGGACACCCTTATCGATAAATATCTGTTGCATGATCATATGTATCTGGTTGATCTGATACCGATCGGTGTTTCTCCCCTTGATGACCTGTATAAGGTTTTCCAGGGTATGGGGAACACCGATGTGACATATCAGCACCTGGCTGTAGGGGAGCAGAACATTCTGGCGGGAGCCGTGCTGAAAAGGGTGATAACCAACTACTGGTCAGACCTTCAGGACAGTGAACTGTATCCGTGGCTACGAAATAATTATGAAACTGCACCCGGTGGGGTGGAGTTTACCTCTGCGGCTTTAGCAAAACTGTGGAACTTCTATTGGGATCGTCTGCATCAAATCAACAGGCCCGCAGAGCCCACAATATTCCCGAGCGATGGGGGGGAGATCGCAGTTGACGAGGATGACCCCTGGAGTGAGTTCCACTTTCTTTCCGATCGCCCAATAGATAACGAAAGTTTTATCGGGGAGTACGATGCCATTGATCTGACAACGGGAGGTTTAGTGTCTCTTCTCATCCGGCGTCGTAATGGCTACCTGATCAGCTTTGTCCCGGACATGCCACTGACGCCGGGCCACCAATACAAAATCATCATTTCGCCGGGGATAAGGGATTATTGGGGGCAAGCCGTGTTGCAGAGCGAACTTAGCTGGACGGTTACAGCGAAAGCCAAACTTCAATAAAGAACGAGAGGAAAATAATGATGGAAACGCCGAGTTGTGTAGCAGCAATAACCCCGACAAGCTCTTGTCAGGAAATGCAATATATGGGAGCCGTGTCACCAGAGTTTGACAAACATAATAGCGAGTATGTGCACTTTCTTGATAAATCGGTGGACGTGACTCCGGCTCAGTGTGAACTGGGCTATTCACGGGAGGGGAATCCAATGACCCGCAAAAGTCGTTGTCGGTCCTGTGCTCTTGTCTGTTGTCACACTCTTATTAATCGTATTCAGAGGGCGTGCAATACTCGTGCACTGTTTATTTCAGGGATAGGAGGGGCGGCTGTTCTCGCAGGTGGTGCTGTTATTTCCATGAGCCTGCTGACGAATGGATTATCGCTGCAAACGATGCTGCCTAATGTGATGGCGGGAGCCGCTGCATCCAGTGCAGGTATGGCTGCAGGAGGGGGATTGGGGCTTGTGACTCTCTCTGTTGTGGGAACCCTGTGGTGGTGCGTATCATCCTGTCGGTATTTGTGCAGGAGCCCGGAAAACAGATTGTTGAAAGGCTTTAAAGAGGCTTACGACAAATATGAAGACCTTACCCGGCAGGAAAATTATTGTGGCCCCCTTCCTCCAGAAAAAGCCTTTTATAAAACGTATCTGGCGGATGGTTTTATGAAGCCCCGTGCAGCAGAATGCAAAAATATTCTGTTGCAACGGAATGCTGATCAGCAGGAAATGTACAAATACGGATTTGTTGCAGAGGCCTCAGTGGAGCACCATTACCCCAGCTCAGCCTCTGGCTTTTTTAGCCTCTGACTCGAGCTTCATACCGGTTAACGCCAGCTTTAACAGCCTGGCTGGATTTTTGGTAAACAACACCTCAATCAGCTGGCTAAATTTCCGGTATTTCTTCATGGTGCAGGGGTACCAGTTCGGCTCGATAGTATTGCTCTGTTTATCAATCAAAATCGATTTTGAGCGGGTAAATCCAAGCAGACCCTCTGCCCCTTTGGCTCGGCCAAAGCCGCTCTCTTTCACCCCCCCAAAAGGCAAAGCCGGATTCCCTTCTGTGAGCATAACATTATTGATACTGACAGCCCCCGCCTCCAATGCTCTTGCCACTCGTTCCGCTCGCTTCAGGTCTTTACTCCAGATGCTGGCGGTTAATCCGTAACAGAAACGATTCGTTTCCCGAATCACCTCGTTCTCACTGCTGAAGCGGTAAACGGGAATCAACGGCCCAAAGGTTTCTTCGGTGTGCAATGTCATATCGGGTGTAATATCTGTAATCACTGTAGGCAGATAAAAATTATCCCCCAGACGGTGACCACCGGTGAGAATCTTCGCCCCTTTGCTGCGGGCATCTTCCACATGCTGCTCAATAATATCCAACTGGAAATCTGTTGTGATGGCGCCAATGTCAGAGTCTCCCCGGTCGCCGGTATTCACCACCAGTTTTTCGGTCTCCATAACGAGTTGTTTAACGAACTCATCATAAATCGAGTCATGAATGTAGAGCCGCTCTACTGAGGTGCAGGACTGTCCGGCATTAGTCAATGCGCCCCAGAGTGCGCCGGCCACAGTGCGCTTCAGGTTGACGTCCTCAAAGACGATCATCTGGTCTTTGCCGCCTAACTCCATCTCAGCTGGAATCAACAGATCAGATACCTGCTTGAGAATGCGTTTGCCTGTGCGGGAAGAGCCAGTAAAGAAAATTTTGTCGGGCCTTGCAGTGATCAGTTGTTGAGCAGTGATACCCGTACCGTAGGCAAGCTGCACAGCACGCTTGATCAGTGGTGAGGCACTGAATACCTCTTCCAGTAATCCCTGCAAAGGTGTGAGTTCGGAGGGTTTGAGAATGACAGCATTACCAGCCAGAAAGGCACCGAGGGAAAATGTCATAGCTATATGGAAGGGATAGTTCCACGGAGCAATTTTCAGAATAACGCCATAAGGCTCGTGGTAGATGCGAGATTTTGTACCCAGCAGAGTGATGGGCGTAGATACTTTTTCATCTTTCAGTATCCTGGGGGCGTTATGAATGTTCCATTTTAGATTATCCAACACGCCAAGCACTTCTGAGACAAGTGCATCAGTGCGGGTTTTACCGGTTTCTTCACAAATACGGTCGACTATATATTCCTTATTATCCCGAATGTAATCCATTACCTGCTCAACAGCGTGTTGCCGTTGCTGGAGGGGCACTTGTCGCAGCTCTTCGGCCATAGTGCGAGCTTTATCAAAAAAGCGGTGTACCCCATCCTGACCGGCTTCCTGTAACCGGTAAATGGGCTGTCCGGTGACAGCCGATTTTACAACAATATTTTCACTCACGGGTCAGACTCCCTGTTCTTCTTTATTAACGGGGTTGTCGGGTGTGCAGGACACGTGGTAATCCATCGCCTCGTAAACACGGTTTGGTTGATAAGGATTCCCCTGACCGGAATAGTAAAGGGTAAAGATCATGCCTCTCAGGCCAAAGAGCAAAAGGCGAAGCTGTGAAGTCAATACATCGCTCCAGGTGGGCATGGAGTCAGCAGACTGCAATGTCTTGAGGAGCCAGCTCAGAGCAGCATTCGGGCAGATGCTCAGTATGGAAAGAACACGTTTGAGGGATTGGCGATCCCATTCAGGAGTTAGCGCTAAAACATCATCAATATTGTACAGACAGCCAGACTCCGAGAAAGAAGGAAAGTTATTTCCTGCAGGAACGAAGAGGTTACCTATGCGATTGATTGTGCAAAGCTGGCGCTGGTTCAGGTAGCGGGATGTTGCGTTCACAGACTCACCACCTTGTGGAGAGAGTATTCGGGCTGATTCGAGGTATCAGTGTACCCGCACTCTGCAAGCAGCACCTGGCTCGCCCTATGGCTTTGGGCCATGATAGTCAGGGATGGGTTAATACCCGGTGCCATGGGGTAAATGGAGCCATCGGCTATAACCAGGTTTTTGAAACCATGCACCTCAAAGCCATCATTCACAACAGAGTCAGCCGCCTTTTGCCCGATATTACAGCCTCCCATAAGGTGAAGAGCGATACACAGCGGCGATTCCATAATGCTTCTGGCTCTCACCGCTGCAAAGATATCCCGAATCTGCTGTTTGCCCGCCTCGGCTCGCTGGTGGTCGATATCGGATAAGGGCTTATCCAGCACCAAACGACCCTGGTTGTTGAGTTGTATCGTGCCTGGAATCTCATCCCTTATCGCTACCTCAATGCAGGCCATTTTCCGATACTCTGCCATAAAATCCTGATGCTCGAGGCCAAAGCCGGTTTTCAGCATGGCGATAGCGGCAGGGCCTGCAAACACGTTCTCCAGTTTGAAGCCCTGTTTGCGGAAGCGTATGTCATCGGATTTCAGAGCCTGAAATGCTCCTTTATGGGCGTCCACGATCTCATCCATTAAGGCAATAGTCATAAACTGCGGGTGGCAGTGGAAGCCTTGTCCAAGTGCGGGAAGCTCTACACCAAAACCAGACTTTAACAGTAGCTCTGTGGAGCCAAGGCTCCCTGCCGCAAGAATGCACTTGCGGCTATAAAGCACCTGCTGGTGGCCTTTATGGGAGCCGTAAACGGCAACCTGCTGTGGGCCGTGGATGATCTGTTGAACATGGAACTGTTCTTTCAGCTGTGCCCCCCTGGCAAGGGCGGATGGTAGAAAGGAGACTGCCATACTCTGCTTGGATTCACGGGGGCAGCCGCCTAAGCATACGACACAGTCATTGTTGGCATTGTTGCAGTTGTTTTGGCCTCGGCGCAGTGGGGCTCTCTGTAAGCCCAGCTTATCGAAGCCTTCGGCATACAGTCTGGCGTTGCCATTCCAGTCAGATTCTGAAATATATTCCAGATTCAGGTGGCTTTCGACTTCACTGTAGTGGGTGTCCATTGTGGCTCGGTTATAGAACGCAGCACCGGACTTCGTGCGGAAATCATCGAGAGCGATATCATCAAACCGATCCAGCAGGCAGTTATTAATGATGGTTCCGCCACCGGCTACCCTGGCCCGCAGGAAAACCGTGCGGGCATCTTTGCTGGGGTCCATACCGCCATTCCACATAAGCTGGGTATTGGCATGGAGTTCATCAGATGGGAACTCGTGGGCCTGGTAATGCTTGCCAGCCTCAAGCAGGCAGACATCCGCTCCTGCACTGCTGAGGTAATGCGCCAGTACGCTTCCGGATGCACCTGTTCCGATGATGATAAAATCGTAGACCTGTTTTTTTGATGTCATATCAGTTTATGAGTACGCCAGACCTAAAAGGATCCAAGTGCCCTCAGGCTAACCGATGGTGTATACAGAAAACTCAGGTTGGCTGCTCAGGGCGTTGAACAGGGTAGCTCAGGAATGCCCCGTCGGGGGCGTTCCCTTTTCGAATATGAAGTATTCGCTGGGGAAGCTCCATAATCACAGTGGCAATGGTGCCGGTATCGCCGTATCCGGGAATCAGGGATGTATGCCAGTTCTGTAGCACAGGCCATGTAGAGTGTGAACGGTCGGAGAGTAGCCTCTGCATGGTATTCACATTTTGCTGGCGCAGGATTGTTGTCAGCTCCGCCAGCGTTTTCAGACGTTCATGGGTGCCGGCAAAAGCCCCCCCCTCCGGGGTCATGCGCCTGCCAAGATAATGATTGGTATGCAGGCTGATACGGCCCGGCGGAGAAAGCAGCCAGTGGTTTTTCCCCGCATACTCAATGGTGAATTCCTTGCCAGTCTGGTTGGCCATTACCAGACAGCCAAGGCGTGATCCGGGGGCTGAGCGGGCGATACTCTGAGCCTGATCCAGTGTACTGGCCTCCAGAAGGGCGCGCATCACAATATGGAGAGGAACGCCTTCGCAGCGGCGCTTGAGGCGCAGCAGATTCATACATAAACCGAGGCCACAGCTGTTCAGGCCAATTTTTCCGATAATACCCGGCTCTGTCACGGTGAGAATCTGCAGTTCGCTGTTAATCGTGATATGCAGTAAAGCGACCAGATCCAGTAAAGGCTTGCTGAAATCCCAGTTCTGCCCAATCAGTCCGCTATCCCGAAAGGTAATTGAACTGCACTCCATTTGCTGGCTGATAAGCTCAGAGCGGGCATTCAGCACATAAATCCACTCTGGCGGCTGGTGAGCAGCGTCGGCAAGGGCATTGATTTCATCGCAATATTCCGGATGGAACCGGGCAATCTGATCTTGAAAATAGCGGCCGGTTTCCTGCACATCGGTTTCGCTCATTTTCAGCAGTCCGGCATAAAAAGCGATAGTGCTGGCAATGCTGTCAGCCAGTTGATGACCATGGGCGGCGCCCCGCTCTTCTGCAGAACCAGACAGGGCTATCAGGGGGAAGGTGTCGTTCATAGCAGAAGCATCATTAATGGTATTAATCCTGATTTCTGACATGGATCAATGGCGGGATTTTAAAGTGTGGTACAAACTGGTTGGGTTCATTTCTATCATCAGGGTTTACCAATGAAAAGGATTACCATTTTTGGTCGTTCTGGTTGTGGTTTCTGCACCCGTGCCAAGGAAGTGTGCGAAAACAAACACGAAGCAGGCATCAGCCAGGCTGATCTGGAAAAGACTGTTGGTAAGAAAGTAGAAACTCTGCCACAAATTTTCCACGGTCAGGAGTACATTGGTGGTTACACCGAGCTGGATGCTTTCCTGAAAGAAAAGGGTATTGTTCCTGCTGCCTGATCCTGCATGGCGGCCATGCCCTGGGTTCGCCAATCTTCTGGACATAGCTTAGTATCAATAGATTAAGTCTATTTTGATACGATCCAGGGAGGGATCTGATGGCTGTGCATACGCCTTTTAGTTATCAGGTATCCGCCTACGATTGTGTCCCCATCTCTTTTATTAATGCACTGGCATATCTGTTCGACAGAGACGATATTCCTCCGCTGGTGATTCAGAAAATCTACCTTTACTGCCTGGATACTGTGACTAATCAGGGCGAGCTGGGTCATGGTACAACAGGTCTGGCTGTTGCATTGCTGGGCAACTGGCTGCAAAAGTATCGAGATGATGCCTTCTCCCTGACTACAAGCTATCTGGAGCGGGATCATTTTTCAGTGATTGATAAGAGCCCGCTGTCTGACTGTCTTAGTCGCAAGGGCACAGCACTGGTGCGTTTGCATACCGGAAAAAATCTTTGGCACTACGTACTGGCTCTGTCCATGGATGGTGAGTGGTTTTACTGCTTTGACCCCTGCCGAAGAAAGCAGCGCAGTATTGTAACCGGGCAGGTGGAATATTTGCCCGATGCCAAAGAGCAGCAGCCCAATCTTCGTATTCGGCGACAATGGCTGGATACTCTTTCCAACCGCAAGCGATTCTGCTTAGGCACCCTTCGGGAACGGGAGTGTCTGCTGATTGAGAGACTCAAAGAATAGTATTTGACAGTGCCCATTAAAAAGCCCCGAACAGCTTATGCTGCCCGGGGCTTTTTAATGCTGAGCTTGCTTAAGGATTAAGCGGTTTCTGCAACCAGACCTTCGGTCTTGTCCAGGGCGTCAGCTTTAGCCAGCATCTTGCGGATGATAGCGGAGGAGGCCAGAGCCACACCTACCATGACAACCGCAGCAGCAGACAGCACGAAGAAATAATCACCGTATACAGTCTGAACGAACTGTTGAGTGATTTCCTGACCCTTTTCTACCGCGATGGAGCCAGAAATAACAGCACCGATGATACCAGACAGTGCCATAGCGACGGAGAACAGAGATACAGAGAAACCTTCGATGTGCTTAGGTGTTACAGACAGGATGAAGGCAACAACCAGAGAACCTACGATAACTTCACCGAAGGCCAGGAAGGCGTGGATCCAGAAGAACACTTGAGGACGGATGACAACGTCTGTGCCTATGCCGCGTACAGCCATGGTCAGGATGCCGAAAGCTGCAGCCGTCAGAACGAAGGAACCGGCAATTTTGGTTGCGGTAGACAGGTTGATACCGCGCTTCTCCAGCATGGTGAACAAGGTTGTCAGGGCCGGGCCTGCTACGATGCACCACAGTGGGTTCAGAGCCATGGACGCTTCAGGAGCCAGAGGGATGAAGCCGAACAGGTCGCCACGCATGGTGTTAATAGATACCAGCGTCATGGAGGTCATCATCTGACCATAGTATACGAAGAATGCAGTGGTCAGCACGGTCATGATCAGGATGGTGCCCATGCGCAGGGATTCCGCTTTACTGGATTTCATCATCAGGGTGATAAAGTACAGAACGGCTGCAGCACCGATGGCGTATACAACGTACTGACCGGTTTCCATGTCAGAGAACATGAAGAACACCATGCCCAGCATCGCTACAGACAGAACCAGGAAAATACCTATGTTCTTAGCGCTCACTGGTTTCTTGTC
Organism: Parendozoicomonas verongulae; assembly: GCF_009711465.1. GTDB lineage: Bacteria > Pseudomonadota > Gammaproteobacteria > Pseudomonadales > Endozoicomonadaceae > Sansalvadorimonas > Sansalvadorimonas verongulae. The sequence goes on along the minus strand of NZ_SMME01000857.1, from coordinate 26,405 downwards.
GATCTCTTCACCGATTTCAACCATAGGCTTGTGGAAGATGAACAGCGCAGCAGCAGCCAGGCCCGCCATAACGCCAGACAGCGCAAAACCACCGTTAAAACCGATAACCAGTACAAACATGGGGTACAGGTACTGACCCAGCAGTGCGCCCACGTTGTTTACGGAGTAGTTAATGGGGTAACAGTTTTCAAAGTCTTCCTGAGACTTGAAGGTTCTTCTGTACAGCGTTGGGTAAGAAGGAGACATCAGGCCACGGGCATAGGATGCCAGAGCGATACCCAGCAGAGACATTGGCACGTTGACTGCGGAGGCACCCAGAACCAGCAGAGCGTAACCGCTTGCGAAGCTTATATAGGCCAGAGTCAGGGAGCGCTTGGCGCCCAGGAACTTATCGGAGATAAAACCACCGGCAATAGCGAACAGGGGGCCGATGGAAGAGAATGCGCCCACAACCATCATGGTGTCGGCTTCGCTGTAGTGCAGTTTTTCCAGGAAGAAACGTGTCAGGGTAACCATGACACCATAGAAAGATAAGCCAAACATCATTTGGCAGAACATCATTGACTTATTCAGTCTATTCCACATAAAGGCTCCGTTTATATTGCTAAGCGATAAGACGCAAATGCTTGCCACTGTAAAGAGTGCGTGAGGTCTGCTGAGAGTCAGGTTTCACGAACAGAAAAAAACTCTCTGTCGAATACAATTTGGTCAGTGAATAATGCAGGAAGGTTTATACCAAAAACTATCGTTAAAAATGCTGTCCCAGAGCATGCTTTCGTTCAAAAAAGCAGGTGTTTTTACTGATTTTTGCAGTGTTTTTATAAGGTTGTCATGCGTGAGAAGACATTCTTGCAGGGGTTCGAAGAGTATTTTTAATAGGGAGATGTATTGCCATCATGTTTTTTTTCTTTGAAAGGTCTCACTGCCGATAGAATTCGCTATTTTACAAATGTCAATAGTTGTACATTTTTTGTAGGTAGTTGTGCTGTTCTGATTTCGCAATATTTACGACATTTGTTGAATGATCAGGCGAATAGACATTATTAAACAAACCATCACAATAACGGGGCGAATTAATCTCTGCCCTTTAGTAAGAACCATGCGTGAGCCAATACGTGCACCAATAAACTGCCCTCCCATCATGGCAAAACCCAGGGTCCACAAAATATGGCCACCCAGGATAAAGAAGGCTAGCGCTGCGAGGTTAGACGTGCAGTTCAAGACTTTCGTGTGAGCGGTGGCCTTCGCTAGTGACATGCCCAGCAGGGAGACAAAGGCCATGGCAAAGAATGAACCAGTGCCGGGGCCAAAGAAACCATCGTAAAAACCAATACACAGACCGCAAGTCATAGCAAAGGTTTTTAAGGAGATCTTCTGTTCACCACCTTCGAGATTTTTTGAAAATAGAAAATAAGTGGCGATCAAAACCAGCATCACCGGCACAGCTGTCACCAGAAAGCCTGCATCAATATGCTGTACAAGCAAGGTGCCACACATACTGCCAAAGAATGTGAAGGCCATGGGAATCACCATTTCCCGAAGGTTAACCATCCCTGCCCGGACAAAATAAAAACTGGCACTGAAACTGCCTGCAGAAGATTGCAGCTTATTAGTGGCCAGGGCGCTGACGGGAGGTACGCCAATAGAGAGCATGACCGGAATTGTTATCAGACCACCACCACCTGCCATAGCATCAATACAGCCAGCCACAGTGGCTACAAAAAACATCATTAGAAGAATGTCAGGGGAGAATGCTTCCACTGGCTTGGTTACCTGTCAGCGTAAAGAGTGTATAGAGAAGAGGGTGGCGGCCATCATAACCGCCACACACCCTGAAAGCACCTGTGACAAATCGAAGAAAGGAGAACTGTTAAGCACAATGCCCTGAGGCTGAGATTCCTGCCTGATGGGCCTGCTCTAAAAAGGGGGGCTTGCGGCGGGGTTTGCCTGTGTTCAGGTCTATGCAAACGTATTCCATATCAGCCCGAAGCAGAGTGCGCTTATCCGCCACCCGGATGATCTGAAAGTGACGAGTCATACGCAGGCGGTCGCCGCCGGTGAGCCAGGTGCCAATATAAATCAGGTCGTTGGCTTTGGCTGCGGCCAGATACTGAATATGCGTTTCGGTCACAGCCATACCCGCTCCGTGTTTCTTCCACGCTTCCCAGGGGGCGCCCAGCTGGGTGATATGCTGCCAGCCGACATCTTCCAGCCAGTGGATATACTGAACGTTGTTGACGTGGCCGAGCCGATCCAGATGCTCCATGCCACAGGACATTCGCGAGATGAACGGATTAGGCAGGTCCCAGGGCAGTGCTGTGCGAGGCATTGGCAAACTCCATACAGGTTTCCCAACATACTAACGCACTTACAGAGTCAGAGAAAGTCTTTTCCCACTGGAAAGGCTCCACTTATAGAAAAATTTACCGGAGGGAGATCCCAGGGATTCAATAGTCTGGCGAGGCAGTTCTAAGACGTATGACCACTGAACAGAAACGCTATGCTGGAGAGAGCAGCTTAGAAAATAGACAGGTGAACATGGATGAAAATACTAACGATGCTTGTCACTATTGCAGCACTGACCTTTGTGAGTTCACACACTTATGCTGCAACCAAGGCCGAGAAACAAATTAAACAATGCCAAAAGTGGAAGGATAAGATAAAAAAATACGACGAGCTTCGCCGAAAAGGCGGCAAAGCCAAAGATATGGATAAGTGGTATCGGGCAAGGGAAGATCTTCAGGCTAAGTTCTCAGATAAAAACTGTCGGCGCTGGAGACACCAGCTTGAATAACAACGCTAAAGAAACCGACACCTGAGGATGTCGGTTTCTGTACATTTACGCGGTTACCTGATTAGCCTCTTCTGCCTCAATCGAAGCAATAATGTCCTGATAAAGCTCCAGACTGGCCCTGGCGCTTTCCACATCAATGGTGCCCATGGCAAAACCGGCATGCACCAGTACGTAATCGCCTGCTTTTAGCTCATCAAGTATTAAGTGACGGCTGATACGCCGCTGTACACCCATGGTCATAACCGTCAGAGTGTTGTCCTCAGGGTGAATCTCCACCACTTCGGAAGGAATGGATAAACACATCCTTTAAACCTTATTTTTGAGAAAAATGCTCTTCTAAAGCGGTGACACCGGCTTCCAGAAGGGGGCCATCGATAGCCTGCTGTGGGTTAACATGGAGGGTAAAGTTTTTCTCCAGACGCAAACATACGCGCTGTCCCAATAACTCATTCGTAAATGCGCTGCCCGCCAGAGCTACAGTCGGAGTCCCCACCTGTTTATCCAGGTGTTCTATCCATGTACTGATAGCATCCGCCAGAGAATCCATTAAACCGTAAGCCAGCTTCTCCACAGGAGCGCCTGCCAAACGAAAGCTTAACAGGGAGCCAAGTGTCTGCTTCCAATCATACGACCAGTGGCTATCAATTTTCTGTGTTTCATAATCGATGCGGGGAGCGTTTTGTCCCCTATTGGACAGAGCCGTAGCCTGCAGCCGATCAGCCAGAAATGTTTTGTTGCGGGAACGAAGACTTTGGTCCGCCAATCCGATAAGGGCTGCAGAGTAGGCCCAAAGAGTTTCCAGGTTGCCGGTGGGGGCAGCAAACTCCAGCGTCATCAGTCGAGCATACTCTTCAGGGAAAGCCTGCTGGAATTTCGCCAAAATAGTTTTCTGCGAGGAGTTTTGCAGCTGCTCAATCACATCACGGCCACTGTCAGGTAATGTTGGCATCTCAAAAAACAGAGAAGGGCGCTTATCACTATCCAGTGCCACAATCTGGCTGTTGAATTGCTGGCTGAGGTAGATCACAGCAGTATTGCGGTTGTCAGAGAGATTCAGTGTGCTGCCTAATAGAGCAAATGAGCCTGCTGTCTGATCGTTAATATCTGATGCCAGAGAACCAGCCTGTTGCGCCTGTGCAATCCATTGGCCTTTCAAACGCAGCATGCGGGGGTGAGTACCGCCCTGCATATACACCTGATCGATACCAGCGTCACTGAGCAGCTTGCAAAGAACCGTCAATAGTCGTGTATTGGCAAAAGCAATTTCATAGAGAGTGCCCTCATCACTCACACTCAGAAGAGGTTTCTCAAGACTGGATAGAGCTTGCAGTTGCACCGGGGAAACCTGAAAGCGTTCCTGGGTTTTCTCTGGTGAACAGATCAGTAAATGTTGCCTTACCTCTCCCTCAAAGGGGGTCAGGCTAAGAGTGAGTGAAGAAGACAATGATATTTGCCCTTCACTGTTCAGAGTCGTGACAAAGTGCTGAATATCGGCAAGCGTTAAAGCTTCGGTATTGATTTCACCGTGACAGCAGGAGCAGGCAACAGCAATATTTCCGAACTGTGCAGATTCAGGGTTGCTGAAGCTGTCAAGGCACTGATGGCAGAAGGGAGTGCCGACACTCTCAGCTTTGAGAGGTGTATCAGCTCCCAGCCGTTCTGTACTTTCTGTAATGTCTTGCACCCGGGCATCTGTAAGCCAGCAGGAGAGTATAAAGTCTTTGGATACGGAGTCTGCCAGAGCTTCCAGCTCATGCTGCTCGCCGTTTGCTTCCAGAATGTAGCTATCGTCTTTTTCAGCAACTTTTAGAGCCAGCGTGTCGTTATACTGTTTAAGGTAGTGATTGCACAAACGGGCATAAAACGGTACTGGCTGTGTGCAGGAAAAGGTAAAGCGGATGGTTTTCATTGTGCCGTCACGCCACGTTTGTAAGAATCAGGAATCAGGGATTCGATGGATATGTTATTGACTCGCTCACAGCTAAAGCCAAGGCTTTCCAGTTGTTTAATCAGAGCTGTTTCCATTAAAGGAATGGCTGCGAGAATCTGTTCGGTTAAGCCCAGTGTCATGGGTTCAAGAACCGTAGGAACCACACCGAGAATCCACGTTTTCGGGCGATCGCCCACCATCTCCATCATGGTCAGGGTTTGTAGCATCTCCACTTCATGGGCGCTGCCCTGCCAGTCAATCTCTGGTGGCGCATTGTCAAAATCGAAGAAGTACACCTCGCCTGGTGAGGCATCACCGGCATTCACTGTGTCAACCACAATCAACTGATCGTAATTGCAGATGATGGGGGTGAGACCCTGAGCCAGTGTACCACCGTCAAGCATATCAAGTGTTTGCTGAGCGGGCGGGATAATGGAATAGTTTTCCTGGATATAGTTAACGAAATGAACGCCGACACCTTCGTCGGCGAACAGAACGTTACCAATCCCTAAGAGAAGGGTTTTCATAGAATCGGAAATCAGCCTTTCTTTACTGGCTGTTTATGGTAGTCGTAACCGGTAATGATCACTTCCACAGAATTGTGTTTGAAGCGAATGCCCGTCCATACAACCATATAGATGTGGATAGGAATAAAAATAACAAACGCCCAGGCAAACACATGGTGCCAGTAGCGTACGCGAGCCAGCCCCCCCATAAAGTGGACAACCATATCGGCCATTGGACGAAGAGCACCGCCTAAACCGTGGTGGTATACATAGGCATATAATACCAGACCACTGATAGACGCCAGAATGGCCAGCACAGTAATACCAAAGTAGACCGTCAGCTGCAGTGGGCCATAAATGCCCGCTTTATCCAGATGTCCTCTCCAGAAATAAGACTTTATCTGGATAATCCAGCTTTTAAGGCTGAACACATCCCTGAAAGAGGCCCGTTCCCGGGTCTCTTTGGTGAACAGGAACAGGTAGCCGCGCACCAGTGTTACGCCAATAAACACAAAACCAGTCAGCAGGTGCAGGTACCGAACCCAACCCTGCACCAGCGTGTTGGTATCATCAGGGCGTTCAAACATCGGCCAGGCGATGTAGGCGCCGGTTAATGCCAGAGCTACGATAGCCAAGGCCCTGAGCCAATGCAGAATGCGCACACTGATCGGGAATATCATTTCCCGTTCATAGGTGACCAGCTCTTTTTCAACCGTTGAATGTTGAGCCACTGTCGTCTCCTTATGCAAAGCCGTAAGGATCGATACGGAACTCACCCAGACTCTTCTTTTTGTAATCCATCACGTGCACAGAGCAGGCCATGCAGGGGTCAAAAGAGTGGATGATGCGAATCACTTCCAAAGGTTTGGTGGGTTCTTCCAGTTTCAGGCCAACCAGAGAGGCTTCGTAAGGGCCAACCTTACCGTTTGCATCTACGGGGCCAGCGTTCCAGGTGGTGGGAACAACGGCCTGATAGTTCTGAACCTTGCCATCCTTAATACGAATCCAGTGACTCAATGTGCCACGGGGGGCCTCAACCATGGCATGCCCCTTGAATTCTTTGGTCTCATCAAATTCTGGCTTTACATAGGTGGTTTCGTCAGACTTCAGGTTGGTCAGCAGCGCCTGAAAGGTCTCCTCTTCAAATTCACTCACCAGAATGGTTTGCAGTAAGCGACCAGCGGTGCGTCCAAGGGTGGTCAGCAGCGCTTCAAATGGCAGGCCGCTGCGCTTGAGGAAACCATCAACGGCATCAACAACGCGCTTGTTGCCGTGGACGTAGTTCACCAGAATGGACGACAGTGGGCCTACTTCTACAGGCTCGCCCTTATAACGGGGAGACTTCACCCAGCTGTATTTGCCATCCTGATCCAGGGTTGGCAACTTGCCGTTGAGGGTGTCACGCTCAACCATATCTGTCTGTTTGGGAATAGTAGTGCCATCGAAAGGATGCTGTGGGCCATCAGCCTTGTACCATGCGTGGGTCACATCTTCAGCAATCTGGGAAGGGTCAATATCCTCCACCTTGCTGAAGTCTCCGTTCATAATCACACCGCCCTTGAACAGCACGTTGCCATCACCGATATCGAACTCGGCAGTGCTCATGAAGCTCTTCACGTTCACACCGCCCAGTACACTGGGTTCTTGCCCGAAGGCTTCAGCAGCCATCAGGATATCGGCCTGATAAGCGCGCACGATAAAGTCTTTCACTTCATCGTGCTTCTGTTTCCACTCCTGTAAGCGGGCCGGGCTCAGCATGTCGCGCACAGATGTCACACCACCGACGACGATGGATTGGGGGTGAGGAGATTTACCACCAAAGATGGCCAGCATTTCTGCAGCCGTTCGTTGAACTTCCAGTGCCTTCAGGTAATGGGACAGTGCAATCAGGTTCTGTTCTGGCGTGAACCTGTATGTCTTGTTGCCCCAGTAAGCATTGGCAAACGGGCCAAGGCGACCAGAATCGACCAACCCTTTGGCGCGTTCCTGCACCGCACGCAAGTCACCTTCACCGGCTGCGATGGGTTTGTCGGTGTACTTCAGAGCAACCTTTGCAGCCTTGGCTGGATCAGCACTGAGAGCGGATACAACATCCACCCAGTCCAGGCCATGCAGATGGTAGAAGTGTACAATATGGTCATGCACAATCAGGGCGCTGTGCATCAGGGAGCGTAGCAGTCTGGCGTTGTAAGGAATCTGAATGCCGAGGGCGTTTTCCACCGCTTCAGTGCTGCAACGGTAGTGGGAGTATGTGCACACGCCACAGATACGCTGGGCGATCAGGCCCACATCATACGGGCTGCGACCTTTCAGAATGACTTCAATACCGCGCCACAGGGTAGATGACGACCATGCTTTCTGAATGACATTGTTGTCATCCACTTCCACCTCAATACGCAGGTGACCTTCGATCCGGGTAATCGGATCAATAACGAGACGTTTACCCATGATCAGGCTTCCTCGGATTTCGCAAAAATAGAGGTAACGGCGTGTGCACCAATACCCAGAACAGAGGCTCCGAGAATCACGGCACCTACAGTATCAGTGGAGGCATCCAGACCTTTAACAATCTGGCGGCCTAAAGGCTTTTCAAAGTCAGCCATCTCGTCCCAGAAATCAGGCTCAGAACAGCCAATGCAACCATGTCCGGCCAGCACCGGCCAGCTGGTGTGAGCGTTGAAACGCTCGGTGGGGCAGTTGTTGTAGGTGTACGGGCCTTTGCATCCCATCTTGTACAGACAGAAGCCGTCTTTGGCGTTCTCATCGCCAAAGGTTTCGACAAACTCTCCGGCATCAAAGTGACCGCGACGTTCGCAGTTGTCGTGTACACGCTTGCCATAGGCCCACTTCGGACGGTTAAACATGTCCAGAGCAGGGAGCTTACCAAACATGATGAAGTACATCAGGGTGCCGACAATATTCTTGGCGCTGGGCGGGCAACCGCCGAGGTTAATCACGGTACGGTCAACCACCTCATGAACACCTTTGGCTCCGGTGGGGTTCGGCGCTGCGGCCTGTACACCACCGAAAGAGGCACAGGTGCCCACAGAGACAATGGCTGCTGCGTTCCTGGCAGCATTGGTAACTACCTGAAGACCGGTCTCACTCTTCGGCCCGATTCTCAGGAAGGCACCATTATTTGCCGTTGGCACCGCACCTTCTACGCACAGCAGGTAGTTACCTTTGAAGGTTTCCATAGCCTCTTCAAGGTTCTCTTCGGCCTGCATGCCGGAGGCAGCCATCAGGGTTTCGTGATACTCCACAGACACATGATCAAAGATCAAAGTGTCCAGGCTGGGGCTGTCGGTACGAATCAGGGATTCAGAGCAGCCGGTGCATTCAGCCATATGCAGCCAGATCAGTGGTACACGGTCAGAGACTTCTGCAGCTTGTGCAACAAGAGGTTGAAACGACAGCGGCAAGGCAAGAAGGGAAGTGACTGTGGCACTCCATTTCATGAAATCCCGGCGAGAAATACCTTTGGCTTCCATTTTATCCTGGAGGGATTCGCCCATGCGGGGTGTCAGTTGCTGCAGTTGTTTTAACCGAGCGACACCTTGCTCATAGAGAGCGTTATAGGAGTCCATAAACTTTATAATCCTGTCGAATGCTGAAGGTCAAATGCGAAAGGTGAGGGAGACCCAGGAAAAAGCATTTGTCAGCATTTATTAAGAGATGTGAAAAATCATCATCAACATGCCATGGGTTCAAGAAAAATGTGATTGTGATATTCCGTATCTCTTCTTGTGGTCAACCGGTAGGGTGTTCGCATTTGTTTGTATCTGTTTTTTTTGCAGCGCAGGCTTATGTTCAAAAAACAACTTTCTGTCGTCCCTTAGTGCATTTTTCACTGCCTATACTCAATCACTGTCGTTCAGATGGTGAATAAAAATGGGTGTTTCTCACTTCAGCTGGTGGGTTCTTGTCTTTTTGAGTGCTTGTTTTATGAGTGTTTTATCTGAGGGAGTGCTTGCAGCAATGGAAAAAAGCAAAACGGATATGACGGAGTTCTCTCCAGGAAGGCCGTCAACTGCCAGTTACTTGCCCCGGTATATAGGGGAAGAGGAGAGAGATCCAGAATGGCGTGTGCGAGGGGTTGTTGAAAAGAGAAAGCAAGTCAAGGCAAGGGCGAAACCCTATAGCAGGCCTCATCGCGACAAAGAGAGGAGGGGTTATAAGCCGACTGCAAGCAATTTTCGACTGGGAATGATGCTGGCGGCGACCGAGCGAGAAGCGAGATTTCCAGAAGTGGTTCATGAGCCAGTGCAAACAATGCAAACAGTGCGTGTCAGTTCATTGGGTGTGCAGCGGAGCAATCAGCCCGAGAAAAAGGTATGGAGGCGGAAAGGGAGGCGTAAAAATATCCGCCTTGTGGGTATTATGAAACATGAAAATTCGGGAGAGGAGGGGCAGTCTTTTGTGTTACCTCGAGATATTTTAAATTTGCATACCATGATGTACCTGAGGAGAGGCGGTTGGTCTGAGGAGGACCAGTTTGCCTTTGGCAGGGCTTTGTTAGTGGTGGATGAGACAACCCCAGGGCTGCTTCTTGATGAGGTTCGACAGGTTGAGTTGGATGTAAAGAAACTGTCGAGAGGGATGAGGTCGATTTTCTGGTTCTCTGAAGCTGTACAAGCCTATAACGATGATGACAATAGCTTGTATAAAACATGCATTGCGGAACTGGGCGCGCTTGCAGAAGGTACTTTAGATAAAGGGGAGGATATCTTCAGCCGACAGCCTGGCTTACATGCACAGCTGCTCCAGAACTGGCTGCAAATTGTACATGATCCTGAACAGAAGGAAATTCAAAGCCTCTATGATGTCATCAAAAAGTATAAAGCGGCTTATGAAGCCTATAAAACTTATCCCAAAGAAATAACTTTGCTACACGCCCTGGCTGAGGTTTTGGTGCGTTCAGATCGGGAGGCTTTTCAGATAATAAGGGAGTCCGAGGATTTTAGGAATTTTGGACTTTATTTTCCAGTAAGCCTGGCTCCTCCTCTTCCGAAAATTATCTATAAGCATGATAGGAAAGATAAAATAGATTACCGGGGTGAGAGAAGGGGGTGGGTCGAGTATGACTGCCTAGGCGATGATCCACGGGACTCATGTAATGAGTATGGTAAATATAATGGCAGTGGCAATGACGAATGGTCGATGTCAGGCAGGCCGCCAGCAGCTTTATTATCAGAAAAACTGCAAGACATGAGCCTTGAGCGAAATGAGTCAGCTTTGGAAGCATTGTCTCATCACCCTTCCCAAAAGAGGAGTGAGCTTAAAGTGCCTTCAGCGAACGTGGGCAGTGGGTTCGTGAGGGATGGTGTGCGCAGAGCAAACGTGTGGGTGATTGAATAAGGCTGGTCAGCGAAAGGTGGCGACACTTGCTCGTCACCTGTTCGACAAAGTGTCGTCACCACTTCGTCACACACGTATTTATTGCTCTGTGTCGTTTACGCGTTGTTGTGTAATTCTTATTTCAATATTTCGTCAGTAGACTGAAAGGCTGAATCAGGTTACGGAGGATTACTCACAACTCTGCGCAATGCGAGTTTTCGTGGTTCGTATTGTGTCTTTGGCCTGGATATTGCTCTTAGAGGGGCATCAGTACCTGCAATACCTCTAGGAGTGATATGAACCGCTTTATTATTGCAGACTCACAGCTATGTATCGGGTGCGGGACATGCATGTCAGCATGTTCTGTCGCTCACAAAAAGGTGGGTCTGCAAAGTCACCCCCGCCTGACCGTTATGAAACATGGCGACGCAACCGCTCCGGTTGCCTGTCGTCACTGTGATGATGCCCCCTGTGCCAAGGTCTGCCCGGTGAAGGCGATTACCCCTGTGGATGGTCGCGTCGAACTCGACGAAACCGCCTGCGTAGGGTGTACCCTGTGTGCGGTTGTCTGCCCCTTTGGAGCTATCGGTTTCTCTGGCAGTCGCCCTCTCGAATACGCCAATTCTTACGACACTTACATTCCATCGGATGTACGTTCCAGCAATCCGTCTACCTCCACACCCTCTGTGTTTGGTAAGGACCTGCTGGCCTGGGAACCGGGTGTAAAAAGTATCGCTATCAAGTGTGATCTGTGCCGCACCCGTGAAGAAGGCCCCGCCTGTGTGGATGTGTGCCCAACGCAGGCCATCGTTCTGGTGGACGAAGAGGCCATGTCTCACGCAAAAAAAGCCCGTAAGAACGATGCAGCGGATGATGTTGCTACCGTCACCACCAAACTGATGGAGGCGAAGCAATAATGACAGCTCTATCCGTTTCAATCCTGCTTTATATCGCAGGTGCTCTTGCCTCTCTCGCTCTGAATAAAGCTGAAAATACCGCTATCAAGCTCTCCGGTATTCTCGGCGCTCTTGGTGGTGTTGCGGGCCTGTTCGCTTCTGTGCCTACTCTGCTCAATGGCACCACTGTCGTAAAACAGATTTACAGCCCGTTTTACTTTGCCGACTTTATGATCCGCCTCGATCCCCTCGCCGCGTTTATGGTGATGGTGATTTCTGTGCTGGTGGTGGCAGCTTCCATTTACTCCATCTCATATATGGAAGAGTACAAAGGCAAGGGCGCCTGGGCGATGGGGTTCTTTATGAACACCTTTATCGCGTCCATGGTGGCTCTGGTTGTTTCTGACAACGCCTTCTACTTTATTGTCTTCTTCGAAATGATGTCTCTGGCGTCTTACTTTCTGGTTATTGCGGAACAGGATAAGAAAGCTGTTGATGCGGGCCTGCAATACTTTCTGATTGCCCACGCCGGTTCTGTGCTGATTCTGATTGCGTTCTACATGATGTATCGCGCAACCGGCAGCATGAACTTTGCCAGCTTCGAAACCCTGCGGGACACAGCTCACGCCCTACCTGTGTGGGAATCTTCCGTTATCTTCCTGCTGGCGTTCTTCGGCTTTGGTGCCAAGGCGGGCATGATTGCCCTGCACGGCTGGCTGCCTAAAGCCCACCCGGCTGCGCCTTCTAACGGTTCTGCGTTGATGTCTGGCGTGATGGTGAAGATTGGTGTCTTCGGTATCATCAAGGTCGGCATCGTGTTTCTGGGTGCTCAGGTGCTGTGGTGGGGCTTTGTAGTTCTCGCTTTCGGCTGTGTATCGTCTGTGCTGGGTGTGCTTTACGCACTGGCGGAACACGACATCAAACGTCTGCTGGCTTACCACACCGTAGAAAACGTCGGCATCATTCTGATGGGCGTAGGTGTTGGCATGATCGGTATGACTACTGGTCATCCTGTGATTGCGGCATTGGGTCTGCTGGGTGGTCTGTATCACCTGCTCAACCACGCAGTGTTCAAAGGTCTGCTGTTCCTCGGTGCTGGCTCCATTATCTTCCGTACCCACACCAAGGATATGGAGAAGATGGGCGGTCTGGCGAAGGTGATGCCTTACACGGCGCTGGCCTTTTTGATCGGCACCATGGCTATCTCCGCGCTGCCTCCTCTGAACGGTTTTGTCTCTGAGTGGTTTATTTACCAGTCTCTGCTGTCTCTGAGCCACGGTTCTTCCATGGCGGTTCAGGTCGGTGGCCCTGTGGCCATTATTATGTTGGCGATTACCGGTGCTCTGGCGTGCATGTGTTTCGTGAAGGTGTTTGGTGTCAGCTTCTGCGGTGCCCCTCGCACTGAGAATGCTGCCAACGCGAAGGAAGTGCCTGCACCTATGGTGATGGGTGCGTGGATTCTGGCGATTCTGTGTGTGGTTCTCGGTCTGGGTTCTCCCTGGATTGCGCCGGTGATTTCTTCTGTCGCTACCAGCGTGATTTCCATGGACACAGTGAATGTGGTTCAGGGTGCGGCTCTGATTCCTGCAGACGGTACCCGTGCGATTCTCTCCACGCCCATCATTATCATTGCTCTCTCTGCCCTGATTCTGGTGCCTGTACTGCTGGTGTCCGTATTCCGTGGCCCTGCCCTGAAACGTCGCACCAAACGCGATCTGCCCTGGGCCTGTGGTTATGGTTACGAAGGTCGCATGACCGTGTCTGCTGGTGGTTTCACCCAGGCGCTGCGTTCCATGTTCGCCCCTCTTTATACCCTGCGTAAGATCCTTGATCCCGCACCTGCGATGAACGCTGTTCTTACTGCAACCACCAACGCTGCCCGCAAAACCGAGCCTGTGTTTGATGATTACATCATTATGCCTGTGTCCCGCCTGATTATCCGTTTGGCGGACAAGATCAAGGTGATGCAGCACGGTGACTTCAGGATTTACTGCCTGTACATGGTGATCGCCCTGCTGGTGCTGCTGTTTGTTCCCGTTGAATTTGGAGGCATGTAATGCAGGGACTTGAAATGCCAACCGCCTCAATGGTGACACTCGCCATTGTTCAGGCACTGCTGATGCTTGCACTGGCGCCGCTGGCTACGGGTTTCTCCCGTGTCATCCGCGCCAAGATGCATTCCCGTCGTGGCCCCGGTGTGCTGCAGGATTACCGTGATATTTTTAAGCTGCTCCGTCGGCAGGAAATTTCACCGATCAACTCCGGCACCATTTTTACTGTCACACCTTATATCCTGATTGTGACTATGTTGCTGGTGGGTATGGCTCTGCCGGCTGTCACCAATGAGTCTCCGTTCCCCATTGCCGGCGACATCATTACTGACATCTACCTGTTCGCCATTTTCCGCTTTTTCTTCTCCCTGTCTGGTCTGGACTCCGGCAGTATGTTTGCCGGTATCGGTGCCAGTCGTGAGCTGACTCTGGGTGTGCTGGTGGAACCCATCCTGATGCTGTCCATCGTGATTATGGCGCTGATTGCCGGTACTACGGACCTTGGCTTTATCAGCAAGCATATGGCGACAGAAACCTGGTCTGCCCCTATGGCAACGCTGATGGCCGGTGCGGCCTGCGCCTTCGCGGTATTTATCGAAATGGGCAAGCTGCCGTTTGACTCCGCCGAAGCTGAGCAGGAACTGCAGGAAGGCCCGGTGACTGAATACGCCGGTGCGGGCCTCGCGCTGATGAAGATTGGTCTGGGCTTAAAGCAACTGGTGGTTGCCCAGCTGTTTCTGGCGCTGTTTATTCCTTTCGGCAAAGCCGCAGACTTCACACTGCCCCACGTTCTGATGGGCTTTGTGGTGCTGTTTATCAAGCTGTTTATTGTCTTCCTGATCGCCGGTCTGGTGGAAAACAGTGTGGCCCGGACGCGCTTTCTCAAGACTCACCACCTGACCTGGTCTGGTTTTGGTGTGGCAGTCCTCGGATTCGCTTTCTATCTGACCGGACTGTAAGGAGGACATGCATTTTATGGAATCTATAGCTTTATTCACCCTTGTGGTTCCGTTTATCGGAGCCCTGCTGGCGGTACTGGTGCCGAAGCAGTGCAAGTGGACAGCCCAGCTGTTCTCGCTGCTGGCAACTCTCGGCACGTTGGCGCTCGCTTACAGCTTCTTCAGTGCCGGTGCCCAGAGCACCCACTTTAACCTGCTGTCTGTTGGTCAGATCGAACTGTTTGGCTTTACCGTTGATAAAGTCTCTACCCTGATCGCTGTGGCGGTTGTGTCCCTCGGCTTCCTGGTGAGCTTTTACTCACTGGGTTATATGAGCCCGGCGAACCGTGAGCACGCACAAACCGGCGACCCACGTTACTACGCTTTCCTGCTGGTATTTATCGGCGCGATGGCAGGTATGGTGCTGTCGTCTACTGTGCTGGGTCAGCTTTTGTTCTTCGAGATCACCGGTGCCTGCTCCTGGTCCCTGATTGGTTACTACCAGAAGGAGTCTTCCTTTAAGGCGGGCCTGAAGGCGCTGATCGTCACCCACATCGCGTCCCTCGGCCTGTTTGTGGCGGCGGCGTTCCTGTTCAAGGCCACTGGCACTTTCTCTATCGAAGCGCTGGCGCAACTGGATGACACCACCAAGACAATCGTGCTGTGCGGTGTGCTGATGGCGGCCTGGGGTAAGTCTGCCCAGCTGCCTATGCATGTGTGGCTGCCCGATGCGATGAACGCGCCGACCCCTGTATCTGCCTATTTGCACGCGGCATCCATGGTGAAAGTAGGTGTTTACATCTTTGCCCGTGCGCTGATGTCTGCCGGTAATGTGCCTGAAATCGTCGGCATGGTGGGTGTAGCGGGTGCCATCATCACCATGATCTACGGCTTTATCATGTACCTGCCCCAGAAGGATATGAAGCGTCTGCTGGCTTACTCCACTATTGCCCAGCTGGCTTATATGTTTCTGGCGCTGTCCATCGGTGCTCTGGGTTCCAGACTGGCGCTGGACAGTGGTGTGACTTACCTGTTTAACCATGCGTTTGCCAAGAGCCTGTTCTTCTTGGTGGCCGGTTCCCTGAGCTACACCGCCGGTACCCGCATGCTGCCTCAGCTACAGGGTATTGTGAAAGGTTCTCCGCTGCTTGCGGTGGGTTTTTGTGTGGCAGCGCTGGCTATTACTGGTGTGCCTCCTTTCAACATCTTCTTCAGCAAGTTCTCCCTGATGCAGGCCGGTTTCGCCATGTCCGATCAGTACCCATGGCTGACGCCGGTGCTGGTGATTGCCCTGATTGAATCCGTAGCCAGCTTTGGCTGGATTATGTACTGGTTTGGCAAAACCGTTCTGGGTGAGCCTTCCGAGCCTGTTGCAACTGCGCAGCCTCTGCCTGCGTCCATGAAGTTTGTGCTGGTTGTTCTGATCATCATGTCGCTCTTCTCAAGTGCGATTGCCGCTGGCTGGCTGGCGTAAGGAGAGGAATCAAATATGAATGGTGACCTTTTAATCAATAACCTCGCGGGATTACTGGTTGTAACCTCGCTGCTGGTTATCGGAGTGCGCAAGCCGAAAGCGGCTGCGGTTCTCTATTCCCTGCAGTCGTTAGTGCTGGTGGGTATTTTTCTGGTGATTGCCGATGTGGCCCACGCTCATTCCCTGAATGAGTGGGCGGTGTCTGCGTTTATTACCAAAGTTGTGCTGCTGCCCGGCCTGTTATATTGGGCCTTCGGCAAGATGGAAGACCCTGTCTCCGAAAAGCCTGAAATCAAGTTCGTATGGATAGCGGTTGCAGCCGTGGCGATTGTGATTGCCAGCTTTGAAGCGGTGAAGTCTGTTGAGCTGCCTCTGGTGGCTGGCCTGAAG
Organism: Parendozoicomonas verongulae; assembly: GCF_009711465.1. Taxonomy (GTDB): domain Bacteria; phylum Pseudomonadota; class Gammaproteobacteria; order Pseudomonadales; family Endozoicomonadaceae; genus Sansalvadorimonas; species Sansalvadorimonas verongulae. Next base: position 10,089 of record NZ_SMME01000857.1, on the reverse strand, counting down.
CCTGCACTGGCGGTGTCCCTCGGCCACTTCTTTATGGGCCTGCTGTGCATCGTGTCCCAGCGCAACATTCTCAAGCAGGCCTTTGGCTACTGCCTGATGGAAAACGGTTCCTCCCTGACTCTGGCTCTGCTGGCCAACAAGGCTCCCGGCCTGATGGAAATTGGCGTGACCACTGATGCGGTATTCGCAGTGATCATCATGATTGTGCTGGCCCGTCTGATTTACAGCAAGCTTAACACTCTGGATGTCAGACAGCTGACGACGATGAAGGGTTAATTCAACTATGTCGACAACTCAATATCTCTTTGCAGTCATCGGCGTCCCCTTTGTGGTCGCTCTGATTGCTTTTGCTTCCGCTCTGTGTCCTCAGGGCAGGGGCGGTAAATTGGTTAGCTTGTTGCATCGCATCGGGCTGATTGTCTTCCTCAAACTGACCTGGAGCCTTGGTCTCTGGGTTATCAATGGCCAGCCTCTGTTTGGCGCTGAGAAGTGGCTCTATCTGGATGGTCTGGGTGCGCTGGTTTTAGGTGTCCTGAGTCTTGTAGCTCTGGTGACTGGCTTTTACTCCATCGGCTACATTGGCAAGGAACATAGGGATGGCCATCTGTCTGGCCGTCAGGTTGCGCTGTACTACGGTCTGTTCAACTTGTTCGTGTCCACCATGGCGCTGGCGATCTTGTCCAACAACGTCATCATGATGTGGGTGGGTATTGAAGCGACCACTCTCAGCTCCGTGTTCCTGGTGGGTTTCTACTGCAAGCGTTCGTCTCTGGAAGGCGCCTGGAAGTACATCATTATCTGCAGCGTGGGCGTGGCCTTTGGTCTGTTTGGTTCCATCCTGACCTTCGCCAACGCTACGGAAGTGATGGCTCACCCTGCTAACGCGATTCTGTGGACCGAAATCCGCAATAACGCAGGCTTGCTTGATCCCACCCTGATGCGTCTGGCCTTTGTCTTCGCACTGATCGGCTTTGGTACCAAGACCGGCCTGTTCCCCATGCACGCGTGGCTGCCGGATGCCCACTCCGAGGCGCCAAGCCCGGTGTCTGCACTGCTGTCTGCAGGTCTGCTGAACTGTGCGCTGCTGGTGATCCTGCGTTACTACATTCTGACCGTGAAGGTGCTCGGTCCTCAGTTCCCACAATATCTGATGCTGGCTTTCGGCATTCTGTCTGTAGGTGTGGCGGCGTTCTTTATTTTCAGTCAGCGTGATATCAAACGGAAGCTGGCGTACTCCTCCATGGAAAACATGGGTCTGATGACCCTGGCTGTGGGCCTTGGCCCTGTCGGTGCCATCGCAGCCATGTTCCATATGATTAACCACAGCATGGTGAAAGCTCTGATGTTCTGTGGCTCCGGCAACATTGTACTGAAGTACGGTTCCCGTGATATGGGCACTGTCAAAGGCCTGTTCCGCACCGCACCTGTGACCGGCCTGATAGTGGGCGCTGGCATCCTTGCCCTGAGTGGTGTGCCTCCGTTCAGCATGTTCCTCAGTGAATTCATGATTATCACTGCAGGCATCAGCTCCGGCCATGTTCTGTTTACCGTGATTCTGCTGCTTCTGCTGACCGTTGTTTTGGCGGGTCTGGTGAAAGTGGTTGCCGAGTGCGTTCTGGGGGACACCCCGGAAGGCATCACCAAGGGTGAAATCAGCACCATGACCGTTGCACCGCTGGCTCTGTTGCTGGTGGGCGTTCTGGCTATGGGCGTATACATCCCTGACTTTGCAAAAAACAGCGTTGATAAAGCTGCTCTGGTGATTCTGGACAGCAAGCAAGACTCCGTTCTCGCGCAGGTCTTAAACGATACGCATCTTCCCTGGCAAAGCGAAATCCAGGCTGAGCCAGTGGCTCATTAAGAGCGAGAACAGAGATTAAGAAATGACTGATATGACTGAAAGCAATAATGTTCGCGCCGGCAGCAACTACGTTGCAGGCGTAAACGAAAAATTCCCCGGTGCGATCATTGACGAAGAATGGTCCACCTGGAACCAGGTGACCATCACCGTTAAGAAAACCTCCCTGATCGAGGTGATGCAGCACCTGTACTACGGCGAAAACGGCTGGTTGTCCGTGTCCTGGGGTAACGACGAACGTACCCTGAACGGCAACTATGCGTTCTACCATGCCCTGAGCATGGAAGGCATTGTGAAAAGCTGGGTTGTGGTGAAGATTCTGATCGACCCACAGGAAATGGAATTCCCTTCCATCACCCCTTACATCCCTGCGGGTGTGTGGGGCGAGCGTGAAGCCTTCGATATGTTCGGCCTGCGGGCTATCGGACTGCCAGACAAGCGTCGTCTGGTTCTGCCGGATGACTTCCCCGAAGACATTCACCCCATGCAGAAAGATGCGATGGATTACCGTCAGCGTCCAGCGCCTACGACCGATACCGAAACCTACGAGTTCGATAACCAGCTGGGTGACGACAAAAACGGCATTGTGCCCCTCGGCCCGCTGCATATCACCTCTGATGAACCCGGTCACTTCCGCCTGTTCGTAGACGGTGAAAACATCGTAGACGCCGACTACCGTATGTTCTACGTACACCGTGGCATGGAGAAGCTGGCGGAAACCCGTATGGGTTATCAGGAAATTGGCTTCCTGGCGGACCGTGTGTGCGGTATCTGTGGCTTTACTCACAGTGTCGCCTACAGCAACTCCATTGAAAACGCTCTGGATATTCCTGTGCCTGAGCGTGCCAGGATGATCCGTACCATTCTGCTGGAAGTGGAACGTCTGCACTCCAACATGCTGAACATCGGTCTGTCGTCTCATTTCACCGGTTTTGATACCGGCTTCATGCAGTTCTTCCGCGTACGTGAGAAAACCATGGTACTGGCGGAAATTCTGGCAGGTGCCCGTAAGACTTACGGCCTGAACCTGATTGGCGGTGTACGTCGTGACATCCTGAAAGAGCAGCGTGTGAAAGGCATTAAGCTGGTTCGCGAAGTGCGCAAGGAGTTCAAAGAGCTGGTGGACGTGCTGCTGGGTACCCCCAACATGGAATCCCGCGTATCCGGTGTTGGTGTTCTGGATCACAAGGTCGCCCGAGACTTCAGTGTGGTTGGCCCTATGGTGCGTGCTTCCGGTCACCAGCGTGATGTGCGTGTCACCCACGCCAGCGCCTTTGAAGCTTACGATTCTGTGCCAATGGATCTCCAGTTTGAAACGACTGGCGACGTGTATGGCCGTGTGCTGGTGCGTGTCCGTGAAGTTCTGGATGCCCTGAACATTGTCGAGTTCGGTCTGGATAACCTGCCAGAAGGTGACATTCTGGTGGAAGGCTTTAACTACGTGCCTCACAAGTTCGCTTTGGGCTTTACCGAAGCACCTCGCGGCGAAAATGTGCACTGGAGTATGACTGGCGATAACCAGAAGCTGTTCCGCTGGCGTGCCCGTGCGGCCACTTATGCGAACTGGCCGTCTCTGCGTTATATGCTCCGTGGCAATACAGTGTCTGACGCGCCGTTGATTATCGGCAGTCTGGATCCCTGCTACTCCTGTACCGACCGTGTCACCATCGTTGACACCAAAAAGGGCAAGAGCAAAACCGTTCCTTATAAAGAAATGGAACGCTACAGCATCGAGCGTAAGAACTCGCCGCTTAAGTAAGGGAGTGTCGTATGTTTAAGTTATTCAAATCCATTACCAAAGCCGGCGACAGCATTGTTAAGTACCCGTTTGCCCCTCTGGACGTCAGCGATGACTTCCGGGGCAAGCCTGAGTACAACGCCAAAGACTGTATTGCCTGTGCCGCCTGTACCCGCGCCTGCCCAGCCAACGCACTGATTATGGAAACCAAGGCGGACGAGAACTCCCGCCGCTGGGAACTTTCTATGGCGCGCTGCATTTTCTGTGGTCGCTGTGAAGAGGTTTGCCCCACTGGTGCTATCAAGCTCTCCAAAGAGTTTGAACTGGCGGTAACCAACAAAGCTGACCTGTACGAAGACGCTACCTTCACACTGGCCCACTGTCGTGAATGTGAAACACCGTTCGCACCTCGCAAAGCGGTGGACTATGCGATGGACCTGCTGGTGCAGTCCGGCATCAGCGAAGAGCAGCAGGCCAAGCGTCATGAACAAGTGGAAACCTGCCCTGAATGCCTGCGCAAGCAGAGCATGCTGGATTATGACAACGTCTTCCACGGCAAGCATCTGAATAACGTGCATCTGAAACAAGAGGAGCGCGTGTAATGAGCGAGATGAAAGGCATTCGCGAGATTGTTGGTAAAGACCACACCGCGACCGTTCCTGTTCCCCAGGATGAAAACACCATTAAGCTGAAGTCAGTGTTGCTGGAGGATATTCAGCGCTCCGCCTATGTTTACCGGGTTGACTGCGGTGGCTGCAACGGCTGTGAAATTGAAATCTTCGCAGCGACAACACCTGTTTTTGATGCCGAGCGTTTCGGTATTAAAGTGGTGGCTTCTCCCCGCCATGCGGACATTCTTCTGTTCACCGGCGCCGTGACCCGTGCCATGCGTATGCCCGCCCTGCGTGCTTACGAAGCGGCTCCTGATCCCAAGATTGTTGTCTCTTACGGTGCCTGTGGCTGTGACGGCGGTATCTTCCACGACCTGTACTGCGTATGGGGTGGAACCGATAAAATCGTACCGGTGGACGTCTATATTCCCGGTTGCCCTCCTACCCCTGCCGCGACGATTTATGGTCTGGCTGTGGCGCTGGGTATTCTGGATCAGAAGCTCAAGGGGTCCAGCGTGAAGGAAGAGGAGGGTGAGAAGGCCACTCTGAAACACACGGGTATTCCTCTGGAAATGAAGGTGATTATTGAGCGTGAAGCTCGCCGCCTGGCGGGTTATCGCCACGGTGGCCTGATTGCTGACGACTTTATGAATATTCTGGTTGAGAGCACCACCGAGACTGTGGACACCAATATCAAGGCTTACCTTGATGAAAAGGACGATCCACGTTTGCGTGAGATTTTCGACAACCTTTATCGCGTCTCTCTGGCTGAACTGTGTGGTCGCAGTCAGCCTGCCGATGCCAGGGCGGAAGATTAACGACAATGGCCGGAACTTTAGAAAGCCAATCCGATCAGGTGTTGTTCTACACCCTGTATAAAAAGTTTCTCGACGAGAGCTACGGTATCCCCGAGGAAGCCAAAGAGGTGATGTATTACACCCTCGCCATTGGCCACCACGTGGGTATTGTGGACTGCATGAAAGTCGCCCTCCAGTGTACGCTGAAGGAGTACCGACAGTGGATCAACCATCTGGAAGAGGGTAGCGATGCCCGTTATAAGATGGATCGTTTCTTTGTGTACGGCGAAGTCACCGTTCTGGAAGAGCACACCACAATGCTCGCCTCCGCCTTCGATAAGCTCGACCGCGAGCCAATGACGGAAAAAGAAGTGGCGATGACTGAGAAAATGGTTGAGCTGATGGCGGCGATTCACCGTGAGCCCACCATGTACATGATGATCAAAAGTCCCCGCAAAGCGAATGAGTGATTCTGTAATGACATCTGCTGCCACTACACCCACTGACACCACACCAAAAGCCCGCAATCTGATTCTGGCGGTGGGTAACACCATGATGGGTGACGACGGTGCAGGCCCGCTGCTGGCAGAAATGCTCGAGCAAAACCCCATCGATGGCTGGGTGGCCGTGGACGGTGGCTCTGCTCCGGAGAATGCCGTTCACACTGTACGACAGTATCAGCCGGAACGTGTACTGGTAGTGGATGCGGCAGAGATCGCTCTGGAAGCTGGTTCTATCCGCGTGATAGACCCGGACTCCATTGCGGAAATGTTTATTATGTCCACCCACTCATTACCATTGAATTTTGTGATTGATGAACTGAAGACCTTTGTGCCGGATGTGATTTTTGTAGGCATCCAGCCTGCGATTGTGGCGTTCTCTTTCCCTATGACGGAGATGGTGACGGATGCCGTGAAAAAGGTATACGACGCACTTCCTGAGTGGGAGGGGAATGGAGGGTTTGAGGTTGTTTAAGTCAATGTTTTTATTCTAATACTTGAGAACCACCCCGTGTGGGGTGGTTTTCTGTATCTACAGAGGTTTCATAAGAAGCTTGATAGCCTTATGCTCCTGAATCGCTGAAAAGGGTTTGCCTCCCTGAAAGGTGAACTCACTGTAGGCAATAGTGCTCCTTTCACTGAACCCGAACTTCTTTTGGAAAATATGCTGGGAGATATTGCCCGTTGCCTCGGTGTGGGCGAAGGCGAACCCTTTCTCAGAAGCATTTTGCAGGGCTGTGTTCATAATATCACTCACAATCCCCTGACCTTTGAAACGGTCTGACGCTGCAATAAATTTTATATTGCAGTATTTGCCACGCTCAATGGTTTCCTCGTTAAAGACTTTTTTGTTCAACTGGTAAAGCAGTGATATAACGGAGTCAGTTTTGGATTCTTCAAAGTATTCCCTGGAGTTCAGGGTATCCGCCAGATCACAGGCAATCAATGCACCAGCAATTTTGCCAGAGGTTGTGTGCCGGGCAATAAATCCCAGGCCCTGTTCCGCACTTTTCAAACCGGAATAAATAAGATACTCCTTGAACTCACCGGAGTCGGATTCATCCTGCATAGCCAGAGGCTCCCTGCCATGGAAAGCTTCAGAGATCACGGCTGCGGTTTCTTCGATGGCGGAGGGGGTGAGCCTCTCTACTGTAAAACTTTTAATCATTGCTGTCTGGGTATTATCTAAAATGGCAGGTATTATGTAACTGTCGTATAGGTGGCTATTCTATTTTATTATCGGCATCCACTTAAAGCGGCGGTTTCTACTGATATTCAAAGTACAAAGACCTGCCCTGAATTGCGCTTTGCGAACATTGATCAGGTACTTAAGCACAGTAAACCCGGCAAAATGTACAGATGGTGAAGTGATGGATCGCCAGCTCTGGTCGCTATTACTATCCGGCAAAGTATCCATCAATGGTCTGATCACAAATGACAAATTTTACTTCTGCCGGTACGAGCGTCTTATTTTGACGTGGTGGAGGCGTCCTCTTAAACATCGCACCTGATTATGATGATTCTTTGCACTGCCCCCAAAAGCAGTGTGAAGAGTTATGACATTCAAACGATCCGTTGTGCGGACATTTGAAGAAAAAGAGCATGCCCAAGAACGCTGGGGCCATGCGTTTCAGCAGACAAACCTCTCATCTGCGTCAACTATTAAAAACTGCGCTATCGAGTGATAGTTATTCCCCAACGACATATTTGGGGTATATTCTCTTACACTCACAGAGAAAAAGACCCCAGTCCAATGTGTCCAGATATTCTTTAAAAATGATGGATAACAAATCAACATCGATCACCAGGGCATCAGGTTCGTTAAAAGCCTTTTTGACCCGTTCCGGCGACATGATTTCAGAAGTTTCCCCTTGACTCCGCATGGCTTGCGCAACCTCCAGACGTTCGGGGAAACCGACTCCTTTCGGAGGGGGGAGACATCCTGTTGTTTCAATGGTCAGAGGAGATTCAAAAGATGGTCTGCTGGGAACTGGTGCCAGCCATTTCCAGGGTCTCTCACCCTGCTGG
>NZ_SMME01000857.1:1538-2547 GCF_009711465.1 Parendozoicomonas verongulae | reverse complement strand
CGTGACGCGCCGCTTTCTCGGGTTCTCCTCCTGGGGTGTCAGGGACATGTGTGAGCCAGTCACGCCTATTGTCCCAATTCTGAAATTGTTGACGTCCATGTGAGTATCTTTTGACCATAGCTGCTTCTGCCTCAGGTCAATTAGACGCCGGAAAACGAAAAAAGTTTCCTGTTTAAGAAAAAGGCCCCAGCAGGAAACTCCGCTGAGGGGGGCGTGTTTCAGCAACATCAGCCGTCAGCATGGCTGATAGTCATTCCCCACCGAAATATTTGGGGTATATTCTCTTACATTCACAGAGAAAAAGATCCCAGTCCAATGTGTCCAGATATTCTTTAAAAATGATGGATAACAAATCAACATCGATCACCAGGGCATCAGGTTCGTTAAAAGCCTTTTTGACCCGTTCCGGGGACATGATTTCAGAAGTTTCCTCTGTACTCCGCATGGCTTGCGCAACCTCTAGACATTCAGGGAAACCGACTCCTTTCGGAGGGGAGAGGCATCCTGTTGTTTGAATGGTCAGAGGAGATTCACTAGATGTTCTGCGTATGGGAACGGGTGCCAGCCATTTCCATGGTCTCTCACCCTGCTGACTGAACAACCAATGCAGACAAGAGTTGAGTGCGAAATTTCGAATGCATAGATGGGGCATGGGGACGGTGCCGTTTTTATAATTTTCATAAGCTTTTAACAGTAGTGGATACTGTGTTTTAGGGGCAAAATTCCTAAGGTGGTCATCGTAGTAAGCCAAAAGCTTTTCTTGTTTATCTTTACACTGAATGACGAAGAATATTGTTCGAATATCTGCTTTTTCCAAACTGGCCGGGAAAGGGGGCAATCCGGCTGCACTACGTTCTACGACGGGAAGTCGGCTTTTATTGATCCAGCTCCAGCCCGTTCCTATCGCCACTTTATTCATGGCCCGCAAGAAAGTTTGGGAAAATCCGTGCAAGTCAGACACAGGCTTAATTCTGTAATCCGTTGTCCCGTCGGAGAAAACCCAGCTCAC
>NZ_SMME01000857.1:0-1190 GCF_009711465.1 Parendozoicomonas verongulae | reverse complement strand
CGCCTGCAGCGGATGCCTGAAGAAAGCACTGCAGGAATCGGTAAGTGCTTTGTTTCAGGCTGAAGAGTGCCTCATCATAATGCTTGTCGCTTTTACCACCAATCTGTTGTATCCAGTGCTGGATAATGTCGGTAAACAATAGATCTATGTCAAATCCGTGCTTAATAAGACCCGTAATGACATCACTTCCTTGAAGGTAATAAGAAATGTTTGCATGCGCATACTTGCCGTCAACTTTGAACCTATCAAGTAGCTGACGATAGCTGTCTTCTGTCACACAATTGCTTTTGATTTGTTCAGAGATAATGTCTAACAGATTGTAGGTGAGAACAGAAGGGGCAAACTCAATGTTTTTTCCAGTATTATCACGAACATGTTCTGGAAAGTCTGGTGTGTGCACGGATATTGAGCAGTTTCCTCCTCCCCCCAGATTGACCATGCGCCACGTTTTGCCTTTATCCAGACTGACTTCAGCGTATTGATGTGAGGCATTGGTCACGAGTCTGGCCGGTATCCCAAAGTAATGACAGAGCACCTGAAAAACCTGACAGCGTTCCTGGCAGACTCCCTGTTTCGCCTGTATTAACGCCACCAGCCCTTCCAGCCCACGGCCCGGTACACTGGTGCTGAAAGAAAATGATTTCGCCCAGCAAATCAGTTGATAAAGCCGTTCGGACGGGTTTAATAAGGCAATCCGCTGTAGCTCCTCAAGGCTTGGGTTGCCGGCAGGCGAACAGTCAAACACATCGTCTTTCAATTCTTGCTGAACAGTGGGATGGCATATACCTTCAATCACTTGAACAAACTCGTCTCTTCTTATGTTCTGCAAAGAGGTCTTGCCGGGGGCTACGATATAATCCACAGTCACGGCTGCGGTGATGTTTGGCCCTTTTGGCCGCCGTACCAGCAGCTGCCCTGTGACCTTCCCCCTGGCGACGTGCAAAGACTGTCCATCCCGGCAACGAATGGCTATCAAGCGGTCGCAGGCGCTCAGTCCGGGCAAAGCCTGCCAGGCCGGATTTGAGAGATCAAGTGTGATACATCCCAGTTGTTGCTGATCACACAGTGTGATTGAACGGCCCCATTGGGGAGTCGCCATGGGAAGAACACCGCCTTTATCACACGGAATGTCGCGCTGCTGAAGCTGGCCTCCTGTATAAGTGACCTCGGAAATATCCAGCCTGTATTCT
>NZ_SMME01000414.1 GCF_009711465.1 Parendozoicomonas verongulae | reverse complement strand
AATAAGTAACAGCACGTACGGCCGGATGCCTGAATATCTTTTTCTGTTTATCTGTCGGGCTGCCTTCGGACAACCCAAGCTGCTCTGGCTGACCTTCCGTATGGGCTAGAAAGATTTTGGGTTTCTGGCCCCTGCTGTGCCCAATAGCCTGCAGCCGATTCAGTAACCTAAACCACAAAGATTCACTCAAAGGAGACGTAATTGTCACCGTAGCCCCGGACTGAATCTGGTTCTCTAATGCTGTGTTAAGAACACTATAACCCGCTTCATTGATCATGGCGGGATTCAGCCATTCCCTGAGAGTATATTGATTCACAACGATGGGGGTTTTCGGGGGGCTGGTCACCCGCTTAATGGATGACTCATACAAGCTGGCCAGCTCCTCCTCACCGACGCTGGCCCGGTAAAACTGAACATGGTCTGGCAGGTAACAGGTCTGGCCATTACTCTCATACCGCTTTCGCTCTTGCAGCGAGGTTATCTTCTGTTGAAACGTCAGATCGGACCAATCTCGCGCCCTTGAGTATAATGGCCTGACCCGCCTGTGCCGTTGCCAGCGCCCCTTGAACATGGCATATTCTGCCCTCCTTATCCACCCCCGGCCCGCCAAAGAGGAGGCGTCGCCAGTCATACTGCATATGACAATTGACTATGAGGGGAGGCACTGCCGTGTGCATGGATTCAGAATAATCTGCCAGCGATGCACCATTATCGACGTCCATGGCGTCATCAGCCTGTGCCGCCACAAGGTCAGCAGTTTTCCACGTATTGCCAGGGCGATCG
>NZ_SMME01000223.1 GCF_009711465.1 Parendozoicomonas verongulae | reverse complement strand
TGGATCCAGTGCTCATAAACAAGTCCATCACAGAAAACAGTATCTCCATGCTGGCTTTCACTCCATCTGCCCTGGAACTGTTCATTGAAACAATATCCTCAGTACACATGGCACTGCCACCCTCTTTAAGGACTTTATTTGTAGGCGGCGAAAAACTAACGAATAAAGTTGTCCAAAAAGTCAGAGCGGCTAATCCACAAAACAGACTTCAGATCGTTAATATCTATGGACCAACAGAGGCCACGATACAATGCGCCACACATTTTTGTACTGACACAGAATCCTTGTCAGCGATTCCTGTTGGCACACCTGTCGCCCATACACAGCTTTATGTCCTTGATCATTGTGGCCACCCACTCCCCACAGGCATCCCCGGAGAG
>NZ_SMME01000305.1 GCF_009711465.1 Parendozoicomonas verongulae | reverse complement strand
TTCCTTTTTGATCAGTTTCTCCTTGCATCGAGTGTCGCTGCTGTTCTGCTTTCTCTTGCACTGGGCGTTGCGGCTGCACCGTCGATGAGAGTTAAACAGGTTGACCGTGTCGAAGCTGGCACCGCATGGGCAGTTGGTGTTTCGCTTCCCCTTGCACCGGACGTCACTGCTGCTCTGGCGGTGAGCGCTAAGCATACTGACCGTATCGAAGGTAATGCCACAGTAGCAGTTAATATTCTGCTTCCACTTGCACCGGGCATCTCTGCTGCCCCGGCGATGAGAGTTCAACAGATTGACTGAATCGAAGCTGGCACCGCATGGGCAGGTAGTGTTCTGCTTCCCCTTGCATCGGGTGTCTCGGCTGCCCTGACGGTGAGAGTGAAGCTGACTGACAGAACCAAAGTTGACGCCACAAGGACAGGTGGTGTTCTGCTTCCCCTTGCACTGGGCATTACTGCTGCTCCGGCGGTGAGAGTTAAGCAGGCTGCCCGAAGCGAAGGTGGCGCCACAGAGGCAGGTGGTGT
>NZ_SMME01000046.1 GCF_009711465.1 Parendozoicomonas verongulae | reverse complement strand
CCCGTCCTGGTCACAGACAAAGGTCCTGTCTCCTGTGTGGACTCTTAGCGTATACATGCCATAGAAATCTGCAGGCCTATCATCGTCAGTTCGAACCTGAAGCTCTCTGTAATACTCACGTACACAGGTACTTGAATGTGAAAACCGGTTTCCTGAAAGAAGAGGGGAGCAGTCGATGTGAGGGGGAGCTTCTTCACCTGGAGACACATGACACATGTTTGCCTT
>NZ_SMME01000560.1 GCF_009711465.1 Parendozoicomonas verongulae | reverse complement strand
ATATCAAGGGGTTTCGTGCGTTTTCCCTGGCACCGGAGCTGTAATCACTGGTGGTAATAAACACCCCTTTGGTAGCACCTTCGCCTTGCAGGGCTCCAGCAAACTTCTGGATTTCCGGGCGGCCTACGGTGCTTTCCCAGCGTTTGGCTTGCAGGTAGATGGTATCCAGCCCGAGACGGTCTTCATGGATCACACCATCAATGCCGCCATCGGCCGATTGCTGAGTGGCACGGCCGGCCTCTTCGCGAGAGCCGCCGTAACCCATTTTCAGCATGAGATCGACGACCAGTTGTTCAAAGAAGGTGGGCGTTTGGCTTTTGATAATGTCGAGCAGGTCAGAGGCCAGGGATTCTCTTAAAGAGCTATAGGCACCTTCTATCTGTTCTTCCGGTGTAATGGTTAGCTCATCATCACTCGTGGAAGTCCCATCACTAACAACAGCAGCAGAAGGTTGTGCTTTCTTTTTACTGGTGTGGAAAGCCAGAAACGCTTCAAACTGTTTCAGGTACTTCACATTCACTTTTTCCGGGCACTCTTCGATTGCCTTCAGGCCTCTTTCGGTGATCTGAAGCTGAGAGCGCCCAGGAGCGTTGAGCAAGCCTGCTTTTTTCAGGTAAGTGCGAGCCCAGGCTATGCGGTTACGAATGACGGTTTGCTTCCCGGAAGGCAGTCGCTCGAGTTTTTCTTCTTCTGTGAGTTGAAACTCTGAATAGAGTGAGTCACACACGGAGTTGAACATGTGGATCTGGCCATCTGCAATGGTTGTGAGCAGAGGCCGCATGGTACTTTGAAAATCAGGGATGGCCATGAAGTGTCTTTTGGGGGATACGCTACCGCCCGGAGATTTGGCCGTAGTCTGTTATTGACTGGCGAAGCGTGGGTCTCGGTAGCTGAGAAGGATAAATAGAAAAAGAGTTTACAGGCAGCAGGATTAGAAAGGTATAGCAGTAGGGCACAGTCTGTCTGGAAGACTGTGCCCACGTGAGTGAATGCTATGAAACGGGTTTGATTCCAATGATCATAGGTACTAGCCTGCGGAAGCCGGGCTTGGGAACGGAGGTCAGGTTGACTTCAACAGGAAAATCCATGGTTTTCAGAGATGCCAAGCAGGCCGGATCAATGTCTACCTCTTCGACCTCATAGCCTCCACAGTCGGTCACACGAAAGTTTTTGGAGCTGTACTGCTCCAGAGGTTTGGCAAAGTAGGCTTTAGAGAGCTCGAAGTCACTTCTGTTCTTATGGGAGTAGCCATTACCAAATTTATACCCCAGCAAAATATTCCCGCCCTGAGTTGCTGAAAGCTTCTCTTCTGGTGGAGCTATGAGGTGGCTGATTCGGAGATTGGCTTGGTCTACAGAATCTATCACCTGAAGCTTCAACTCTTGCCGTTGTAGGGCATGGTAGGGGTTGAATATCCATTCTCGGGGG
>NZ_SMME01000272.1 GCF_009711465.1 Parendozoicomonas verongulae | reverse complement strand
AACTGCCAGCTGTTGTACAGTCGTTGATTTTGTGAGTGTTAATTGGGTTCTTTTTTTTCCATGGCAATGTACAAAGTGGTGATCGGCAGACTTGTGTATGGTGCAAGATGTGGTTTCACCGGGGAAGATATGTGTGCTGGCTGTAGAGTGTATGGCGATACTGCCTGTTGATATCACACCTAATGGCTGTAACGGAATGGGGTGAAGAGGTTTGCTCTTGTCTCCTGATGCATAGGTGGCAGATGTAGACAGGCCGATCGCCATGCAGAGACTGGTGACAACAAAGTTCAGCTTGAAGACCATTCTCTTTCTTCCTATCCATAAAAAGAACAAAGAAGATAGCAACGTATCTGGCAGCCTCTTATGATGCTGGTATTTACGGTGCTGAGTTTTGTCCTGCCAGTGACACCATACAGTCCGTGCGCTGTCAGGGTATGGTTGTGAAAGGGACAGACCG
>NZ_SMME01000419.1 GCF_009711465.1 Parendozoicomonas verongulae | reverse complement strand
TGCACCGGGAGAATTTTCGATGCATACCCCTAACTTTCAGCCTGTCGTGAAAGGAGTGGCGCTGACTGGCTGCGATCAGTGGATGTCTCGGATATCCAGTAGCACGAACTCTGAAACGATAGCTTTACTGGCAGAGGCTTTTGGAAGTAGTCCGGAAAAAATCATTAAGTCGGTACAAAGTGGTACGGCGTTACCGACAAGTGCCACATCCGCTCCAGAAATCGACAATATTGTAAAAAAACTCTGGGGGCAGAAGCCGGACAGTAACACCTTTGTCCTGGGGAGTGAGTTATTAAAAAGTAGGGTTAAAGAGAATCTCAAAAGTTGCTCTCTGTTAGGTAACTGGTTTTGTTCCCATAGTTCACTCGCCTTGGCAGTAAGAGGGCTGGTTCGTGCAAATCAACCTGTTGATATTGTGTTGCAAGAACTTCAGGACTTACACGGAAAAATAGTCCAGAGAGGTTTAGCCAGGCGCGACGACTGGCAATATTCCATAGTCAGTATACTCACCCAAGCCTGTGACTACCTGGGCGTTCATCCACCACAGGTTATAGCTATTGCTAAGGTGGCTATTCAACAAAATTGGCTAGAACCAGAAAATTTCCCTGATAGTGAGGCAAGGACACTTCATAGCCTGTTAAAAAGGCTGGACGCTGTCAGTGAACTCAAACCATTGGTACACCGCCTCTTAAAAAACTGGTATGTCCATTTTTGGGGTAAAAAAAGAGACCACAGCAGCTACATCAGGAAGATACTGGATGCGGCTTCACCCTTAACCCTGCCAATGTATAGTGGGCATTCCC
>NZ_SMME01000227.1 GCF_009711465.1 Parendozoicomonas verongulae | reverse complement strand
GGCTGAGCGACGGGTGATGACGTACGGATATGGCCTGTTGAGATGATATCTGCCTCTCCGTCACCTGATGGTAAAACAAGCGTACAGCTACTCACCTGCTTGTCTGTACCCGCATCAACAACAGCGGGAGCAACGGTCAGGATAAACCAAAGCCATGAGGTATTTGCCAGCCTTTGCAACGAGCATAATCTCTGATTCAACCCAGGCCACGAAAGGCTAGTCGATGAGTAAGGCCGGGGCAATTTTCAAAACGATAAAATTATGGACCTGGTTCTATTTGAGCCTCTTCCCCTTGCACTGGGCATCGCTGCTTGCCCGGCGATGGGATTTAAGCAGGTTAACCGAATCGAAGGTAATGCCGCAGGAGCAGGTGGTGTTCCGCTTCCC
>NZ_SMME01000254.1 GCF_009711465.1 Parendozoicomonas verongulae | reverse complement strand
GACTTTAAAGTTTGAGAGTGAAAGATATGACAGCTGCAACACACACCAAAGAAGCTATTCGCGCGGCAATGGATCACCTGATCGACCGTGCGACTAACTTTGATGTTGATGCTTTGGAAACTATTTATCACGATGATTTCCACACCACGCTGGTCCTTCCAGACAGCACAGTGCAAACCTTCGACAAACAAGAGTTCATCACTCACTTCCGCAAGCAGGCGGAAGAAGAAAATAAAGCTCAGCTGAACACCTGGGCAGACTGGCACGACTTCCACGTACTGGGCGACAGTGGAGTGTGCGTTCTGAGCCGTATTCACAGCGGCATGAACGGTGAAGAAATGAAACTGCTGTGCAACATCGAACTGCGCTTTGAAGACGGCCGCTGGCAGGTGCTGCGTGAAGCTATCTACCTGCGCCCACT
>NZ_SMME01000194.1 GCF_009711465.1 Parendozoicomonas verongulae | reverse complement strand
GCTGCAGCCGGATACCGACTTTTCTGATGAGGGGCTGGAGGCGCTGTCTATCCCCTTGCCGGTCGGTGATCGCGTCACCGCCTTTACCCTGACACCGGACAGGCTGGTGGTGCAGTCCCGCCCTGAGGATGATGATCTGGCGCTGTCCCGCGTCACGCTTGTCGGTCTTGAGGAGCCAGACAGCGCGGATCTGGTGGATGCTGGCGCTTCGTCTGGCTTGTGGGTCAAGGGTGAGCTGTTCCGCTACCACAACAATGCCCTGTACACAGTGGCACGGGATGAGCAGAAGATCTTCCTCTATCCCGATCTGGAGTCAGACAGCATTGCGTCCAGAGCGTCCGTCCGGGTGGTGGA
>NZ_SMME01000147.1 GCF_009711465.1 Parendozoicomonas verongulae | reverse complement strand
GTTAAGAAGCTGGTTGAAACTCTGGATAGCTACATCCCAGAGCCAGAGCGTGCTATCGATCAGCCATTCCTGCTGCCAATCGAAGACGTATTCTCCATCGCTGGTCGTGGTACCGTTGTTACCGGTCGTGTAGAGCGCGGTATCATCAAAGTTGGTGAAGAAGTTGAAATCATCGGTATCAAGGAAACCTCCAAGACTACCGTAACTGGTGTTGAAATGTTCCGTAAGCTGCTCGACGAAGGTCGTGCAGGTGAGAACGTTGGTGCCCTGCTGCGTGGCGTTAAGCGTGAAGA
>NZ_SMME01000262.1 GCF_009711465.1 Parendozoicomonas verongulae | reverse complement strand
ACAGCACAAGCCATTTTTGGTTCCACACCTTACGCTGCTCAACGTCGGGATTGTAGCCTCTTATGTTTAGGTTTATGTTTAGGTGGCCAGGGTTTTGACGCAACAAGGGCGGAAAAAGACGCCGCCAGAGTACTTGAAAGCAATGGTTTGGGTAGTGAGATACTGCCAGTATCCAGTTTCAGTCCACTGATAAATTCCTGAGCGATAATCGTCAAATCGTCCTCATCAAGAACCAGAGCATCATGGGATCGAAAAGCTGTTCTGAGGTAATGCTCGTAGACACCGTTCCACTGATAATGATTTCTTGTCGTCGTCATAAGCGTGTTCAACTCAGCCGCTGATTGAGGAATATGGTGTCCTATTTGATGTATCGCAAGTCCAAAAGTAGCATCAAACCAGCAGACAGTTATCCCCCCCCCTCCGTTAACATGAGTTGTCT
>NZ_SMME01000428.1:420-834 GCF_009711465.1 Parendozoicomonas verongulae | reverse complement strand
GGCTGCCTGGGTGCGCAGCTGGGTAAAGATATCCCAGGCCGCTCTCAGGTTGTTCACGCCCCCTATAATCTGGAGATGCCTGCCCAGTGCCAGTTCGATCTCCCTGTCATGACAAGGGGTGTTCACCTGTCCTCTGGCCGCTCGGGTGCGCAGCCGGGTAAAAATGTCCCAGGCTGTTATCAGGTTGTCCGTGCCTCCCATGAGCTGGAGCTGTCTGCCCAGTGCCAGCCCATTGGTTTTTTTATCATTGGAAGAGGCTGAGTATTTTTCATAAAGGCTCTCAAAGAGTGGTAAAGCTTCCGTTAAATGGCCTTTCGCTTGTAAAGCTCTGCCTTTTGCCATTATCAACCCTTTGTTGTTTCTCAAAACCCTGGAAAGAGAATTGACGTACTCAACACATCCATCAAAATCTTG
>NZ_SMME01000428.1:0-299 GCF_009711465.1 Parendozoicomonas verongulae | reverse complement strand
CTATATCGTGATATGTCTGTACACGAGAGTAAGCCGGATAGTGCCGGGAACGCCGTTGTGAAAGTTGGCGGTGCTTAGAGTGAACTGTACGCTCAGAATGTCGAGAACCATGTGTACTGGAGGTACTGGAGCTGCTTTGCCTGCGAGGAGGAGGCGCCTGCCTGTCATGGCGGCCTCTCTCATAGTGTGGCGATATGTTCATACCTGAATAAACCTTTACAGCTGTTATGACAGGGGGGGGTTAAACCAATGTTTTGTATGGATGATGATGAGGGAGCAAAGGTTCAAAATGTGTCAGG
>NZ_SMME01000239.1 GCF_009711465.1 Parendozoicomonas verongulae | reverse complement strand
AGGGTCGAGGTAAAGACGACAGGCATTAACACGTCGCTATCGGGTTGGCGCTGACGCAGGGCCCGCAAAACCTCAACGCCGCTGAACAGACGGTGGGACAAGTCAGCAAAGAGCTGTTTCTGAACCGCGGCGGCCTGTGTCAGGAAAGAGGCCTGTGGGTCGGGATCGAGCGCGAGGAGGCTGAGAGCGGTAAAATCGCCAATGATCTGATCCACCTGTGGGTGTACCGGGTGACGCTGGAAGGTGGTCAGGTTCAGGGTCATGGCCGGTTGTTGACTCCAGTGGCCGAGAGTCCGGGCAAAAGCGGTCAATAGTACGGCATTGGATGTAAGATTTTGCTGCTGTGCGCTGTGCCTGAGTGACTGCCACTGTGCGGACGAGAGTGACAGTGTTCGGCGGACAAAACGGGG
>NZ_SMME01000849.1 GCF_009711465.1 Parendozoicomonas verongulae | reverse complement strand
ACTTTCTTCCAGAATCCAACAAGGGGCGTACTGACCCACGGCCAATGTCTAAACGTGATCGGGAGGTCATCAAGCTGAGGGAAAGGTTTGGGCCGGAAAAACTGCGCAAGGAGCTTGAGAGTTTGAAGAGGAAGGTCGGGCTTTTATCTTAGAGGGATCGATACCACTCATTGGCCCTCCCATTTCATTCGATGATTATTTTCTCGGTAATGAGGGGGGCTCTATTCAAGGCCTCCTGGCAGAATCCTGAAAGCCTGAATCTTATGACTTTGCTTCAAATGCGCTTAATCTGCGCTTAAATCACCAAACATAAAAAAAGGGTCTGCGCTAAATCGTCGCAAACCCTTGATTTACATGGCGCACCCTAGAGGATTCGAACCTCTGGCCTCTGCCTCCGGAGGGCAGCGCTCTATCCAGCTGAGCTAAGGGTGCGTATCGCATGCATTGCCTTCCCGAGCAGGCTCCGGAAGCGGCGCTAATAATACTCAGGACGTATTCGCAAGTCTACGGGTTTTTTGAGGATTCTCAAGCGCTTGAGAGGCTTGTGGGAGTGTATCCTTTAAAATTGTGGTTTGTGCGTCTTGACTGTCATCTTGTGTCATTGTTGGCGAGGGGGCATTTGTCTATAATCGCGGTTGGCAATAACAAATGGACCGGTCTCTGCGTTCCTGATAATGATGAAAACAGTCAGGTGTTGTCAGGCCCAAATAAGTCCGTGGCAATGATGAGGAAAGGCGAGTGGCAAACGTCAACAGGGTGCGTGCTGTTAAGGCAGCTGTGTTACTGGGGGGAATGATGACGGGCCTGGCGATGGCCGCATCAGCTGAAGTGGATAAAATCACCCGTGGAGAGATTGCCGAGCGTATTGCACCTGTGGGGGAGGTCTGTCTGGAAGGTCAGCCCTGTGCAACGGCAGCGCCAGTAGTAGCGGTAAGCAGTGGTCCTCGCAGTGGTGAAAGTGTTTATAACTCCTTTTGTACAGCCTGCCATACTGTTGGGGTTCTGGGGGCACCTAAGAAAGGGGATGATGCAGGCTGGCAAGCGAAGCTGGCAGCGGCAGGTTCTTACAACCAGCTCCTGACCAACGCTATTAAAGGCGTTGGCTCTGCCATGCCGCCAAAAGGCACTTGTGCTGATTGCTCCGATGATGAAATCAGCGGCGCTATTCAGTACATGAGTGGCTTGAAACCTTAAACGGTACATTTCGCCTTTTATTAAAAGCTGTTTGTATGTTTTGTTAAACAGGCATTCAAACGGCTTTTTGTTTCCTGAAAGGCCTTGAACGGTCAGGCAAAGCTGTTATCCTTCGCCGCCGTCTTAGCTGAACGTCGCATCAGGCGAAACAAGCTAACCTCTCTTTACTACTCCTATCCACTGCCTTCTGGAGAACCTTCGTTATGGTTCGTTTTTCCAGTGCTCTACGAGCCACCTGCCTACTTTTCGCTGTTAGCCTCTTGTCTGGCTTTGTGCAGGCGGATGAGTCTAAAACCGATGCTGGGAATGTATTTATCTACAACTGGTATGACTATGTTGCTGATGACACCGTAGCAAATTTTGAAAAGCAGACCGGCGTTCATGTCACCTATGACTTGTATGACAGTAACGAGGTATTGGAGGCCAAGCTGCTGTCTGGCCGTAGCGGATACGATGTTGTGGTTCCTTCCCACGACTTTCTGGCCAACCAGATTAAAGCGGGTGTTTATGAACCGCTGGATAAGAGCAAGCTGAAGAATTATAAGAACCTGAATCCGGAAGCCATGAAGCTAATGGAGGCTGTAGACCCAGGTAACAAGTACGGCATTCCTTACCTGTGGCAAACCACTGGTCTGGCCATCAATCCCGAGAAGGTGAGGGAGTTTGCCGGTAAAGATGCACCCTTAGATAGCTGGGCTCTGGTATTCGATCCCAAGTACATGAAGAAGCTGCAAGGCTGTGGTGTGGCCTTTATAGATGCGCCAACAGAAATCTTCCCGGCAGCACTGCGCTTTATGGGTAAAGATCCCAACTCCCGTCGTAGTGGCGATTACCGCAAAGCTACTGAAATGCTCTCCAAAGTGACTCCTTACGTTCGCTACTACAGTGCATCTCGTGCCCTGACTGATTTAGCCAACGGTGATATCTGTGTGGGTATTGTGTGGTCTGGTGATGCTTTGATTGCTGATGAACGCGCTCAGAAAGCCAACAATGGTGTACGTGTGAAATACGTGATTCCAAAGGAAGGCGCAGCGGTTTCCTACGATGTTATGGCCATCCCTAAGGATGCTCACAACAAAGAGAATGCTTACAAATTCCTGGATTACATCATGCAGCCTAAGGTGATTGGCGACATCACCAACTACGTGTACTACGCCAACCCTAACAAGGCTGCGACACCTTACGTAGAAAAAGAACTGCGTCAGAATCCCGGCGTTTACCCAACCGGTTCTATCGAGAAAACACTCTACATCTTCAAACCTCTGGACAGCAAACTGCGTCGCCTCGTATCCCGCGAGTGGACCCGCCTGACCACTGGCCAATAAAAGCTCTGATAATTATCGCCGTGCTGCAGCCACTGGTACGGTGGTCGATATATCTCCTGTCAGGGGCATCGTATGTTCAGACATGCGGATGGTGCCTGGCAGGAATCTAGGTTTATGGAGTGGCTTGGGTATGACAGACGAAGGGAAAGGGCTCACCCTTCTGGTTGTTGAAGACAACGACTTCCAGCGTGCCGTAGCAGTTAAGGTTCTCGAAGATCTTGGCTGTGATCATGTGCTCTCGGCAGCGGATGGTGATGCTGCGCTTCGGGAGATTGTTGCCCATCCGGGCAAGGTTCACATTATTCTCAGTGATCTGGATATGCCCGGCATGGATGGTGTGGAGTTTCTGCGCCATATTGCCGAACGAGAGCTGGCAGGCTCTGTGGTGATTGCCAGTGCTCTGGATTCCGCCCTGATCCATACCGTGGAAGACATGGCTCAGGAGCACGGGCTGCAGGTGCTCAGTAATGTCGAGAAGCCTGTCACCCGCAAAAAAATGCGCAATGTGATTGATCAGTACCGCCGGGAAGAGCGCGTCAGAAACCCGGAGAAGTGGGCTGGCTCCTTCTCGAAAGAAGACATCCTTGAAGGCCTGAATAACAACGAATTTACCGTCTGGTATCAGCCGAAAGTCCGAATGAGTGATGGTGCCTGGGTGTCGACAGAAGCTCTGGCCCGTTGGCAGCACCCCGAACATGGCATTGTTATGCCTGCCCGCTTTGTGCCTGTGATGGAAAAGGCAGATATCATCGATCAGCTCACCTGGAAGCAGGTTCACGGCATAGTCGAAGACCTGTGTGGCTGGCAGCGGGAAGGCCGGGATGTGTCTGTGGCCGTAAACCTTTCCCCCACCCTTCTTGTGGATATGGACATGCCACAAAAGCTGGAGGAGGTTATGGCCCACTATGGCGTTTCGCCCTGCCGGATGATTCTGGAACTGACTGAAAGTGCCTTAATGAGAGATATGGCTCGTAGTCTGGAAACTCTGGCACGCCTGAGAATCAAGGGTTTCGCCCTCTCCATCGATGATTTCGGGACCGGATTCTCCAACTTCCAGCAGCTCAACCGTATTCCCTTCTCAGAGCTGAAAATCGACCAATCCTTTGTGCGCGGCCTTGGTGTGAAAAACACCAGCCGCACCATTGTGCTCTCCAATATCGAGCTGGCTTCACGTCTGGGCCTGAGAACAGTGGCCGAAGGGGTAGAAACCCCGGAAAGCTGGCACGAACTCAAAGCCATGGGGTGTGATTACGCCCAGGGCTACCTGATTGCGCGACCCATGCCCTATGCAGAATTGGGCGAATGGGAGAAAGACTGGCTCAAGCGCTATCCGAAACTGGTCTAACCCCTATCCTGAAGCCGGTAAATCAGAAGCCGATCGCGGTCAATTCACTTGCGTGGTTCGCCATGCTTCTCTAAAATGCCCGGTTCTTGTGATTTCACCCTTGGTGGAATTGCAAAGAGTCTTTCCCGGGAGCATCTACTGTTTAGAGGCTCCTATTACTCCTTGCCTTACCTGATACCGGACGCATCAATGTAACCGGCGCTTGAGGGAGGCTATAACCCGTAAGGAGCAGTCATGCGTCATTACGAAATTGTGTTCCTTGTACACCCTGACCAGAGCGAGCAGGTGCCTGCTATGGTTGAGCGTTACAAGAAGCTCATTGAAGAAGATAACGGTTCTGTACATCGTCTGGAAGACTGGGGCCGCCGTCAGCTGGCTTACCCAATCCAGAAGATCCACAAAGCTCACTACGTTCTGATGAACGTTGAGTGTGGCGACGAAGCTCTGGCTGAGCTGTCCAGCAACTTCCGTTTCAACGACGCTGTTATCCGTAACATGGTTATTCGTCGTAACGAAGCTATCACCGAGCCATCCATCATGATGCAGGCTGATGAGCGTCGTGACGAGCGCCGCGACGACCGTCGTGAAGAGCGCCGCGAAGAGCGTAAAGCTCCTGCTGCCGAAGCTGCTTCCAGCGAAGCTGCCGAATAACCCAGGTTTTTACCTGATTTCAGGATAACCGTCTAATAAGGAGACGTTGCAAATGGCACGTTTTTTCCGTCGTCGCAAGTTCTGCCGTTTCACTGCTGAAGGCGTTCAGGAGATCGATTACAAAGATCTGAACACCCTGAAAGCGTACATCACCGAAACCGGTAAGATCGTACCTAGTCGCATCACTGGCACCAAGGCTCGTTACCAGCGTCAGCTGGCTACTGCCATCAAGCGTGCCCGTTACGTTGCTCTGCTGCCTTACTGCGACCAGCACTAATCAGCAAAAGTAATATCATTCCCGGTGAATTCATTCGCTGGGAATGAAAGCCTGTCCTGATGAGCTATTTTTGCCCCTGATGCTCTGCATCGGTGCAGGGAAGTGGGTCGGACTAATCCAATTTTTGGTGAAAGGTATTTAGAAATGGAAGTTATTCTTCTTGAGAAAGTCGCCAATCTGGGCGCACTGGGTGACAAGGTTAAAGTGAAAGCTGGTTACGGCCGTAACTTCCTGGTTCCCTTCGGCAAAGCTGTTCCTGCTACCAAGGCTAACGTTGCTGAATTTGAAGCACGTCGTGCCGAGCTGGAAAAAGCTGCTGGCGAGAAGCTGTCTGCTGCACAGCAACGCGCAGAACAACTGGATGAAATCGAACTGACCATCACTGCCAAAGCTGGCGACGAAGGTAAGCTGTTCGGTTCCATCGGTACTCGCGACCTGGCTGAGTCTATCTCTGCTGTGGGCGTTGAAGTTGCCAAGAGCGAAATCCGTCTGTCTGCTGGTCCTATCCGCACCGTTGGCGAATTCGACATCGCTCTGCAGCTGCACACTGATGTATCTGCAACTGTTAAGGTATTCGTTGAAGCTGAATAATTTTCAGCAAGCGAACGCTTAATAGTGAAAGCCGCTGGCACTCTTGGGTGCTGGCGGTTTTTTTGTTTGTTTTCTTTAGATTCCACTGTGGGTAATATAATTTTTTACCCCGTTTCGCGTCAGACAGGTTTCCACCAGACTTATGCTGGACACAGAGACTCCTACCAGAGAACTTCCCATTGATGAGGCGCTGGCCTCTCTCAAAACGCCACCTCATTCCATAGAGGCAGAACAGTCTGTGCTTGGCGGCCTGATGCTGGATAATGAGGCCTGGGATAAAGTCGGGGATAAAATCACCTCAGACGATTTCTATAACCCAGCACATCGCCAGCTGTTTGAATGTATCAAAGTGCTGGCACTGGAATCCAAACCGTTCGACCCGATTACGGTGTCCGAAGAGCTGGACAGAAAAGGTGAGCTGGAAGAAGCGGGCGGCATCGCATACCTCACCGAGCTGGTAGAAAGTATCCCCAGCGTCGCCAACCTGCGCGCCTATGCCGACATCGTTTACGAACGTTCCGTACTCCGCCAGCTGATCAGCGCCTCCCAGCGGGTAGCGGATGCAGCCTACAGCCCCGAGGGGCGCAAAGCCGACGACATCGTAGAGCTGGCAGAACGGGAGGTCTTTCACATAGCTGAAGCCCGAGCCAAAGAAGGCGGCCCAGTCGGTGCACGGGAAATTCTGAAGAAAACTGTCGAAAAAATCGACGAACTCTTCAAAACCACTGGCATGATCACCGGCCTCACAACCGGCTTTAAAGACCTGGATGAGATGACATCCGGCTTTCAGCCCTCGGATATGATTGTGGTGGCGGCACGGCCCTCGATGGGCAAGTGCATTGTGGCTGGCAGCCGTGTGCTGAACTCAGAAACGGGGGCGTATGGTACTATTGATGAGATTGTCGCTAATCAGTCTGGAGCCCTGCTCTCTCTCGGTGACGATTTCCGCCTGACCCCTGCGACTCCCAGCGCCTTTGTCGATGATGGCATGAAGCCGGTTTTCAAAGTTCGTACAGCCCTTGGGCGGCAGATTGAAACAACTCTCACACACCCATTCCTCTCTGACTCTGGCTGGAAGCCTCTGGGACAGTTGAAAGAAGGCGACATTGTTGCTGTACCACGTACTTTGCCTGTGTTCGGTCGTAAAACACTGCCTGCGTATCAGTTAAGGACCATGGCTTACTTCATTGGTGATGGCGGTACGACTCAGTCGTCCATGCGGTTTACCAATAAAGACGAACAGGTTCTTGAAGACTTCGCTGAAGCCATAAAAGGCTTTGGTTCTGTAAAATGTACAAGAGTCGCTTCTGATGACAGAACGCAGTCTGTTCGTGTAAGCAGTGATAAAGAGCTGGTTACAGCTGAGCGTAATCAGTTTGCTGAGAGTTTGGCTGCACTACTCAAAAGCCGAAAGATAACGGGCAAATCCGTTGCCAAGGCATTAGATGTGTCCAAAGCCACTGTCAGTCAATGGCTGAATGGCGTGACTACGCCGACAGAAGAAAATGCACAATCCCTTTGCCAGCTGTTTAAAATTGATGGATCAGAGTTGTTTGCGGAAGGTCGGGATCAGGCTGCCTGGCTTGGGAAGAACCCGGTAGCAAAATGGCTCGAAGAGTTAGGGTTGCTTAATCGTTTGGCGCACAAAAAAGATATTCCAGCAATTGTGTTCCAGCTGGAAAAACCATGCCTTTCCATATTCCTGAAGCATCTGTTTACCTGCGATGGCAGCGCCTTTGTACAAGGCAACGGCCAGTGCCGTATTTCCTATGCGTCTTCCAGTGAATCTCTGATCCACTCCCTGCAGCACTTGCTTTTACGATTTGGGATCAACGCCAAAGTTCGTCAGAAAGCCTGTAAGTACGAAAGCGCCCAAACGCCTTGGGAGATGGAAATTCTCAGTCAGTCTTCCATTCAGACCTTTATTGATGAAATCGGTATTTTTGCTAAGGAAGACCGTATACAGGCTGTTCGTGAAGCTCTTGCAACCAAGCAACCCCACGATAACAGCGATACTTTGCCGGAGTCTGTTTGTGACTACATCCTGAATAAAAAGGGTGATAGAAGCTGGAGCGACTTGTTTGCTGCAGCAGGCATGGATTACCCCGAGGGGTATAATCCGCATCTATCTGGAAAGAGCCGGCGGAGAGTGAGTCGACAGCGGGCTGCGCTTTTCGCCAAGTTGCTGCAGGATGACTATCTGGCAAACCTTGCAGAGTCAGATGTGTACTGGGATCGCATTGCTTCTATCGAAGCGATGGGTGAGAAACAGGTTTACGACTTGACCGTTGACAGTACCCATAATTTTGTGGCGGAGGATGTGTATGTCCACAACACAACCTTCTCCATGAACCTGGTAGAAAACGCTCTCATGGGGTCAGACGACTGTGTTGTTGTATTCAGTCTGGAGATGCCTTCCGAGCAGCTGATGATGCGAAGCCTGGCGTCTCTCGGTCGTATCGATCAAGGCAAGGTGCGTACCGGTAAGCTGGATGATGAAGACTGGCCGAAGCTGTCTAACGCAGTGAAAAGCCTGAAAGAGAAGAAGCTGTTTATCGACGACACCGCCGGTATAAGCCCCCAGGAAATGCGAACCCGTCTGCGCCGGATTCACCGTGAGCACGGCAAAATCGGCATGGTGATGATCGACTATCTGCAGTTGATGCAGATTCCCGGTTTCAGCGAAGGGCGTACTAACGAGATTTCTGAAATCTCCCGTTCCATCAAGGCAATGGCGAAAGAGTTCGAATGCCCGGTGATTGCACTGTCTCAGCTTAACCGATCTCTGGAACAACGCCCCAACAAGCGCCCTGTAAACTCCGACCTCCGTGAATCCGGTGCGATCGAGCAGGATGCGGACGTCATCATGTTTATCTATCGGGACGAAGTGTATAACCCGGATACAGAACACAAAGGTGTTGCTGAGATTATTATTGGAAAACAGCGGAACGGCCCTATCGGTTCGGTGCGTGTTGCGTTCCTTGGTCGTATGTCTCGTTTTGAGAACCTTGCCCCTGAGGCTTATGGCAACTTTGACGACGATTAAACCGTCGGTACAGCCAAAGCGCTGTCAGGCCACATGCACCGGATAGAGCCAATACCAGACCAGCAGCTGTGCTGGTCGGGAGCCTGGTTGCCAGCAATGTCGCCAGAAAGGGGGTGAGCCCCCCGCCAAACGCAAGCCCTGCATTGTAGGTAAATCCTGAGCCGGTGTAGCGAACGTCTGGTGAAAATAGCCGAGTGAAAATCCACAAACTGCTGGCACACACCATTCCCACCAGAATGGACGACAGTTGCAGGGCAAGTTGAGTCCATATGCTAACGCCGGAAAAAATAAACCCTGTCAGCGGAAGGCCAAGTAAAAGCATTAGCGGAAAGGTCACGAAAGGCAGCTTTTGGTGTACGTGGTCGGCCACATAGCCAAAGCCTAAACAGCATAAAGCTGCTGTGACACTGGCAATTGCACCTCCTACCGCCAGCATATCGGCATAGTCAGAACTGTTGCTCCCGATCCATGTGGGAATGAATATCAGAATAAAAATGGAGCAAAAGCCATGGGCTGTAATGGCGAGAACCCCTGTGACGATCTGTGAAGGATATTTGGCAAACAGGCGGGCGATGGGCACTTTGCTGATATTTCCCTGTTGTTGAAGGTTAAGAAAACCAGCGGTTTCCTGAAAGTGTTTCCGGATAACGTAGCCAATCACCCCAAGCAAACCACCGAAAATAAAAGCGAGCCGCCAGCCAAGGGTGTGCATACCTTTCGCTCCTAATGCAAACTCCAGCCCTGCATGAACAAGATGTCCAAGGGCCAGCCCGAAGAGCATGCCACATACCACACTGCAAGAAGCTATGGTTCTTCTGTTTGGCATTATTTCCTGCACGTAGGTCAGCGCACCACCTACCTCCCCTCCCATCGAAACACCCTGCCCAAGCCGCAGGGTAAGCAGCAGGAACGGGGCGATGGAGAGTGTGTTATATCCCGGCAGCAAGCCTATTAAGGTGGTTGTGAGGGCCATAAGCAGAATGGTTGCAGCGAATGGCTTTTTGCGGCCTTTGCGATCACCGATATGACCAAACAGAACGCCTCCAAAAGGCCGGGCAAGATAACCAATACCAAAGGTGGCAAAGGTGAGGAGTAAACCGTTTACAGCTCCATCTTCCGGAAAGAAAGCAGCACTGATATAAGGCGCCATCAGCGCGTAAATCATAAAGTCATAGGTTTCCAGAGCGCAGCCAATGGCACAGATAACCAGCATGCGAAATAAGCTAGGTGATTGAGCACTGGGGGAGACATAAAGGTCCGGCACGGTGATTTCCTGAAAAATACAGGCTCTGGACAATAGATTTAAATCTCCAGGCCCGCCAACTTTGCTGATGGCTGCTAGATTTTTTGGATAGCCTTTGCTCAGGGATGGTCAGCCATGGAGTCAGGAAAGAGTCGTTCCCTAAAAACATCGAATGCAGAAACTTCGTACCAGAAAGGGCCTGTTCAACAACAGGAAACCAGTTCTGCTCAAGGAGGGACCTCCAACGGTGTTGCAGTAAATACTTTGCCTGAGGACAAGGTGAAAAAGTATCTTCCCAAGAGTCGGCAGGCTTTCTCGGGCGTACGCTTACTGGCACGAAAGATTGATTCCCATCTACTGAAATCCAGCAGGCTCAACGGTATTGTCAGCTTTATCAGCCAACGCCCTACAGCTACCCATAAAGCCCAGATGCGGGATACCTTTCACCGCCTGGAAACCTCGCTCTCTCAAACAACGGGAAATCCCATACAGCCTGTTGAGAAGGGCCGTTCCGATAGAATAACAGTGTCTCTTGGCTCTGATGGGGAGAAGGTGTGTGCCTTGATGGTATCCACAGGGCTTGCCCGTGTTGTCTCGCAGGATCCGGTCATGGGTACGATGAGCATCAAGTTCCTGCGTCCGAAAAATCTGGATCTTCAAACCCGGGCGATGGAAGCCTTATTGCAAAGTTGCCCACTCACTGTAGGTAGCGATGGTTCACTGGATTGGCCTCAGGTTATTGCAGCAGACAAACAACAGACGGCAGGAAGCCTGTCCGATGCCGGTGTTGTGTATGGTGAAGGCAAACTTGTTACAGACTGGTATAAGCAAGAAACGGTTGTAGAGGGTCTGGAATATCTGGCGGTTGTCCGCGCTCCGGTAGATGATCGCCTTGCAAAGCTGACTCATCTGCAGGAAGGAGAAAATCAGTGGGATTTGGCTCGCAGACGCATGAATGAGCTCAGTGAAGAGTCATTCCGTGAGGGGATTTTCGATATTGGTAATTTACTGCGTAATAAAACCAGGTACGTCAGCATTATGGATAACGAAAAGTGGGACGCAATGGTCGCACGGGTTGAGGCTATGCATCCACTGTTTGCTGAAAAACTACGGGAGGTGAAGCCTGTTTTCGAAGAGCCGCAGGTCGAAGCATCGAGTCAGCAATTTCATAGCTTTCCCGACTACGAGCAGCTCAGAAGTTTTTTGAAGAGTCATGATCTGTACAAAAAACCTGTCACAGAGGCGATGATAAAAGAACTGGAAACGAAGAAGGGTGAAAACCCGTTTCCTGTTGAAGCCGCTTACAGAAAGGCCGTTGAAAAGAGTGCAAAAGATGACATGAAAGAGGTTTTTGCTGTTTTGGATTTACCTTCAGGGAAAAAGGTTGATCTGATGCGTGTACAGCGGGGGTTGGGGAAGTTGCGACGTATAAATCCTGATCTTTACCAGCGCTGTCTGGATAATGATCGAAGAGCCGATGCCATTACAGAGGCTGAGGCAAGAGCTGCGCATTTCAAGCAAACCAAACGCAGCCTTTATCAAGAACACAGAAACGAACCTTTACTGACACTGTTGATGGAAAAGAATATTGAGGCTTCTGATTACAATGATGGTGGTCTGACCGGAGAGAATGCAGCCCCTGTGTCCAGAGAGAAAGAAGTCATGACTCCAGGCACAATCATGAAGTTGTTAAAAGCCTACGACAGAGTTGAAGGTTATTTGCAAAAACAAGAAAACGGCAAGGCCACCATGGAAGAGATGTGTAAACTGGCCGAGCTTGATACGCTTTCCCATGGTGTTGAACTCAATGTACAGGACTGGCAGAAAGCCATACACAAAGTACCTTTGGAATAAGCTTTAAACGGCAGGAGACGCGACTTTCTCCACCCGGGCCGGAACATACTTATGCCAAGTGCGCGGAAGTCGTCAGCTCCCCCACCCACACTGCAGAGGAACTGTCGTCAAACTGCGGGATTAACTCTGGTGATGGCCAGCGGAGATGCCGCCATCAACAAACAGGGTCTGCCCCGTTACGAAGTGGCTGCCATTGCCAGCCAGCTGCTGAACCCAGGATACGATATCTTCCATCTTGCCCAGCTTGCGCAGTGGGTGCAGGTTCGCCAGTGCCTTGAACTGTTCCTTGTCCATCAAGTCGTCGTACAGAGGTGTTTCGATAACGCCTGGAGCAACGGTGTTTACGCGAATGTTGTCTTTGGCGAATTCGATAGCCAGGTGACGAGTCAGAGTGTGCATCCCACCCTTGGCCACTTGAGATGCGGAACATGGAGTGGCTTCCAAAGGGTTCTCAACCCACATGGAACCAATGTTGATGATGCTGCCGCCACCTTGCTTCTGCATAGCTGGAATGACAGCCTGAGATGCGAAGAAGCTACCCTTCATGGTTACGGCGTAGTACAGGTCCAGGCTTTCTTCGGTCT
This sequence comes from Parendozoicomonas verongulae, assembly GCF_009711465.1. Taxonomy (GTDB): domain Bacteria; phylum Pseudomonadota; class Gammaproteobacteria; order Pseudomonadales; family Endozoicomonadaceae; genus Sansalvadorimonas; species Sansalvadorimonas verongulae. The sequence goes on along the minus strand of NZ_SMME01000849.1, from coordinate 36,558 downwards.
CTTCCAGAAAAGGTTTGGGTACGAAGATACCTGCGTTATTCACAAGTACGTCGATGGTGCCGAAGTGAGTCAGAGCCGCATCAGCCAGGGCATCGCTGGTGGCTTTTTTACCGATGTCGCCGGTAATCGCCTGAATGCGTGCGCTGTGTTCTGCGTTTTGAATAAGGAACTTGTCCAGTTCGCTCTGAGTACGGCCGTTTATAACAACGTTGGCGCCGTCTGCCAGAAACTTCTCAGCAATTGCTTTACCCATGCCGGAGGTGGCGCCAGTAACGATGACAGTTTTGCCTGCAAACATGATGTGAATTCCTCAACAATAAATCGGTTGGTGTATTTCGTTGAGGGCATAGTAGGTAAAAACGTATTATAGAAATAACTGCTTTTTTCTCTATGTTGTATAGGTTTTTTCTATATGGATTTGCAGCAGATTAAATACTTCCTGGCTGTAGTGGATAGCGGGACCTTTTTGGCCGCATCAAAGCGCGTGTTTGTCAGCCAGCCAACGCTTTCAGCGGGCATTCGCAAACTGGAAGAGTCTCTGGATACCACCCTGTTCCATCGCGGCTCCCGTTCCGCAACACTTACACAAGCAGGTGAACGATTTCTTGTTCCCGCCCGACAAGCCTATAACCAGCTGCAAGCTATTAAATCCCAGCTCTCTGAACAGCCAGAGAAGATTGTGGTTGGTGTGCTGAAAAACATTCACATGGATTACGTGGCCGACATTATAAGAACCTACCGTGCCTCTCATCCCCATATTCTGATAGAGGTTGTTGAGGCGGGAAGTGAAGATCTGCTCAACCTCTACAAAAAGAAAAAGGTGGATGTGATTGTGGTGAACAGTTTGCTGGCGGCCGATAACTTCACGCCATTGATAGACGAGCAGCTTTGTCTTGTTGTCCCTAAAGTTCATGCCTTTGCCGGGGCGGAGTCTATCGAGCTTTCTGTATTAAACGACGAACTGTTTATAGAGCGCACAGGGTGCAGCTTCTGGCAGGAAGTGAACGACCTGTTCCAGAAGCACGACATAAGACCTCGCACCGTCATGCAAACCGCCAGTGATGAGTTTGTGCTCTCGCTGGTGGCCGCAAACCTGGGAACCTCTGTGATGACTTACCGGGAAACGCCTTACGATGTGAGCTTTATTCCGCTAACGGATTTCTCTCTGGATAGAACCATTGGCATTTGTGCGGCGCCTGCACCGGAGCAGGGTTACCTGAAGGACTTTTGTCATCTGGTGGCTGGGCGGTATAGCCGAAGAATATGAGGTTCACTGCTTCCATTTTAGTAGTTTGTGTATTAGATCTGCCTATATTTCATACACAATCAAGTTTGTGTGTGGTGATGGACACATAAAAAGCTTTGTGTATGAAACTTATAAATATTTAATACGCAAAAATGGTTGTGTATGCTAGAACATACATAAGGAGTTTTGTTTATGAAAAATTACAGTTTTTGATTCATAAAGTGAGCCTATGAAACCTTATATTCCCGACCCCCTTCCATTGCAGACACTCGATTATGGACAACTAATTACGCTGGTTGGTGAGGCGAATGCTGCTTTGGCGGAATATAGTGGGTTATTACAAGGCATTATTAATCCAGAGGTCATGCTATCTCCTCTGACAAACCAGGAAGCGGTTTTATCATCAAAAATAGAAGGGACCCAGGCTACAGTGGAGGAAGTTTTAGAGCATGAGGCTGGGGAGAGGTTTGATGAGGTCAAGCAGGCTGATATCCAAGAAATCCTGAATTATCGAAAAGCTCTGATTCTTGCTCAGGAGCATATTGGGGAAGGGCGACCTATCTCACTCAGCTTGTTACTCCAGCTCCACCAAATACTTTTGGAGAGTGTTCGCGGAGAAAAGAAAAAGCCGGGCGAGTTCCGCAAAGATCAAAACTGGATTGGACGAACGGGTTGCTCTATGGAACAAGCCTCTTTTGTACCTCCTGATCCACTATTACTGCCGGAGCATCTGGATGCATGGTCTCACTATCTTAACGGGAAGGATTTTGACATCCTTGCACAGGCTGCTGTTGTTCACGCGCAGTTTGAATTGTTACACCCCTTTAAAGATGGAAATGGTCGTATAGGTCGACTCTTGATCCCTCTGTTTTTATTTAGCAAGGGGCGCTTATCCAGTCCCATGTTTTATCTATCCAGTTTTCTCGAAACAAATCGGGAGGAGTATTATCAGCGTCTGCAGCATATATCTCGTGAAGGGGATTGGAATGGATGGATACAATTTTTCCTGCATGGGATTGTGGTTCAGGCGCGAGATAATGTCTTGCGAGTGAAAGCCATTATGGCTTTATATGAACGAACAAAGGCGAGAGTTCGGGAGCTGACAGGCTCCAAGTTTACAATGCAATTGGTTGATACTTTATTCGACAGGCCTATTTTCCAAGCTTCGGACTTTGCAAAACGTTCAGAGATCAGCAAAGTTACGTTGCATGGTTTGCTAAGACAACTTCATACCCCAGAGGGGCCTATTGTAATCCTAAAGGAAGGAGCAGGGCGCCGACCTTCTATCTATGCCTTTCCTGAGCTATTAAATATTTGTGAGGGTAAAGAGGTTCTTGCCAAGTAAATAAGTACCCAGACCATTGCTTTTGTATCTTATCCATCAGGAAGAACAACTAATCTCCAACTCACCAGCCCACTCCGGCGGGAGTGCAGCATAGCTTTCGTTTTCCGGCTGTTCGTCAAACGGTTTTTTCATAATGTCGAGCAGCCGCTGTACTTCGTTGTAATCACCTGACTCAGCCTTATCAATAGCGATCTGGAGCAGGTGGTTGCGGAGGATGTATTTGGGATTAGCGGCCAACATCCCTTTACGCACCTCATCTTCTGAACGCCCTTCTGATGCCAGCCGTTCCTGATACTTCTGGTGCCAGGCGTGGAAGCGTTCCCGATCAATAAACACATCTTCAGCATTACCCTGTGAGAGTGCCCGGAAGAAAACTGTGTAATCGGTTTTCTCCTCCTGCATATGAGTGAAGAGCGGGTCTATCAGCTTATTGTCGTTTTCCTGTGCAGTCACAAGGCCAAACTTGGCTCGTAAAAGAGAGGAGTATCTGGAAGCAAAGGCTTTAGGGTAGGTTTTCAGAATGACTTCCGCTTTTTCCTGCCCAGCCGGGAGAATCGGCAACAATGCCTGAGTCAGTGCGGCGCAGTTCCAGTAACCAATTTCAGGCTGGCGGTTGAAGGCGTAGCGTCCCTGCCAGTCTGAGTGATTGCAGATATGCCCGGCATCAAAGCCGTCGAGAAAACCGAAAGGTCCGTAATCAATGGTATGGCCGAGGATGGACATGTTGTCGGTATTCATCACTCCGTGGCACCAGCCTGCGGCTTGCCAGAGGGCTATCATTTCTGCGGTGCGTGTTACGGCCTCTGCCAACAGTTTCTCTACACGACTTTCGTCGTCCTGCCATTGAGGGAAGTGACGCCAGATCACATAGTCAGCCAGTATCTGCAGTTGCTCGTGCTGTTTGCTGTAGCTGAAATATTCGAATGTCCCGAAGCGTACATGGCTCTCTGCCACGCGAATCATAGCTGCACCGGTTTCTGTTTTTTCTCGATAAACCGGTGTCGTGCTGTTAATCAGGCAAAGGGAGCGAGTTGTGGGAATGCCTAAGTGGTGAAGGGCTTCACTGCACAGATATTCCCGAATAGTGGAACGAAGAACTGCCCGGCCATCGCCACTGCGGGAGTAGGGTGTTAAGCCTGCGCCTTTGAGGTGAAGGTCGTAGAGTTTGCCGTCTGCGCCATGAAGTTCTCCCAGTAATAATGCTCGTCCATCCCCCAGGCGAGAAACCCAGCTGCCAAACTGGTGGCCTGCATACACCATTGCCACAGGTGAGGACTCATTCAGAGGCTTTGAGCCATTGCAAAGCTGAGTCAGTTCTTCCTGTGAGTAGGAATCCAAAGAGAGTTGTTCGATGACTTCTCGATTGCTGCTTACCAGCTCTGGGTTATCCAGCGGTTGCGGCTGAACGGGAGACGAGAAGGCGGAACCCAGATCAGCGTATGTGTGTTTCATTTGTTGTAATGGCTGCTCTATGAGGCGTTATAAACCTGCCATAGAGCATCTTCGTAGGAGCCGCCAAAGTCAATACGGGTGATGCTTTCGATATCGAACGTGTCAAGGGAACTTTCCAGCCTTGCTTCCGGCGACATGCACTGCAGATAGAGCAGATCGTTATCAATCTTGCTCATGCGTCCAATCCAGCACACGGAGGGATCGGTAATCTCCTGGTACACCGTCATGAGCGGCCTGAGACGAGCCGCCGTGCGCAGTGCTTTTTCCATGGAATCGAGATTAATGATTCCGGGGTGCTTTGTCTCCTGTCCACGTAGTTTCAAAGCTTTCATTAGAAAGTCTTGCTGAGGAATAGGGCGTTCGATATGGCTGATATCGAAGCGGCGAATAATCTGGAAACCGTTGAAGTTAATTTGGTCGCTGATCACCTGCAATAACAGTAAATCATGGCTGGCATCCAACAAAATGCCGCTGGTCCAGGCATCATCGCCTTCAACACGCTGGCGGAAAATGCGAATGCACGAGTGCAGAGGCAGTAGTTGATCCGGCCTTTGGCGAATCTCCTGATGCTGTCTTTCAGTTACATATTCAGACATGTCCAGCTCCCGGTGACCGCAGGAAAATATCTTGTTTGGGGTACGCTACAGTGACCCCATGTTCTTTGAATAGTTCCTGAACCCGTGCGTTTAGTTCATCACGCACGGGCAAACGGTCGTTCACGTGAGCGACGTGGGTGCGCAGTTCGTACATCAATGAGCTGTTGCCGTATTCCATCAGTAACACCAGTGTTTCCGGTTGCTCAACAATGCGATCATGTTCCTGTGCGGCTTGATGCAGGAGTTTTTGGACAAGTTTCGGATCGGTACCATGAGCCACCTGAAAAGGCAGAATAATCCGCACAATCGAGTTGCTTAAAGACCAGTTAATTAACTTCTCGCCCATAAGCAGCTTGTTGGGAATAATGATCTCGCGGTTATCCCAGTCCGTTACCGTAGTGGAGCGGATACGGATACGGGACACCTCACCATCCAGCTCCCCAAGGGTGATGGTGTCGCCAATACGAATGGGGCGCTCGAACAGGATGATCAAACCGGCAACAAAGTTGGCTACAATTTCCTGCAAGCCAATACCAATACCGATACCCAACGCAGCAATCAGCCACTGCAGCTTGGCCCAGCTGGCACCCAACAGGCTTAAGGCCATGATGAAGCCGACGCAGGTGATGGTGTAACTGAGCAGAGTTGTCATGGCATAGCTGCTGCCAGCCCGCAGTTTCAGCCGGGAGAGTACAGTCATCTCCAGCAGACCGGGCAGGTTGCGGGCCAGAATAAAGCTGGTGACCAGCGTGCCCAGACTCAGTAGTAAATCACTTAACCGAACGGTAAACGGCTCCCCTCCCTCTTGCCCGGCAGCAAACTCCCACAGGGTTACGTTATCCAGAACATTCAGCAGAGCAAACAGATCTTTCCAGAACCAGTACAGCCCGATAAACAGCCCCACCATCATCAGTGAATTGAGCAGGCGCAGGGATTGCTGGTTGATGGTGGCAAGGTCGAGGTTAGGCTCTTCAACATTTTCCCCGTCTTTGCTGGCGGCCCGTTTCTTTAAGGCACGGGTAAAGGCCAGTCGCCGTTCTGCCACATTCAGACTTCGGATCACCAGTGCCTGCAATAGTACAGCGCCGCCCACCATATACAGGGTTCCTGCCAGCTGGAACTGGAGAATCAGGGTGGAGTAGTAATAACCGGCAGCGGTGAGAAGCAGCTGGGCGAAGGCAATTATCACCAGTACCAGAGTCAGCATGATATGGAGCACGCGGGAGCCGAACAGATAGCTGCTCTCCTGCATCAGGCGGAATAGCATCCAGCCCTGCAACAGTGAACCGGCCATCAGCAGTGTCATGCCGAGAATATCCTGATTCAAATCTGTAGGCTGATTCTTGGCAAGGCTTACCGTGAGCAGTAAGGGAACCATCACTGCCCGCAGTTTAATCAATTGACTCTGTATTCTGCGACACTGAGCTGGAGGCCAGCGGAAGTGAGTTACGGCAATGTTATGGGGGCGGTGAATCTGGATAGCCAGAGACAAAAGCAGCCAGGCAAAAGCGGTTACGATAAAGGCGGAGCCGAGGTTCGATACGCCTACAGAGTGTCCATCTCCCGTAAGCAGCGCCAAACCTGTTACGCCCATAAGCACTGGCAGCGGCATCACCTGCAGCAGGCTTAAGCCGAGTGCCGTAGGTGTCAGCGTCAGGGTATCGTGGCGTACATTGCCCATCTTCCGTGAGAAGGTACGCTGTATGGCCATAAATGTGCGGCGGCGAGTGTGGAGCAAAAGCACCAGAGCAAGAATCAAAGATGTGAAGAGCCAGTGGCTACGGGCGGAATCCGTAAAGGCTAGCAGAATGCCATCCCACGGGATGTTGCTCACCTGCTGCCAAAGGTTCTTGGGGAGCTGTTGAATCCAGTTCAGTCCAAGAGCCTGATTACTGGCAATCCAGAACAGCCGTTCTTCCAGCTTTTTGGACAGTTCCTGACTCTGCGCTTCCAGATTCTTCTGATCAAGATCAAGGCTGGTGGCGGTACTCAGCAGAGTGCCAATCTCGCCTGATAAATCTTCCAGAAGCACCTGCCGGTTTTTCATCAGCCGCAGAAGCTCTTTGGTGTCTTGTGGGCTGAACACGTACTCCGACTTGTTCTGCTCAATCACCACATCAACACGTGCTTCCGGGCTGGTGAGTTCCTGTCGCTGCTGGTCGTATTGAAACTTTTGCAAACGAGCCTGAGCCACCATATCGGGAATGCCGGGGTCGATGCTGAAGTGTGGGAGAGACATCAGGTTTTCCCGCAGCATTCGTGCAAGAATCCGGTTCTCACCCAGCAGTACAGACTGCTGTTGCACAGTTTGACCGATATTGCTCAGGTTATTGAGCTGGTTGCGCACTCTGGAGCTTTTAGCTGTGAGCTGGCTGAGGCGGTCGGAGATTGACAGCAGTTGCTGGCTCATTTCCATATTCAACGCTGCATGTGTCTGTAGCACACTCTTGCCTGCGGTAGAGCGATTCAAGCGTGAGGCCGTGGCAACGGCTTTCTCACTGGCCGCGCGACGTTTGAAGTTGATGATGGTCTGCATAGACAGCACTTCCTGCTCCAGCAGCTGCAGCCTGCGGTTAAGAAGGCGCTGTTGCATGGTTTCCAGATCAAGCAGGGTGCTGCTGGAGCGGATTTCGATATTGAGGCGGGTGTCCTGATGTTGAAGTGCGTTGGCTTCGGCTTGCAGTAAGACCCGCTTTTTGTCCTTTAAGTCTGCCGCCAGTTCTGTGTCCACATCTAACAGATTGATCTGGGTGGTGATGTCTTTCAGTCGTTCCTGATTTTTGCTGATGGTGGCCTGATTACGCTCTGGACGTGCACGGCTGTGGGTGATCTGGCCAGATACCCGAGAAAGCTGATTTTGCAGCTCTGAAATTTCTTCAAGGCGGGTGTCCAGCAGTTTACGCAGTTCATCAACGGGCTGGTGCCGGTATTTTTCTAACAGTACTGTGTCGGATGGTAGAGGCAGGCTGTCCAGAACGTTCTGCTGCCGGGTGAGTTCATCTGAGGCGTTATCAATTTGTTTCTTGAGAGTTGTTAGCTGTTCCTGCTCTGAGGCAGCCTGGCGCAGGAATGTAAGGGTTTTTTTATAAATATCCGAGAGCTCGGACTCTTTGGCGCTCAGGGTTTTCTCCGCAGGCTTTATTTGTTCTAAAGCCTTGGAAATAGCCTCTTGGCTGGGTAGGCGAGGCGTGGAGTTTTCGGCCAGAAGCTGACAGGAAAACAGGGTGGTGAAGATCCATAAAGCCAGCGTACGCATGCCTGAATGACGTCCCAGTCGTGGAGTGATTTTCAAAAGTAGCCGATTAGATAAAGTGTAGCGGGACTTATTCACTACAAACGCGCTGAAAGTGGGACTTTGTCACTGCATCGTCACTGGTTTCAATGGAAGAAACCAAGCGGTATTCACCAGTCAAAGCCCTGTCAGGACAGGGCTTGAGGACAGTATGTTATCAAAACATTTCCAAAGGCTCTTCATCCAGAGCTGCCATCTGCTCTCGTAATTCCAGAATGTGATCCGCCCAGTAACGCTCACTGTTAAACCAAGGGAAAGCGATAGGGAAGGCCGGGTCTTCCCAGCGTCTGGCCAGCCATGCGCTGTAGTTCATCAGGCGCAGGGTTCTGAAGTATTCAATCAGGTTAAGTTCAGCAGGGTTGAACGTGTGGAACTCGTTGTAACCATCAATCAATTCAGACAGCTGCGCCATCTTGTGTTGGCGATCACCGTTCAGGAACATCCACAAATCCTGAATGGCCGGGCCGTTGATGCAGTCGTCGAAATCCACAAAGTGAAACGCATCGTCACGGCAGAGAATGTTGCCAACGTGACAGTCCCCATGCAGACGAATCACTTCAGGGTTGTTGTGGGCATCAATGACTTCCAGTTTGTCGATCACATCTCGGGCCAGGGTCTCGTAGGCTGGCACAAGACTTTGGGGAATAGTATTACTTTCCAACAGAAACGCTGCACTGTCTTTTGCGTAACGCTGCAGATTGATCTCGGTGCGATAGTTGAAATTGTGGGTGGAGCCCGCTTTGTGAATCCGCCCCATCAGCTGACCAAGGCTGAACAGGTGATCCATATTATCCAGTTCTGGGGCATGTCCACCTTTGCGGGTGTAAAGGCTGAAGTGGAAACCAGCAAAGTCATGAAGGGTCTGGCCATTCTCGCTGGCTATTGGTGGCACAACAGAGATCTCCAGATCAGCTAACTCCTGTGCGAAGGCGTGCTCTTCGAGAATCTGTTCTTTCCTCCACCGCAGTGGGCGGTAGAACTTCACTATCACTGGCTGTTTATCTTCAATACCTACTTGATATACACGGTTTTCATAGCTATTCAAGGCAAGGATACGAGCGTCACTGAAATAGCCGAGGGATTCAACAGCATCAATGACGGTATCCGGAGTCAGGGATTCATAAGGGTGCTGAGTCGTCATAGCTGGCTCCGGAAGGGAAAAGTCCCTATTGTAGAGAGCTAGCCAACAGGCTTCACTGATTTTTTAACGACACCGTTCAGGAAGGAGTTGCGGAGGGATAATCGCACCGTTATTAACCGAAGATTGGCATGCCCATTCAATACTGCCATTGTTCGTGGAGGCGATGAGCAACAGTTGACCATCATCAATCACTTTCTCGTTATAGATGACGATGAGAGTGTTTCCACTAATCCTGATGCTTTTAACCGAATTGCCAGAGACTATGGTAGGGGAGCCAGCTTCAAAGTTATCGGCCGGCCACACACCGTTGGTGGCATAGTAATCCGCCATGGTGGCTTTCAGTGAAGAAGCCATGCCCAGCCCCTCCACCAAGTGGCTCCGCTTGCTGTAAATCTGATAAGCGTACAGGGCCGTAACAGCCAGAATACCGATAATGAGGGTGACAACCATCAGTTCGATAAGTGTGTAGCCTTTGATTTTGTTGGATTTTATATTTCTCATAATACACACCCTGTAACCGGATCCGATATACCTACCGGATTAAGACTAGCAGGGCGTGATGGATTGATGCGGTCAGGCGGCGTTCTGCAGCTCGCTTTCACTTGCCACAGGCTTCAGGGCTTTGCGCATACGCAGATCCCTTCTTATCACCAGAATCACAACCACAGCCAGAAATATATTGGAGATGGGCATGCTGATCCATACACCGGTAACTCCCAGCCAGTTAGGTAAAGTCGCCAGCAGTGGCAGCTGAACCAGCATATTGCCCATGGAGATGAATGTTGCCAGCCGTGCCAATGCCAGCGCCTGGAAGTAAGCCGCACCGACAACAATCAGGCCATCAAGGAACAGTGTGAACAGGTGCAGTCGGAAGCCGGTGGTGGTGGCTTCAATCAGAGCCTGATCTTCAGCGGCGAAGATGCCGGCAATAGTCTGGGGAAGCAGGTTAATCAGCAGCAGTGTGGCAATGCCGACACCCAGTACAACTTTCATGGCCAGCATCAGAGCCGCACGAATATTATTACTGTTACCCGCTCCCTTGTTATAACTCACCAGCGGCTGAATACCATGGCCGACACCTTCTGCAAACATGTAGTAGAAGGTTTGCACGTAACCCACAATAGAGAATGCCGCCAGCGTTACAACACCGCCATGTACGCTGAACAGACGGTTATGGATAATCAGCACAAAACTGAAATACATAAACATGATCAGGCTGGAGAATCCGGTGGCCAGCGTGTGCCATGAAAGCTTGAGGTTCAGGTTCAGCGTCTTCAGAGTGAGCTTTTCCAGAGCTCTGTTGCTGAAGAAGTAACCTGCTCCCAGAATCGTAACTACCAGCTGAGCAATCACTGTGGCAACTGCTGCACCGGCCACCTCTTGCTTCAGGTACACGACAAAAAGCCAGTCGAGGGCAATATTCAACCCGGCCCCCAGGCACATCAATTGCGTTGCAAGACGGGGCTGTTCATCGTTGCGCACCATCATGGGCAGGGCTGCGCCGGCCATGGCAGGCAGTGCGCCAAGGCTCATAAGATGAAGATAGGCAGTTCCGTGGTGCATCACTTGGTCAGAGGCTTTCTGCAGCTCCATTCCCCATACGGTAAAGTTGTACAGCACAGCTCCGAAAATGAAGCTGAATAATGGGAGCAAGACAAAAGCGTTGCCCAATATGTTTTGGGCTTTACCGTGCTTTCCGGCACCTCGGGCAATAGAGTATTGCGCCGACGCACCAATACCAATCATCAAACCAATACCGATAAGAACCCCAAAAAGAGGCCAGGCAAGGTTAATAGCGGCAAGGCCCTCTGCGCCTACGGCACGGCCAATAAAAATGCCGTCAATAACGGCATACAGGCCATTCACCACCATGCCCATAACGGCTGGTAAGGTGTAACGCCAGAACAGTTTGCTAATGGGCTGGTTGCTTATTTCACTGGTTTTGGTTGTACTTTCAGACATTTTATTCTGCTGCCAGGGTTAAAAGGCGCGTTAGTTCGTTACAATCTTTCTCACTGAGCTTGTGCCTGATCTGATCAGCAAAGCTTGCATAGAAAACATCGTCATGGCGGAGCAGCTCCTGACTTTTCTCAGTAAGAGAAATGCGGCTAGCCCGGCGATCTTCCGGGCAGGGGGAGCGCTGCACCATACCTTGTTTTTCCAGTCGCATAATCATGCTGGTGGCTGACGGCTTTTTAACCGAGAGATCTTCCGCTATCTCCGACAACCGGGGATTACCCAGTATCTGAACGGTTTTCAGGTAGTCGTATTCATTGCATGTCAGCGCCTGGGCATCCGGTGGAGAATCCATCGTGCGCCAGACTTTGGACATCCGCCGATCCATTGAGGCAAGAGCTTTTTCAAGTTTCATTGCGCCATTATAATTAGTTAGGCTAACTAATCAAATGGTGCTGTCTTTCAAAGATCTCACAAGAGTGCCAGCCTGGCAGTTAAAAGGTGGGCGTGCGGGCAAGACACCAGACATCAACCGTTTGCACTCCATGCTTTTTGAGCACTCTGCAAAGCTCCTCTGTGGTGGCACCGGTGGTCATTACGTCATCAACAACTGCAATATGGGTGAAGGGAATGGGTTTCTTAATGGCAAAAGCCCCTCTTATATTTTTTTGTCGCTGGCTGGCGGAAAGTCCTTGTTGGGGTGTACCGTGGCTGACTCGTTTTACATGGCTGTGAAGTACAGGGACACCTGTGGCTTTGGAAAGCTGTGATGCAATCACTCCTGCCTGATTGAAACCTCGTTTACGCAACTTCCACCAATGCAAAGGTACGGGAATCAAAGCCTCTGGCCATGGCGTATCACAGTAGTGATCCTGAAGACTGTTAACCAGATGAGCTGTTAACGGGCGTTCGAAAAGCAGACAGCGATTGTACTTTATCTTCTGCACCATAGTGGACACCGGAAACCGATAAATCAGTGGTGAGATACAGCTCTCAAAGTGACGGGGCGTGGTTTGGCAGCGTTTGCAGAGAATGGAATCATCTGGTTGATGAGGAGGAAAAGGCTCCCGGCATTTATCGCAGCAACTTCTCAAGGCAGGAAGGTTGATGAGACAGCTGTTGCAAATACTCTGTACTGGAGAGCAGTCATCAAGGCAGAGCAGGCACATAGCAACCCCATGCTCCCCAGCTTTCAGCATAAACATCAATATCGCCCAAAGGCTCACATAATAGTGCATTCCATAGCTTCGGCTTGATCTTTATCAAACTGAAGGCTCCCGGCTTCACGCCGGTACTTTTGGTACACTTGATCGGTGACCTTTTCACCTCTTATTTCTTCAAATTCATTGCGAGTAAATATGTAGTTTTCATCGGCCTTATCAAAAAGAGGGTCAACCGGGCCTAATAGAGCAGAAAGTAAAAGGAAAGACTCAGACACTGGAAACTGGTTCCCTTGCACCTTTTTTATCTCTTCCCTCTCGGATTGCGGATCATCTACTACATGCACTCGGGCAGCTTTTCTGTCCAGCTTATTAAGCCACTTCATACAGTCATCATCTCCTGTGCAGGCAATAATGCACAACGGGAATTTTTCAGGATTTCTCTCAGTGACACGTCGGCAAAATTCATCAGTGCCTCCAGCATCATTGGGTTCACCATCGGTGAAGAGGTAGATGACTTTTGGTGCTGGCGAGCTCTGCATAAGCGAATGCAGGATGCCATTTAACGGTGTGCTGGAATGGTCCAGCACTATTGTTTGAATGAATTGATGTATCGCATGGTATAGCTGATCAGGACGTTCATTTTGTGCGTAAGAGAATTCCACAGGGGCCGAATTGAATGTTCTCAGAGTAATTTTTCTGATTGGCAGATAAGTGAGCAGCCTTACCATATTGCCAAGTCTGAACTTGAGTTCTTCAAATCGCGTCATCTGTCTGCGGTCTGGGCCATACATACCATCGGGTGTTGCCATTGAGTAACGGTTATCAATAACAAATTCAACCTCATAGTTGCTCAGAACTCTCAATCTGTAGGCCAGCCACTGACCGCCGCCATTATCATGCAATACTTTTTGGATGCCTTGTGACTTATCGGGATCCTCTATAAAGGCATTTAACTTTTGAAGGGGGGAGGGCAACCATAAGTTAGCAGAAGCTCCAGTGTTCGTACCAGGGTACAGGGTAGATTGAGGGGAGTCCGATCCTATGGTTTGGTGGGGTTGTGAAGAAAAGAGAAGTGTAGGGTTCCAGTAATAACCACCCTTCTCTTCGTTGGCCAAAATTTTTAAAGGCAAGGTTGCACTCAAAGAGACAAGGAGCACTGCAACATAAAAAGCTGATCGGTGCATGGATCTGGTCTTCTAGGGGAGTAAGGGAGGCGGACAAGTGTAGGATATTCATCCAGCGAGCGATCTTATTTTAAGATACCTGTATAAAAAATAACCATGGGTCAACTTGTGCAACTTCTTTCAGTTGACTGGGTTCTCCCATAGGGTATTATCGCCAAAGCTTCCGATAAAAACACCCAGCCACAAGAGCCGGGATCAGAGAACGTTCAAAGACCAATCTTATGCCTGCACAGACAACAGCCGAGACAACTCCTGATATGAACCACACCCAAGGGCAAGACTCTTTGACAGGTCGTGACGCTGTGACTCGTCACAACTGGACTATCCCGGAAGTTGAAGCTCTGTTTGCCATGCCTTTCAACGACTTGATATTTCAGGCGCAAACCGTACACCGTCAGCACTTTGATCCGAACGAGGTGCAGGTGAGTACATTGCTGTCTATCAAGACCGGTGCCTGCCCGGAAGACTGCAAGTACTGCCCTCAGAGCGGCCACTACAACACTGGTTTGAAGAAAGAAAAGCTGATGGAGGTGCAGAGGGTTCTGGACAAAGCAAAGCAGGCCAAAGAATCCGGCACCACCCGCTTTTGTATGGGGGCTGCCTGGAAAAACCCGCCCGCCAAAGATTTCCCCTATGTACTGGAAATGGTGAAAGGAGTTAAAGAGCTGGGGCTGGAAACCTGCATGACCCTGGGCAAGCTCAGCCGGGAGCAAACTGAGCAACTGAAAGAGGCCGGACTGGATTACTACAACCACAACCTGGACTCTTCCAAAGAGTTTTACGACAGCATCATCACCACCCGCACTTACTCAGAGCGTTTGCAGACCCTCTCTTATGTGCGGGATTCCGGCATGAAGATTTGCAGTGGTGGCATTCTCGGCATGGGCGAAAGCGTACGCGACCGCGCTGGCCTGCTGGTGAATCTGGCGAACCTGCCTGTGCACCCGGAAAGTGTGCCCATCAATATGCTGGTTAAGGTAGATGGCACTCCGCTGGACAATGTGGACGATCTGGAGCCATTCGAATTTATCCGCTGCATTGCTGTAGCCCGGATTATGATGCCCAAATCCCACGTTCGTCTTTCTGCAGGCCGTGAAGAGATGAACGAGCAGATGCAATCCATGGCATTTCTGGCTGGTGCTAACTCCATCTTCTACGGCGAATGCCTGCTGACCACTCCCAACCCTGCAGCTCACAAAGACCGTTTGCTGTTTGAAAAGTTGGGTATTCGCCCGGAACGTCGGGTAGTGAAACAGGATGACGACCAGCAGGAAGCAGATTTGCTGGAGCAGGTTCAGAAAAAGCAGGATGAACATCTGTTCGTAGACGCTGCGGTTTAAGCCGTATGACGTTTGATTTAGACAGCGTCCTGCAGGAACGCAGGATCCAAAGCCTCTACCGCAGGCGCCGAACAGTGGATGGCCCGCAGCAACCCAACCTCGTCGTGGATGGTAAAGAGCGTCTGGCGTTCTGCAGCAATGATTACCTTGGCCTTGCCAATCATCCCGAAGTGATTCGCAGTTTTCAGAAGGCCGCAAACGAATATGGCGTGGGTGGCGGTGCCTCCCACCTGATTTCCGGTCATAGCCGGGCACATCACCGGCTTGAAGAGGAGCTGGCAGCGTTTACCGGCCGGCCCCGTGTGCTGCTGTTCTCTACGGGTTATATGGCCAATCTTGGCGTGATCAGTGCCCTGCTGGGCAAGGGTGATGCAGTTTTTCAGGATCGGTTGAACCATGCATCCCTGTTGGATGCTGGTCAGTTATCCGGTGCTCGTTTTCAGCGTTATCTCCATTGTGACCCCCAAAGCCTTGTGAAAAAGCTTGAACGCAGCGAAGGCAGGCGCAAACTGGTGGTGAGTGATGGCGTATTCAGTATGGATGGTAATATCGCCCCCTTGAAAGAACTCGCCGAAGTTGCGCACAGCCATAACGCCTGGCTGATGGTGGATGATGCCCACGGCTTTGGTTCTGTGGGACAGGGTGGTCGTGGTGTTGCTGATTTATTTGATATGGGCATGGGTGAGCTACCCATTCTTATGGGAACGCTGGGCAAAGGCTTCGGTACATCCGGTGCGTTTGTCGCTGGTAGTGAGGCGCTGATTGAAACCTTGATCCAGTTCGCCCGTTCCTACATCTACACAACGGCCATGCCACCGGCGGTGGCTGAAGCGACCCGCACCAGCCTTCGTTTGCTGCAAACAGAAGACTGGCGTCGTGAAAGACTGCAGACCTTGATTCAACAGTTTCGTTCAGGCTGCGAACAGCTTGGGCTGGAGTTAATGGATTCCCATACGCCTGTTCAGCCCATTATGGTGGGTAGTGCTGAGAAGGCATTGTCACTCAGTGAATCGCTGGAGCAGCAGGGGATTCTGGTCACAGCCATTCGCCCGCCCACTGTGCCGAAAGGTGCGTCCCGCCTGCGTGTCACTTTGAGTGCCAGTCACTCGGAAGCGCATATCGACCAACTCTTAATCGCCTTGGAAAATGCAGTAAAGGAGGGCCAGGGATGAGCCGTGTGATTTTGGTATCTGGCTGGTGTATGTCAGCCGATGTTATGAGCCCTCTGGAAGGTGCTCTGGTTGATGAAGGCTTCAGTGTTAGCAGCCTCTCCCTCGCAGATGCGGAAGGGGAAAGCTGGGACGCATTGCTGTCTGCCCTGGATCTGCAAGTGGGGGAGCAGCCTGCATTGCTGGTGGGGTGGTCTTTAGGCGGCAACCTCTGTGCCCGTTATGCCGCACAAAATCCTGACAAGGTGTCCGGCCTTGTCACCATGGGCAGCACGCCACGTTTTGTGGCTGCGGATGACTGGCCTGCGGGCAAGCATCCCGATGCGTATCAGGAATTTGCAGATGGCATAGCAGCGGATATTCAGCTGACCATGAAAGGCTTTGCGCCGATTTGTGCCCGGGGCAGTGAGAACCTGAAAGCCACTATCCGAACCTTGAGAGCGTCTGTGAAGTGGGCGATTTCTCAACCAGCAGACTGGCGAGTTTTGCTGGATCGTCTGGCAGAAGATGCCCGCCCTCAGTGGAAAGACATCACCTGCCCAGCGGTGCACCTGTTGGCAGAAAGCGACCCTCTGGCAAAAGCAGGCATTGCGGATGATCTGAAAAAACTGGCACCGGCTCACAATGTGCAGGTTCTGTCCGGAAGTCACGCTATCTTTCTGGATCATACGGAGGCTGTGGTTCACACCATAAAAACAATACTATGACGCCCATGCCTGTATCTCTTTTTCCAGAAGCACCGGATGTACTCCCAGCCCGACAGAACAAACGCCGCATAGCAGAAACCTTTGGCAAGGCTGCCAGCACCTACGATGCCGCTGCCACTCTGCAGCAGCGAGTGGCTGCCCGCGCCCGGCTTGGACTTCCAGAGCTGGGGGCTCAATCTTCCATTCTCGATATGGGATGCGGTACGGGCAATGAAACCCATGCTTTGTTGTCCCGCTATCCCAATGCTGATATTACCGGGCTCGACATTTCTCAAGGCATGCTCGACTTTGCCAGCGAAAATCCTGCACTGGCCAACTGCCACTGGGCAATTGGAGATATTGAGGAACTGCCGTTTGAGGAAGAGACGTTTGATCTGGTGTTTTCCAGCCTGGCGATTCAGTGGTGTGATTGTCTTTCCGAAGTGATGGCGCAGGTTCATCGTGTACTGAAACCCGGCGGTTGGTTTGTTTATTCCACACTGACAGAAGGCAGCCTCCATGAGCTGAGTTCGGCCTGGCAATCTGTAGACGACAAACCTCATGTGAATACCTACGAAAGTCTTGCTCGCCAAAAGCAAAGGGCAGCCGATTCTGATCTGAAAGTGGTCTCCCTGCGTCAGCAGACAGAAACCCTGTATTACCCAACTGTCACCCACCTGCTCCGGGAAATGAAAGCATTGGGAGCCAATACGGTTGTCGAAAAGCAGCAAAAAGGTCTGGCTGGGCGGAGCGTGCTGCGCAAGCTGTCTGAGGGCTATAAGCCGTTTGCCACCGAGAAAGGGCTACCGGCAAGCTATCAGGTGGTTTATGGCGTTTTACATAAAGCTGCCTATGAAAATTGAAGAGAAAAGCCGTTTTCTATGAAACAGACTGTATTTGTAACGGGTACTGATACCGACGCGGGCAAAACTGTTATCTCATGCGGATTGCTGGCGCGAGCGAGGCTGGATGGGCTGACGACAGCTGCCGCTAAACCTGTCGCCTCCGGCTGCGAGCAAACCCCGGACGGTTTGCGCAACAGCGATGCTCTGGCACTGCAGCAGGCCATCACTATGGATTTACCCTATGAACAGATCAACCCTGTTTCGCTGGAGCCAGCCATCGCTCCCCATATCGCCATGCAGGAAGCGGGTAAGCGGGTGAGTGCCGATCAGCTGGCGGGCTACTGCCGGGGTGTGATGATGAAAGGGGCGGACTTTACTCTGATAGAAGGTGCGGGCGGTTGGCGTGTGCCTTTGTCTCCACGGGAAATGTATTCCAGTGTGCCGAAAAAGCTCAATGTGCCGGTGATTCTGGTGGTGGGTATGACACTCGGCTGCATCAACCACGCAGTGCTGACTCTGGAGGCGATTTACAAAGATGGCCTCAAGCCCGTTGGCTGGGTGGCGAATCGTGCAGAGCCCGATATGAGCCGGTTTGACGAAAACCTTACAACACTCAAAGGGCTGCTGCCTGTACCATGTCTGGGAGTGGTTCCCCACTTGGAAAACCCTTCACCGGAACATGTGGCGGAACACCTCACTCTTCCTCCAACAATATAAATAAGAGGTGTAACGGCATGGGAATCTCAAACCTGTTCGCAAAAATCATCATGGCTTTCTCTGTGGTATTCCTGACGGCTTGTGCGGCCACTCAAGGCCCTGAGCCTGTTGCCATGCATTGGACGTCCAGTGGCCCTCAACAGGTCGAAGCCGCCATGGCTCTGCAGGAGCAGGGTGTAATTTCAGGCCTGAAAGTGACCCGTTCGATTCCTGCGCAAATCTCAGCCTCCGGCCCGGTGAATGTTCTCTCCTGCCTGAAAGACGGCGGGAAATGGCTGGAAGAGCATCAGGAGTGTGAGCTTATGGGGGAGAAAACCTGTACAGAACTGGGTGGAACCTTTGATAGATGTGCGTCTGCCTGCCGGAATGATAAGGATGCCATGGTCTGTATCCTGATGTGTGTGCCCCTGTGCAAGTTTGAATCCTGATCCGCTGCTTTGGGGGAGTCGTAGGAAAGCAGAGATGAGCCTTGGAAAGACGGTGGAAGGAGACGTAGTAGAGGCTTTTCTGGATAAAAAGAGGTGTTGTCAGCTCTTGACAGAGTACGTGTAGATACGTAGTTTTCAAACACCTGTTTTAATCGTCTGTTATAATTTGCTAACAGGCTGCGATAAACGGCCCAAGCCGACCAATGATAATCATAAATACCGAGGTCACAAGCTATGCCAGAATATAAGGCCCCTTTGCGTGACATCCGCTTTGTACGCGACGAACTCCTGAACTACCCCGAACACTATGCCACTCTGCCCGGAGCTGAGGACGCGACGCCGGATATGGTGGATGCGATCATCGAAGAGGGTGCCAAGTTTTGTGAACAGGTTCTGTCTCCCCTGAATCAGGTGGGTGATCAGGAAGGCTGTATCTGGTCTGAAGAGGGGGTGAAAACTCCAACTGGCTTTAAAGCTGCTTACGAGCAGTTTGTGGAAGGCGGCTGGCCTTCACTGGCTCACGAGCCAGAGTTTGGTGGTCAGGGGCTGCCTGAGTCCCTGAATCTGGTGATGAGCGAGCTGATTGGTAGTGCCAACTGGTCCTGGGGCATGTACCCCGGTCTGAGCCACGGTGCCATGAACACCCTGCACGCTCACGGCACGTCTGAGCAACAGCAAACGTACCTCACCAAGCTGGTGTCCGGTGAATGGACGGGGACGATGTGCCTGACCGAACCTCACTGTGGTACTGACCTCGGTATGCTGCGCACCAAGGCCGAGCCTCAGGCTGATGGCACTTACAAAGTGTCCGGCACCAAGATCTTTATCTCTGCCGGTGAGCACGATATGGCGGACAACATTGTTCATATCGTATTGGCCCGCCTGCCAGACGCACCTGAGGGCACCAAGGGCATCTCCCTGTTTATCGTTCCCAAGAACCTGCCAAACGAAGACGGCTCTGCCGGTGAGCGTAATGCTGTGTCCTGTGGTTCTATTGAACACAAAATGGGCATCCACGGTAACGCAACCTGTGTGATGAACTTCGACGAAGCTACGGGTTACCTGATCGGGCCTCCCAACAAGGGCCTGAACTGCATGTTCACCTTTATGAACACTGCGCGTCTGGGAACGGGGCTGCAGGGCCTGGCTCACTCTGAGATCGCTTACCAGGGCGCCCTGACTTACGCTCGCGAGCGTCTGCAGATGCGTTCCCTGACTGGCCCCAAGAACCCGGAAGGCCCTGCTGATCCCATCATCGTTCACCCTGATGTTCGCCGCATGCTGTTGACCATCAAGGCCTTCACCGAAGGTAACCGTGCGCTGGTTTACTACGCTGCCAAGCAGGTGGATATCATGCAGCACGCTGAGAGTGAAGAAGAGCGCAAGGCCGCTGACGCCATGCTGGGCTTCCTGACCCCAATCATTAAGGCATTTATCACTGAGACGGGCTTTGAAGCCGCGAATCACGGTGTTCAGTGCTACGGTGGCCATGGTTTTATCAGCGAATGGGGCATGGAGCAGAATGTCCGTGATGCCCGTATTTCCCTGCTGTATGAAGGCACCACTGGTATTCAGGCGCTCGACCTGCTGGGCCGTAAGGTTCTGATGTCCCAGGGCGAAGCGCTGAAAGGCTTTACCAAGGTTGTTCACAAGTTCTGCAAGGAACACGCGGATAACGAAGCTCTGAGTGCTTACACCTCTCAGCTAGGCGCTCTGAACAAGGAGTGGGGCGACATCACCATGAAGGTGGGTATGAAGGCGATGCAGAACCGTGAGGAAGTAGGCGCAGCTTCTGTGGATTACCTGATGTACTCCGGTTACGTGATCCTGGCTTATCTGTGGGCTGATATGGCACGTCTGGCGAATGCGAAACTGGCTGAAGGCACCACCGAAGAAGCTTTCTACACAGCTAAGGTTCAGACAGCAGACTTCTACTTCCAGAAGGTTCTGCCACGTGTTCAGATGCATAAGAGCTGTATCGAAGCAGGTGCTGATAGTCTGATGGCTATGGATGCTGCGAACTTCTAATCGCTTGATATCCACAGTCTTTTAAACGTGAAACGGGCTCAATGAGCCCGTTTCTGCGTTATGAATCTATCAGTTTACGGGGGAGAGGGATATCTTGATGGCCTCCCAGACCTCCGGGTTTTGGATACTGGACGCTCTGACGAGTGTATCAACTCTCTCAGAAACTGATCGCAAGTAGAGAGACTCCGAGAGCGGCTTGAAAGCTTCCAGCATCGGTTGCATCAGCTCAGCTATCTGTTTGCGTAGAGCTGCTTTTCTGTTCTCCAGTACCTCGCGATTTCTATGTGTTTCCTGATCCGGCAATGGCGCAGCGTCACGCTGGGTAATTTTGGCAGCTTCCATCTGCTGCTGGATGAAATTTTCTACAAGTAGAGGGGAGATCTCCAGCTTCGCACCTATTTCCCATGCCTGTTGTAAAACCCTTTTTTCCTGATCCGGGTCGTAAATGGCATCTCCCAGAGCTCTTTTGATGCAGACCATCTCAGGCATCAGGTTGAGACGCTGCTCAACAATATTGAGAAGCTTTTGGATATGAGCATCCGCATCGTTAGGGGACAGGTTGATTCTGTGGATCTCTCGTGCGGACAGGGGCGGGTGAGCCTCCGTCCGGGTGAGGGCCTCAGCAGTAAAACGCTGTCCTTGCGGTTGCTTTTGGGTGGGAACAAGCTGGATTTGTGAAGCTTGGTCGTATGAGTGTGATCCGGGCTGCCTGACTTCCATGGTGTCACCTGCCGTATTCTGTTGTGTGGCCTGCTGCAGGTGATTTCGGCTTTCTTTGCTGTATCTGTAGTGATTTATACATCCAACCACGAAATCACAGCACAGTGCAGGGGGCGTGAATCTGCTCAGCAACTGTGCGAGACTCTGCCTGCCTCAAGATAATCATAGAAAGATGTAGCCATGACTGATCTGCCGGAAGAATTAACCACTGCAGAAAAACTCAATATGGAAACGGCTCAAATCCCATGGAGTGAACTGCAACGCCTCTATGCCCGCGGTGTGGTGATGGTGGTTTCTCCAGAGCTTGATCTGGTGTCTGTCGCAGCAGCCTTTGTGGACGATAAGGCGGAGCTGGTGAAAGACTGGCTGGGAGCAACTCAGCTGCGTAAGGCTACGGATGAAGATGCAAAAGCCTGGTTTGAAGCGGAGGCGTCACTGTGGGCAGTGGCGGCTGCACCCGGGGTTTTGGTGCAGCCTTAAGGTTTGTTAGAAAGACCAGCCAAAGGCGATTTCCTGCAGGTTTACGCCATTGTTGTTAGCATGCAGGCCTGCGTTGGAGTAGTGGAATGCCCGCAGGATTACCTGAAACTGCTGATGTTTACCAAACTGGAATCCGAAGCCAATACGATCTTCAAACTGCAGACGGATACCTAAATTCACCGGCTTTTCGTTTTTGGCTTTCAAGGTGCTGCCAGATAGATAAGACAGGCCGATGCCTGCTTCTGCAAAAGGCACGACCGTACCGAACCATGGTGATTTGCGGGCTATGCGGAATACGGGGGAGAAGGCAATAGCGTTGATGTGGTCCTGCCCCTTTACACTGACTCCGGGGCCATTGGAAAGTTTGCTCTTCCAGCGGTTGATGGAGAGGTCGTAATACCCACCAATATACCAGTCCCCTTCGTTAAACCAGCGGGCATCCCAGGTTTGGAATACAGAAACACGGTAGTTATTTAAGTTTGCGTTACTGCTGAAATCATTACCGCCGGAAATAATCACACCATCAAACCACTCTGCATGGCTGGTTGCGGCAATACTTAACAGTAGGAGCAGCATAACAGCTTGCAGTTTCCGGAAGTGAAATGTGAGGTAGGTGAGCATGGCCGATATCCGTTTCAGAAAAGTCTGAAACGTTATCGGCTATGGATTTGTTCGGTTGAGTATCAGTGCGTTTCGTCAAGAATTGCGAAACTGAGTAGAGCCGCTGGCAATGAGATAACGAGCAGAATATGCAGCATAGGGTTTATCAGAATCAGTAGGGCTGCACCAATCCAAACGCTTTTTACGATGCGACGCTTGAGTTGATGACGGCGGGTAAACATACGCCTGTAGGGGTGCTTAGCTTCTGGTGTGCGATCGTGCATCCAGCTGGGCAGCAGATAGAGGTCCAGCCAGACCCGAACCATTAACCAGATAATATCCATCAGTCACTCCCTCGACGATGAACCAGACTGAACTTTTACTGTAAACACCAAGGTAGAAAATAACCAGTTTGTGGGCTTCTCGTTCAAAGTGTTGGCACAAGGGGTTAATTGAGGTAGGAAATAAATCAAACGCCCGTTTGAAGGTGAGCCAATAGCGAGTATTATACGTATCACTCTTTACAACCAATAAAGACAAAAGCATACGAGGTTGAAGATGGCTGAATACAAGGCTCCACTGCGAGATATGCAGTTTGTTCTCAATGAAGTCTTCGGTGCAGGGGATTTGTGGGCATCTCTACCGGGGCTTGCGGACGTTGTGGATCCTGAAACCGCAGACGCGATTCTCGAGGAAGGTGCCAAGCTGACCAGCCGTGAACTGGCTCCTCTGAACCGCTCTGGCGATGAAGAAGGTGCCACCTGGAAGGACGGTGAAGTCACCACTCCCGCAGGTTTCAAAGAGGCTTTCGCGACTTATGCTGAAGGCGGCTGGGTTGGCCTTGGCGGTAATCCTGAGTTCGGCGGTATGGGTATGCCGAAGATGTTGTCCGTTCTGTTTGAAGAGATGATGTACAGCGCCAATAACGCCTTCACCCTGTACCCAACCCTGTCGGCTGGTGCCTGCCTTGCCATTAACGCCCACGCCAGTGAGGAGCTGAAGAGCGCTTATCTGCCCAATATGTATGCGGGCGTCTGGTCCGGCTCCATGTGCCTGACCGAACCTCACTCTGGTACTGATCTTGGTATTATTCGCACCAAGGCCGAGCCTCAGGCTGATGGTTCTTACGCTATAACCGGTACAAAAATCTTTATTACTGGTGGTGAGCATGACCTGAACGACAACATCATTCATCTGGTTTTGGCAAAACTTCCAGATGCCCCCGCAGGCCCCCGCGGTATCTCCCTGTTCCTGGTTCCCAAGATCATGGTGAACGATGATGGTTCTCTGGGTGAAAAAAATGCTGTGTCCTGTGGTTCCATCGAGCACAAAATGGGTATTAAGGCGTCTGCGACCTGTGTGATGAACTTTGATGGTGCGAAAGGCTACCTCATAGGTGAGCGGAACAAAGGCCTTGCTGCCATGTTCACTATGATGAACTACGAGCGTCTGTCCATTGGCCTTCAGGGGCTTGGCTGCTCTGAGATGAGTTATCAGAGTGCTGTTGAGTATGCCAAGGATCGTTTACAAAGCCGTGCGGCTACTGGCCCTGCCGAGCCGGATAAGGCAGCCGACCCGATTATTGTTCATCCAGACGTGCGTCGTATGCTGATGAACATTAAGGCCACTACCGAAGCTGGTCGTGCATTCTCCACGTATGTGGGCATGCAGCTTGACCTTGCCAGGCATGCAGAAGATGCGGCTGTGAAGGCCAGGGCGGAAGGGTTGGTGGCCTTGCTTACGCCGGTTGCCAAAGCCTTCTTTACCGATATTGGATTGGAAAACTGTGTACAGGGCCAGCAGGTGTTTGGTGGCCACGGCTATATCCGCGAGTGGGGGCAGGAGCAGTTGGTGCGCGATGTGCGCATCGCCCAGATTTACGAAGGTACCAACGGCATTCAGGCCCTCGACCTGATGGGGCGTAAAACCGTTGCGAATGGGGGCAAGCTGTTTGGATTATTTGCTACAGAGATTCGTGGCTTTCTGGATTCTGAAACGACAGTGGGTCTGGAAGAGTTTACCAAGCCTCTGGGCGAAGCCTTGAACGAGCTGGAAAGCCTGACCAACGCTGTTATTGAAAGAGCCAAATCAAGCCCCAATGAAGTGGGTGCGGCCTCTGTAGAATATCTGCACACCTTTGGTTACGTAACTTACGCCTATATGTGGGCGCGCATGGCTGCGGCTGCACAGAAAGGCTCTGGAGATGAAAGCTACTATCAGGGCAAGTTGACCACTGCCCGCTACTACTTCAAACGACTGTTGCCGCGCATCGACAGCTTGAGCAAAGCAGTACGCTCCGGTGCCGAGCCACTGTTTGAACTGACAGCTGACCAGTTCTAAAAAGAAATCTGTCGTATAACTCAAAGCCCTTGAAGCTTTTGCTCTGAGGGCTTTTTTGTTAAATCCATACCATGGATGCGGCAATCATACAGACAAGATACCCCCCCAAAATTGCACCAAGCCCCCACCAGACTGCTTGTGGTGGGGCGATTATGCAGTACTACCTGACGGGCGGTCCTGTGGCAGCACTGGCAACCGTTATCCCTGTGATCAAGGGTTCTGATCTGAAAGAAGCGAATCAGTTTCAACGTCCATCCATGTTGTTTGGCATGGTATTACTGTTGGCTGTATCTCTGTTCTTCTAAGCGCTTTTGGCGAAAAAAAGGCTCCCGAGCAAATAAAGCTCTGGAGCCTTTTTCTTTTGAGTGCCGAGTTATTGTTTTCATGGTTTCTGTAGTCATGCTATCTGGTTAGCGGTTCCAGTCTATGCCTCTCACTGAGAGGAATAAACCCTTGGCCTGACTCTTACTCTCCTGAATCGGCCTCAAGCCAACGGGATAGTATTTCGCCAAGGGCATCACTTTTTACAGGTTTACTGATGTAATCATCCATACCCGCTTCAAGGCACTTCTCCCGATCACCTTCCATAGCGTTCGCTGTCATGGCAATGATTGAGTGACGCTCAGCCCCGGTTTCGTTCTCTCTTTTACGGATGGCTCTTGTGGCCTCGTAGCCGCTCATTTCTGGCATCTGGCAGTCCATAAGTACCAGTGAGTAATTCTTCCTGACAGTCATCTCAACGGCTTCAAGGCCGTTCACTGCCAGATCAACCCTGGTGATACCCAGTTTCTTGAGCATGGCTCTCGCTACTTTCTGATTCACGGGGTTGTCTTCAACAAGTAGTAAATCGTATTTGTCTTCAAATGTGGTTTTAATAACTGTCTTTTTCACAGGCACTGGCTCTGTCGCCGTGTGCTTGTTCATGACTTCCATAGTCAGGTCCAGCAGTTGGGACTGCCGGAAAGGCTTGGCAAGGCTGCCGTGGAGCATAGCCTCTTTTTGTTCTTTGGCACACAGATGACCGGCGCTGGTCAGCATAATACGACGGCAGTCGCCGAGGTCTTTGTCGTTGGCGATGGCTTTGGAAAGAGTGATACCGTCCATTTCCGGCATCTGCATATCAAGGTATACCAGTTGGAAGGGACGCCCTGCGATAACAGCGTCATGCATTTTGTCTAACGCCTGAGGGCCGCCTTCTGCCAGGGCGTGGTCGATACCCCAAGCTTCCAGATAGCGGTGCATAATCTCCCGATTGGTGGGGTTATCATCCACAACCAGAGCGTAGATATTGGAAAGATCCATGGTTTCGTAATGTTTGGGCAGGTCGGCACCATCGCTGATACCCATTTTAATCTCAAAGTAGAACTTGGAGCCTTCCCCAAGCTTACTGGAGACCTGCAGTTCGCCCCCCATGATTTCCACAAGCTGGCGAGAAATCGTTAGACCCAAGCCTGTGCCACCAAACTTCCGTGTGGTAGAACCGTCAGCCTGAGTGAACGGCTGGAAGAGGGTAGGAACCACTTCTTCAGGGATACCGATGCCTGTGTCTTCCACCTCAAAGAGAATGGTGTGCTGGTTGTTTTCTGTGCCTTTGTAGAGTGCACGCACTACAACTTCACCAGACTCCGTAAACTTCACCGCGTTGCCCAGCAGGTTGGTGAGCACCTGACGCAGGCGCACCGGATCGCCTTTCACGGCTGCGGGCATTTTTACATCGGTATAACATCCCAGTTCGATTTTCTTCTCCCGAGCGCGGCTGGCTAACAGTGCGGACACATCATCTGCCAGACTGCTGGGGCTCATATCAATCTGTTCCAGCTCCAGCTTACCGGCTTCGATCTTGGAGAAGTCGAGAATATCGTTGATGATTTGCAGCAGAGCGTCGGCAGAGCCATAAGCCGTTTCGAGGTAATCTTTCTGGCTTTTCTCCAGGCGGGTATCCCGCAGTAACTCCAGCATGCCGAGCACGCCGTTCATGGGGGTACGAATTTCGTGGCTCATGTTGGCAAGGAATGAGCTTTTAGCTTTGGCAGCATCCAGTGCAGCTTCCTTGGCAACGTTGGCTTCCTCAATGGC
The DNA here is from genome assembly GCF_009711465.1 of Parendozoicomonas verongulae. GTDB lineage: Bacteria > Pseudomonadota > Gammaproteobacteria > Pseudomonadales > Endozoicomonadaceae > Sansalvadorimonas > Sansalvadorimonas verongulae. The sequence continues at coordinate 9,754 of NZ_SMME01000849.1, read as the reverse complement.
TTCACGAAGGTTCTCATTCGCCATGTTCAGCGCTTCGGTACGAAGCTGAACAGTATTTTCCAGCTCATCCTTGTGTTTGTTGAGCTTCTCGTCCCGACGGTGAACCAGGTCCATCATTTCGTTGAAGCGTTCGTAGAGCTGACCAATTTCATCGTCATTGGTTTTCTCCAGACGATGGGAGAACAGCTGATAGGAGGAAACCTGCCTCATGGCCTCAGCAAGTGCAGTAATGGGGTTGGATATGATGCGCTGCATGCGGTAAGCCGCCAGATAAGAGATGATAATCGCCAGAATGGTGATCATCAGGGCGGCCATGATATTCAGGGTTATCTGCTTGGAGAGTGGCTCCAGGCTGGCGCGGATAACAATAGTGCCGATGGGTTGGCCTTCAAACTCAATTGCACGGGCCACATCCAGCCAGTCGTCCGACACTTCCACTGTGCGCTTACCGGGGGGAAGAAGTAATTTTGTGAATGTCTGATTATCAGAACGGGTATAACTGGCAAGCTTTTGGCCATTGGGTAGAAGAAGGTAGGCTTCTTCAACGGAAGAGACAACATCCAGACCATGAAGTAGCTCGTTGCCGGCAGCAACATCGTGGAAGTAAACAGCCGCCTCCGATGTCATAGCGAAGACTTCAGCCAAAGTTTGAATGCGCTCCATCATTGCATCTTTCGACTTGCTATAGTCGGATACGCTGTACACAATCAGGCTCACCAGAAGACCTACCTCAGCGGTGGTCATCATGGCGTAGCGCAGCTTACGCTCGATTGAGAGCTTCGAAAAACTGAACATCACATCCCTGTGACTTTTAAAGTGACAATTACGAGAGAGTTTAGAGCAGTGCGTCAGCCACAAATGTGGCTGACGGGCAGGGTTGAGGGAATTGCAGAGGTCAGTGTGTCGAGTTACTAACGTAAAGCCAGAAGAAACTTTGCACTCTTTTCGTGTGTTGCTGTTGGATTATCCTGACCCGGACGTGTGGCTATAAGGTTGGCTGAAAGAATGCAGGTGGCCAGTAAAAGTACTCTCAACCCCTGACGACACTCACTACTCATAGAGAGCCTCTTTCCTTTGAGGTTTAGACGGCTGTTCATCCTGAATATCGCCTTTTTATTATGATTGTTAATTAAAACTCTAACTGATATTCCAACCAGTGCAAGACCTCTGCTTAATTGGTTTGTACACATTTCCTACTCTGTGTGTAGAGAAGGAAATATAACGGGTGGTGTAATGCCGGAAAGAATTTCACAAAATCAGCTGGCTCTGGAACGTTTGAGGGCCGAAGCTCGACGTCGTGCGGAAGAAGTGTCTGAGCAATCTGCCGAAGCGATTGAAAAGCAACAGCAGAAAAATGTTATCTCTGCAGGGTTTGGCGGTGAGAATACTGTGAGTTATCTAACTGGAGATGGCGATATTGTTGGGGCTACCGGCCAGGTGACACCTGTTCTTGACCGCCCTGAGGCCCAGCCTGTTGGGAAAACACAGGTATCAGAGTTTGAAGACATTGCTGCTCACAGCAGGCAGGATGTTGCAGCGGGTAAGCTCCTGTTAGTGGGGGATGAGCTTGGCAGGCAAGGGTATTTTTCTCCAGAATTACAGGCGAAGTTAGGCAACTATGCGATGCAACTGGCTCTCGCGGAAGATGTTCCTAAGGATGCTCTGGAGCGTATTACCTCTGGTACTGCCACGCTAGAGCAGGTTATTGCAGGAACTGCAGACCAATCCGAAGTGGGGCAGGTGTTAGCAGCCTTGAGCCCACTGCTCAGTCATAAAGCAGATGAAATCAGCCAAGGTGCGGATATCGTGGTTCAACAACAAAAGGATGCCCTCGCGGAAACCATACGCATTCCAAGAAATATCTAACATGCTGGTGGGATAAAAACGCAGCAATTTCGTACAATGCTGCGTTTTCTTTTGTCCATCTGGCTCCCTCCATGTCTGAAGCCCTTTCTCCGATAGAACACCTGAATGAACATCTGCATAAAACCGCCTTAGGTCACGACGCTGAGCGCCTGCTCCATGGGCGGGGTGGACTGCTGGCCGGATGTGAGCAAATCACGGTGGACTGGTATCCCCCGGTTCTTCTGTTCACAGCATTTAAGGAGATTGATCTGTCTTTTCAGGAGCAGGTTGTTGCCCTTTTGGGGGAGCTGTGGCGTGGGCTGTGGAATCAGTCTGGCGAGATGAACCTTGTATTTCAGCAGCGCGGGCAGGGTATTTCCAAGGTAGAACTGATATCCGGTAATGTGCCTGCACACCATGTGGTAACGGAAGATGGCCGCAAAACCGTTGTTCATCTTATGCGTGGGCAAAATCATGGTTTGTTCCTGGATATGCGTAATGGCCGCCGATGGACTCAGGAGCACGCCTCAGGACGAAAGGTTCTTAACCTGTTTTCCTACACCTGTGCTTTCTCCGTTGCGGCTATGAAAGGTGGAGCATCGGAAGTGGTAAATATTGATATGAGCAAAGGTGCTCTGGCTATTGGTCGGGAGAATCACCGGCTTAATGATGTTCACAGCGGGGTGCGGCTTCTGGGGCACGACATTTTTAAATCCTGGGGCAAGCTGCGTAAGCTGGGGCCTTATGATCTGATTATTGCTGACCCGCCCAGTAACCAGAAGGGCAGCTTTGTTGCGACAAAGGATTACGCCCGCCTGCTCCGAAAAATCCCTGAACTGGTAAGCGAGGATGGCGATGTACTGCTGTGCCTGAACGCACCGCAGTTACCACGAAAATTTTTGATGGACCAGGTGGAAGAGGAATGCCCCGGGCTGGTTTACGTTAAGCAAATTGCCAACCCGGACGTTTTTAAAGATGTGGATGCTGACAGTGCGTTGAAAGTGCTGCATTACCGCAAGGCCTGATCTCAGAAGCTCCAATCCCACACGCTGTTGCGACAGGGTGTGGGCAATAGGCTTTCGTCATAGTCAGCTGTTCCATTGCCTGTTACAGCACATCTGAAGCGGAGTCCTCCATCAGTATCCACTTTCACTTGCAGAGCAACGTAGATATCCCCGTCATTCGCAATCCTGAGCTGGTCGCCAGCGCTATCGGACATTAACTCGATATACATAGAGTTGGCCATGCACCCTACGTCAGAGCAAGTGGGGTGAGGACGAATCTTTACACCACTGAAAAGATCAGATTCGTGCCCAAAGAATTCCTGAAACGTGGCTTGGGTACCCAGGGAGGAACCATTAACCTGGCCAAGGGTTGCGGGTAACTCACCAAACGTACCGAAGTACTCCGTGATGCCGCTTTTATGGTTCGCCAGCAGACTGAAATCCTCAATCACCTTGGCGCGCATAGTGTAATCTTGGTAGGCAGGTATGGCTACGGCAGCAAGAATACCAATAATGGCTACCACAATCATCAATTCAATGAGGGTAAAAGCCTTCTGATAAAAACGTTTTTGCATATTAATTTTCCTTTTTATTTCTGTGGGAGCTGTCCATAGCTTTCAGTATTCAGTTATCCAAAAAAGTTTAGACGAAGGTTCAGACGTAACGGCTCTACAGGATAAACACCACAATCCTCAATTTACGGCTAGAAAACGGGTTCGCTGCAAGCCCAGCCAGTGTCGTGAAATTAAAAGAGCTCAGCACACTGAAGGTTCTTCGCTACCAGAAGGGTTAAGATTGTGTCCCCCTCCTGTTGAAGATGGTTGGATAAAATATTCGATTCAGTTTTTTAACTCCAGATCATAAACATCAAAATCACAGTGATCATATTCCTTGTAGCTTATGCAGTTGTAATAATAATTAAGAAGAGGGAGGTTTAGAGAACCGTCTTGGTAATCAAAACTCACTGAATCTGTTGGACGATGATACTGAATATTCCAGATGGAAATACTTCTCCATTGACCTTTTCTCTTAAACAGCAGTGATCCGGATGCGTGCTCTCCTGACTCAATTATTGCTGTCTGATCGTGCTCAAGCGGGTGGTGAACGATATAGATTTGCGCACACAATAAGGGGCAGATAATAAATAAAGAAAAGGCATAAAAGCGCATCGCAGTGAGCTCATTCAAAGATTGAATAGCTGCTATATGGCAGCTGTAGATGTGTGCTTATGTGTCTGGGTATTTGTACTTATAGACTCAAAATTCCCCATTACCAGCTATAACTACGCAATATGGTAAGTCTGTTCCTGTCGTGTTATTTCTATTAGTTCAAGGAACAGACGAAAACTGCGAGGACCACCATGAAAATAGTGATCCCTGAGGAAGTTGTGCCTCAGGAACAGCGGGTCGCTGCAAGCCCAGCCAGTGTCGTGAAATTAAAGGAGCTGGGATTTGATGTGTGCGTACAGGCCGGTGCCGGCCAGCAGGCAAGTTTCACGGATCAGCTCTATCAGGAAGCGGGTGCCGAGATAGTTGGAGACACCACAGAACTTTACGCCAACGCTGATTGTGTTCTAAAGGTGAACGGGCCGACAGCTGAGGAAGTCGAGCTGTTAAAAGAAGGCTCGATACTTATCGGCTTCCTCTGGCCTGCACAAAACCCGGAGCTGTTGCAGAAGCTGGCGGAAAAAAAGATCAACGTGCTGGCCATGGACTCCGTGCCCCGCATCTCCCGCGCCCAGAAGATGGATGCCCTCAGCACCATGGCCAATATAGGCGGTTACCGTGCTGTCGTTGAAGCTGCACATCAGTTTGGCCGTTTTCTCACCGGGCAAATCACCGCTGCCGGTAAAGTGCCTCCCGCTAAAGTGCTGGTTATTGGTGCAGGTGTGGCAGGCCTTGCGGCGATTGGTACCGCGAAAAGTATGGGAGCCATAGTTCGCGCTTTTGATACCCGTATGGAGGTGAAAGAGCAGGTCGAATCCATGGGTGGTGAGTTCCTCACCGTGGATATTACCGAAGATGGGGCAGGTAGCGGCGGCTACGCCAAGGAGATGTCCAAGGAGTTTATTGAGGCGGAAATGGCGTTATTCAGGGAACAGGCCAAAGAGGTGGATATTGTTATCACCACCGCGCTGATTCCCGGCAAGCCCGCTCCCAAGCTCTGGCAGGCGGATGCTGTAAGAAATATGAAAGAAGGCTCTGTGGTTGTAGATATGGCAGCAGAGCAGGGCGGAAACTGCGAGCTGACTGTGCCCGGTGAGCTGGCGGTAAAAGAAGGTGTGACGATTATCGGTTACACCAATCTGCCGGCACGTCTGCCCGGCCAGGCTTCCACCCTTTATGCCCAGAACCTCGTTCACCTGCTGGCGGAAATGACCCCCGAAAAAAATGGTCAGCCTGAGATTGATATGGAGAACGAGGCCATTCGTGGTGCCACAGTTACCAAAGATGGCGAAATCACCTGGCCACCACCGGCACCCAAGCTCAGCGTAGCCAAACCGGAGCAACCCAAAACTGCAACACCTCCGCCCGCTCCCAAGGAAGAGAAAAAGCCCAGAGGTGTGGGAGCCATTGTCGGTTTCTGGATTGTCGCAGGTATTCTTCTTTATGGGTTGGGTAAATACTCGCCGCCTTCGTTCCTGTCTCACTTTATGGTGTTTGTACTGGCCGTGTTTGTGGGCTGGCAGGTGATCTGGAATGTTTCTCACTCACTCCATACACCACTGATGAGTGTGACGAATGCGATATCGGGCATTGTTATTGTGGGTGCGCTTTTGCAGATAAGCAGCGGCTCGTTGCTGATATCCGTGCTTGCTTTTGTTTCCATTCTTCTTTCCAGCATCAATATTGTCGGGGGCTTTATGGTCACCCGCCGTATGCTGGCCATGTTTCGTCGGTAAGGGAGAGCAGATATGGATGGTGTCATTTATATGGCCTACCTGCTGGCCGCAGTTCTTTTTATCCTCAGCCTGAAAGGGTTGAGTAATCACGAATCCGCAAAGCTTGGCAATTACTACGGTATGGCTGGTATGGCGATAGCTGTACTGGCGACAATTTCCAGTGATGCAGTAACCGCCTACGTCATGCTGATTATTGCTGTGGGAGTGGGGAGTTATATCGGTGTTCAAAAGGCCAAGTCTGTTGAGATGACAGAGATGCCCCAGCTGGTGGCACTGCTTCACAGCTTTGTGGGCATGGCTGCGATTCTGATCAGCTGGGCCGGTTATATCAGCCCCGCAGCCCATGAACTCACGGGTGCGGAACAAACCATTCACCTGGTGGAGATTTATCTAGGCATTTTTATTGGTGCGGTGACCTTTACTGGCTCTTTGATTGCCTGGGGTAAGTTAAATGGAAAAATTTCCGGTAAGCCTTTAACCCTGCCGTTTCGCCATGGTCTGAATGCTGGTGCGATCATTATCAGTCTGTGGATGATGACCTACTTCGCATCCAACCCCCACACTGGGCTTTCCACGTTCATGCTGCTGGTGATGACTGTGATTGCACTGGCCCTTGGCCTGCATCTGGTGGCAGCGATTGGTGGTGCGGATATGCCGGTGGTTGTCTCGATGCTCAACAGTTACTCCGGGTGGGCTGCGGCTGCTACAGGCTTTATGCTGGGTAACGATTTGCTGATTGTTGTGGGGGCGCTGGTGGGTTCGTCCGGTGCCATTCTCAGCTACATCATGTGTCGGGGGATGAATCGCTCGTTTATCTCGGTGATTATGGGAGGCTTTGGTACCGATGGCTCCTCTGGAGGTAGCGCAGATGCCGGAGAACAGGGTGACGCTGTGGAAGCCTCGGCAGACGATGTAGCTGATGAGTTAAGCAATGCCAAGAGTGTGATCATTGTTCCCGGCTTTGGCATGGCAGTAGCCAAGGCACAGCAGGTTGTGAAGGAGATGACCGAGAATCTGCAAAAGAAAGGCTGTAATGTCCGGTTTGGTATTCATCCGGTTGCAGGCAGACTGCCGGGGCACATGAACGTGCTGCTGGCCGAGGCGGATGTACCCTACGATATTGTTTTGGAAATGGATGAAATTAACGACGATTTTCCCGAAACAGATATGGTGCTGGTGATTGGTGCAAACGATACCGTGAACCCCGATGCAATGGAGCGCCCCGATTCACCTATCGCAGGTATGCCTGTACTGAAAGTGTGGGAGGCGAAACAGGTGATTGTTCTCAAGCGCTCCCTCGCTTCCGGCTACGCTGGCGTGGAGAACCCTCTGTTCTTCAAAGATAACACTCGTATGTTGTTTGGGGATGCTAAGGAAAGCATCCAGAGTGTGCTGAAGAGCTTGTAAGTTAAAATGTTGGGCCGGTGCTGTTTGGCACGGGCCCCGTTTTCGACAGGCCTCCACCTCACCTTTTTTGACGCTCAAAACTGCCGTGTGAGCCTTATCTTCTCAACTTCACTCAGAAAACCCTACACTGGGTTTGTGGATGCACCAAATCTGCCGACATGCTGTTATGTGACGGTTCCCATAACCTCGTAATAATATGACCATTTGAGGAGCGGTAAGGCATATTTGGGGGAATCATAAAACAGAACCCTGACACGCTTTATGAGTGGCAAAGAAAAATGATAAAACCTCTACTGATGAAAATAACCCCGCTAACGGCAGTGCTGCTTTCAAGTGTTGCCATGGGGCATGGCTGGACAGACTTCCCCAAAGCAAGACAAACCCTGTGCGCTGATGATGGTGGCTACTGGAGTTCTACCGATGGCTCCACTGTTCCCAATGCCGCCTGCCGTGCGGCTTTTCTTGAATCAGGTACTTACCCTTTTGTGCAAAAGAGTGAGTTTTCTGCCAACGTAACGGACTATCGCAATCAAAATGCCATTCGTTCTACCGTAGCTGGTGGCAACCTGTGCAGTGCAGGCTCTGTTGCGAAGGCAGGCATGGACATTCCTTCCCCTGCCTGGCAAAAAACACAGCTGTCGGCAGGCACTCATAAATTGCGCTTCCGAGCAACGGCACCTCACAATCCCAGCTTCTGGAACATTTACCTGACCCATCCAGGCTTTGACTCTTCTTCTCAGCGGTTGTACTGGACTGATCTTGAGTTGATTAACAGCTACGGCAATATTGCCGTATCCAATGGCTATTACGAAATGGACATCACCATACCGGAAGGTCGCAGCGGCTCGGGTATACTCTATGTACACTGGCAGCGGGAGGATGCAGCGGGAGAGGGCTTCTACAACTGTTCGGACATTGCCTTCAGTAACAGTAACACCTCTGAGTCAACACCATCAACTCCCGATACAGGGCCTGCTTTGGTCAACATAGGCACTTACGTGAACGTTGGGCACGATATTGCCGAAGTGGGGGATCTGGTGCGGTTCCGCCTGTTTGACGGTTCGGGAAAAGAGGTTGTTGATGAGCGAATAGAGGTTACAAACAAAAATCAAGCAATAGGTGGCTGGGCAGAAGAACTGGCGATGAAAGTGAATGACCGAAACCAGGATAAGGCTTTCATTGGTATCTGGCACGAATCTATGAATCACCTGATGTACGATAACTACAACCTCTTCAGCAACCGTGTGTGGGCAGTTGATACAGCCTATACATCATCTACCTCAGTGATTAAGGCATCCGATGCCCCTCTTCCTCCACCTGCATCGGATTATGAATATCAGTACCCGGAGGGGCGAGGAGAGTATCAGGCAGGAACGGTTGTGCTGGGAACGGATGACAACGTGTATGAGTGCAGGCCATTCCCTAACTCAGGTTGGTGTAACCAGTCACCTCTCTATTATGCGCCAGGCACTGGGTTGGCTTGGGAGGATGCGTGGATTCGGCGGTGATGCCTGAATCTGGAATCAGGAGAGCTATAATTCCTTGGGCACAATAAAAAAGCCGGAGTGAGAAATTACTCCGGCTCAAGAGATACATTAAGCTTCATGCTCAAAGCGGTAGCCATGTTGGCAATTTTGCGGAGGGTGAGATTATTACTTCCATCCAGCAGTTTGCTGACATGGGCTTTACTGACACCCATGCGGCGGGCCAGCTCGGCCTTGGTGACACCTTGCTGATTCATGTTTTCCCAGAATTGCTCGGTAACCTCCAGGATAAGGGTTTCTTCATCCAGTAGTGCTTTATTCTCGGTGGACTCTGCCACCCATGCATCAAGAATGCTCATCCTCACCACCTTTATTTTTGCGCTTCATACTGTGTGCGGCTGGCTTGCATACGCCTTAAGTAAAATGACACTGACTTAAGCCTCTTTCCCTTGGTATTTCTTGAGTGACCGGGTGTGCTGCAATTTGGGGAAAGCTTTTGGTCGCCTCTTCACTGCACGAGGTTCAGATCTCCCCGGTCGGTTTCCAACCTGATGTTCAGCCATGATATTCAGCATGGCTGCGATAACACCGGTCAGGTGATCACCACTCAAAAGTAGACTGTGGAAGTTTTGCAGGGTTTGTTGTGTTGCTCTAAAGCTGATTTTCTGGGGTGTTTGCTCTGTCATCTGTGCCGTTCGAGTTATTAATCCAGCTCCACTTTACTTGGAATTTTGGGTGTTGCCTTTGTCTGGTGTTACAAGACGGAGGGAGTGGATGAATGCGGAAAAGCCCATACACACCAAAAAGCATGGCCGAAAAGCAAAGAGTCTTTTTAGAGCGGGGCTGGACAAGCTTCAACAAGTTCTTGGGCATATCCATGAATGGCTTGATGAGTTAGCTCGGCTGGTTGACCTTCTCTTCGAGCCCAGACTGACGCTGGGCTCGTGAAAAATTGACGTGTATAAGAAGGTATTTGGTTCAGATATAACAAAGGCCCCTTAAGAGGCCTTTGGGTTAGCTATGACGGCTTGTATCGCAGCAGTGCCAATGATTACTTCTGCTCCTTAGAAGCAATACTGGTAAATATATAGATGAGTGGACGTTGTTCTGTT
>NZ_SMME01000475.1 GCF_009711465.1 Parendozoicomonas verongulae | reverse complement strand
TTCGGAAATTGTCTCAATAGTCGTGTCCCAAGGGGCCGCCGGGCCATCGGGGCCGCCATGACGAATCAGATGGCTTATCAGGTGCTTTGGCAGCCAGTTCCTGTGAACCTTAGGATCGGCCGTTAAACACACCCAGGGAGGAGTGCCCGGGCGCAGATGTTCTTCTGAAAAATCCAACAGTGGCCCATAGTAATTGAACCAGGTTCGACAGACTTCCGGCTCAGAGGTTGGAGGAGAGAACACCTTCAGAGAAACATAATGAATATCCACACTGGGGGGAATTGGTTTTTTTCGCCGCCATTCCGGGTGCCTGGACAAGATTGGCTCTGGAATCAAGTGCGTGGCGTCTGGAAACTGCTGTATAAACTCTGCACACAGTTTTTCGGTACGCTTGGCCACAGGCAGCCCTGCCAGCCAGTGAAAAAAACGGCTCCGGTGTGGCATCAGAGCCGGGAAGCATTCAAGGAAATTCTCAGGGTAGGAGAGACTCGCCATATCTTCACTGTTAACCGCTATTGCCTTCTGCAGAAGCTTTTGACACATGGCCGGCGTACGCATGTGCTCGGGAATATCTTGTATGCAGGGTAACGGTTCGCTGTTCATTGCCAATTTCACCATATCCAGCGTGATACGGTGCTTGGGAATATAGCTCAGAGCCCCCCCCCTCCTGAATCAGTGCCACCCTGCACAGTCTGCTGTATCCAGGGTCCAGCTCGTTTGCAAAGTAATCGAGCAACCAGGGGGCACGTCGGACAGCCTGCTCTTTCATAGCCTGGGTACGGTGATAGTGTGGCACCTTCTCGATAGCTGTGGGCTCTATCTGCACCAAAGCTTCAAAGTCTATGGGGTGGTCAGGGAGCAGCGTGTACACCTCGGGAAGAACCTGTTTATTGGTGGCGATACAGGTATCAAGAAAGGCCGGGGTGAGCAGTTCGAGTGGTAGAAATTTGAAAAGGTGCGGTGCTTGCTTCACGAGCAAGAGCCCCAGCTCGTGATCAAAAAGGGCA
>NZ_SMME01000100.1 GCF_009711465.1 Parendozoicomonas verongulae | reverse complement strand
ATAGCAACGTAGCTGGCAGCCTCTTGTGATTTTGGTGTTTACGGCACTGAATCTTGTCCTGGTACGGTTGTGAAAGGAACGGGTCGGGTCACTCATCTTTCCTCTTATGCAGGTTTCGCTTGTGTTTGGTGAGATGATAGGATTGGGTGAAAGACTGGTTGCACCCATCCTGGTCACATACAAAGGGTTTTTCTCCTGTGTGGGTGCGCTTGTGTCTGGTAAGATCGCCGGACTGGGTGAAAGACTTGTTGCACCC
>NZ_SMME01000514.1:592-1147 GCF_009711465.1 Parendozoicomonas verongulae | reverse complement strand
AGGGTTGGGGGAAGCCCATAGTAATAGTTGACGAAGGTGTTTGAGGGAGATCTACAGTCTGTGATGTCAGCGGCTTAGGCTCTGCCGGTTCCACATCATCCCACTCTCTCACTCTCTGTAGCTCAGTAAGTAACTGCAGAGGGGATGGCAAGTGTGAAAACCCAGGAAAAACATAGGACATTCTCTTTAGGGTCATTGCTCCTTTGTATCGATAGCGCTCAAAAATTTCTATAACCTCATTTCCACTCCCGGCAATACGCTTAGCCAGTGAGCGGGGTATAATGTCAATGTTAATGCTATACATGGCAGAGCCGATGCCTGCTGCCCACCGAGAAAATTTGTAGGGTTCGTAGAATTTGTGGAATTTGTAGATGGCATGGCGACTTATAAAATCACCTGTAAGTCCCTGCCCTTGCAGGAAGGTTCTATAGGCTAACTGCTGCTCATAATCGGTAAGATCTTCAACATCTCTGAAGACATCATTAGATAGTTTTACATGGCCTACTGCCTTTAGCCCGGCCTTAATGAGTGGTAATGGAATATCATGCAGCGCCA
>NZ_SMME01000514.1:0-531 GCF_009711465.1 Parendozoicomonas verongulae | reverse complement strand
TGCGCTGCAGGATGCAGGGTCAAAGTCGTTTCGCCCATATCTGTATCCCAAACTGTTTTTGATCGCTCCCATTCCGAAGGGAAGTAAGAATTGGGTGAATCATAATATCCATCATGAACCTTCGAAATTTCCAAAAAGTCCCTGGGGTGTGGGTCTCGATTATAATTCTGAGGAACAGATCCCTTCACCATAACCCAGCTCACCTCAGCATCGCGTGTTGGCTTCACAAATGCGATGTAAGGAGCTTTTGTCGATGATTCCGGTGCACGTAAAGCCGACAAGTCCATTTGTGGTTCAAACACATAACGCGTTTGGGAAGTTATGACCGGAGCGATTGTTAACCCTGTACCACTGATGCCATAAAGTTTCAGAGCTTGAGGGGTAAGGTCAGAAGAATCCCAACTGATACGGCTGACTCCACCATGAACAACCGTGAACAGCCTTTTTGAGGTTTGCAGATCCTTATCCACGTATGGACTCCAGCCGGATGGAATATGTTTACCATCAACGGCATAGTGGATATGCAAATCA
>NZ_SMME01000742.1 GCF_009711465.1 Parendozoicomonas verongulae | reverse complement strand
TGGTCGGAGCGAGAGGATTCGAACCTCCGACCCCCACAACCCCATTGTGGTGCGCTACCAGGCTGCGCTACGCTCCGAACGATGGCTATAGTAATGATTTCATTGAAAAAATCAATCACTAATCGCCAGCTCTCACTAACAATAAGCCGTTAGCAAGAGTGAAAGCCTCTCTGGGAAAGAGAAGGGGTGAGCTTTCAAAGACTCTGCGACTCAAACTGGTCGGAGCGAGAGGATTCGAACCTCCGACCCCCACAACCCCATTGTGGTGCGCTACCAGGCTGCGCTACGCTCCGACAAAATGCCTTACCTATAAGCAAGAACGCGGCGTATCCTATCCAAAACAAGAGTACACAACAAGGGGGTCATTCGGTAGTTTTACTGAACGCTGCTCCGGCTCAGTCTGCGTCCTGTCAAACTTGTGATACTGTTCCAGCTCCATAATATTTGGCAGAGATTGATCCAGAAACGATCGCAGCGAGAAATTATTTAATGGCAGTGGGGCTGTGTCTGTTAAGTCCACTTATTGCGGAGTATCTGCTGGGAGACTGGACGCTGCAGCAGCTATTATCACTTCTGTTTCTTGTACCGCTCTACGGTGCTGGCGCTCTTGCCGTAAGGGAAATTGCAAGACACTGTGGCCTGGGTGAAGCACACAAGTTATGCATTTGCTTAAGTGGCTTGGTAATGTACAGCATTTTGGGGCTGTACCAGTTTTCTAAAGGACAAACCGGACTGGGTTTTCAAGTCTCGTATGTTGATCTTGGGCTATAGCTGGGGTTGATTGCGGGTTTGATTTCGCCAGTTGTAATATGGCTCAGAAATGCCCGTAAAAGGGTTTACTGATTTGCCGAGCCAGTAACACTCCAATTGGATCGGCTGCTTCAATAGCGCTCACAGATTGAGAACAAAAGCTATTTTCTTTTCAAGATTGTCCGAATCTCTTCCAACTCTCGGATGGTTTGACGCACCAACTGGCGAAACTGACTGCTGTCGTGGTGCTCATCCTCACCAGCAAGGCGAGCGCGGGCGCCGGGAATGGTGTAGCCCTGCTCGTAAAGCAGGCTGCGAATTTGGCGAATGGTAAGAACATCCTGTCGCATATAATAGCGGCGATTGCCTCGGCGCTTCACAGGTTTGAGGTGAACAAACTCCTGCTCCCAGTACCGAAGCACGTGGGGTTTCACCTGACAGAGATCAGCCACCTCACCAATTGTGAAGTAACGCTTACCGGGGATGGCGGGAAGTTCAGCCTGAGGCCCAACCTGGAGGTCAAGCCCCACTGATCCGTCATTCTTCGACAAGGTGTCCTGCATAGTCCTCAACTCTCGCCCTGAGTTTCTGACCTGGCTTAAACGTTACAACTCGCCGGGGTGTTATTGGAATTTCTTCACCGGTTTTCGGGTTCCGACCAGGGCGCTCTCCTTTGTCCCGCAGATCGAAATTCCCAAAACCAGATAGTTTGACTTGTTCATTATTCTCTAGTGAGGTGCGAATCTCCTCAAAGAAAAGATCAACAATCTCTCGAGCTTCTCTTTTATTAAAGCCCAAGTCCTCGTGTAACCGCTCAGCAATTTCAGCTTTGGTCAGCGCCCCCATGGCCATACATCCTCGATGTAATATTTAACATCAGTCTTTTACAGCATGACTCTTATGACAGTTCCTAAACCTGCCTTATAAACCCTAGGATGCTGTGAGTGAGAGGAAATATCAACCCTTTCAGAGAGTTAGCCAGTGAGATGTCCGGTACTGCCCAGGATATGTCTGTAAACCGAAAAAAAGCCTCCAAAGGTTTCCCTCCAGAGGCCGCTAATGACTATCTACAATCCACTACATAGCAGATACACAATGACTTACGTTTGCATAACTTACTGACGCAGGGTACCACCCAGCTCAGTTTCCAGAGCAGACGTAATATCAGCAAACAGCGCATTCACTTCTTCATCATTCAGAGTACGCTCAGGGTGGCGCCAGGTCACACCCAAGGCCAGGCTCTTCTTACCGTCTTCAACACCCTTACCGCTGTATACATCAAACAGACGAATATCGCGCAGCCATTCACCGGCTTTGGCACGAATAACGCTTTCAACGTCAGCTGCAGCAGTTGTCTGATCCAGCACCAGTGCCATATCACGGCGCACCTCAGGGAACTTGGACAACTCGTTGAAAGCAGTCACATCGCCAGCCATCAGCACGTCAGCAGACATCTCGAACAGGTAAACCGGAATATCCACACTCATAGCCTTGGCCACACTTGGATGCAGACGACCAATCACACCTACAACCTTTCCATCACGAAGAATCTCCGCACACTGACCGGGATGCAGAGCAGGACGCTGAGCGGCAATGAAGCTGTATTCTGCCTCGTTACCTACACGCTTGAACAGCGCTGCCAAATCACCTTTCAGGTCGAAGAAGTCAACAGGCTCATCATTATCATGCCAGCTCTCGGGGTTGCGGCTGCCGCATACGGCACCACCAATCCACAAGTCCTGAGTCAGCCCTCCTTCTTTACGTATGAAGATCTGACCGGTTTCAAACAGACGCACACGGTTCTGCTGACGGTTCAGGTTATGACGCATCGCCGTTACCAGACCTGGCAGCAGGCTGGTACGCATCACAGACATTTCGCTGGAGATCGGATTTGCCAGAGGCTCCGCTTCTATTTCAGGATCAAACTGCTTGTGCAGGGTAGGGTCGATAAAGCTGAAATTGATCGCTTCACGGTAACCACGAGCCACCAGAACACGACGCAGTTCACTCATACGAACATGAGATTCGTCGATAGTCTGCAGACGCAGCTCAGCCATGGGTACAGTGTCTGGCAGGTTGTTGTAGCCGTAGATACGACCCACTTCTTCCACCAGATCTTCTTCGATGCTGATATCAAAGCGCCAGCTTGGTACAGACACAGACCACTGATCTTCACCAGTAGCAGTCAACTCGAGGCCGAGACAAGTCAACAGAGGCGCAATATGATCCGCAGGCAGATCAACACCCAGCAGATCAGTCACCTTCTGACGCTTCAGAGTCACGGTGCGAGCCTTGGGCAGAGTCTCTTCGCAAGCCACTTCAACAACAGGGCCAGCCTTACCGCCGCAGATATCCAGAATCAGGCGAGTAGCGCGTTCAATAGCCTTGTTCTGCAGCTCGGAATCCACACCACGCTCAAAGCGGTGGGACGCATCAGTGTGCAGACCGTACTGACGAGCCTTACCGGCAATACCAATCTTGTCGAAGAACGCAGCCTCCAGGAAGATGCTGGTTGCGCCTTCATTCACACCGGAGTATTCACCACCCATTACACCGGCGATTCCCAGAGGCTTTTTCTCGTCGGCAATAATCAGAGTGTTGCTGTTCAGCTCCTGCTCAGTGCCATTCAGCATCAGCAGCTTCTCGCCCTGCTCTGCCATACGTACCTGAATGGAACCTTCCAGACGATCCAGATCGTAGCCGTGCATAGGCTGACCCAGCTCCAGCATCACGTAAGCAGTTACGTCCACAACAGGGTCGATAGAACGGATGCCGGAACGACGCAGACGCTCAACCATCCAGATAGGAGTCGGGGCATTGATGTTCACATCACGGAGCACACGACCAACAAAGCGTGGGCAGGCTTCAGTTGCAATCAGCTTCACCTCGAAAGTGTCGTCGATATCCGCAACAACATCTTCGATCTCCGGAACAGTCACATCGCTCAGGAAGTTGGCAGAGACTTCACGGGCCAGACCAGCAATACTCAGGCAGTCACCACGGTTAGGAGTCAGATCCACATCAATAATGGTGTCGTCCAGCTGCAGGTATTCGCGGATATCCGCGCCCACTGGCGCATCGGCAGGCAGCTCCATAATCCCATCGGCACGCTCGTCAGCCAGACCAATTTCATCATCGCCACACAGCATACCGAAGGACTCAACGCCGCGAAGCTTCGCCTTCTTGATCTTGAAATTACCCGGCAGCACCGCGCCCACCATGGCAAAAGGAATCTTGATACCTACGCGAGCGTTAGGGGCACCACACACCACCTGAAACTCTTCCGTGCCGTTGGACACTTTGGTTACACGCAGCTTATCCGCATCAGGATGCTGCTCACAGGCTACGATCTCACCGACCACTACGCCAGAAAACTCTGGCGCAACGGCTTCGTACTCATCCACTTCCAGGCCAGCCATGGTGATTTTGCTGACCAGCTCTTCGGTGCTTGCGTCCGGGTTTACCCAGCTGCGCAGCCACTGTTCGCTGAATTTCATTCTCTATTCATCCTCAATCTCCCACTCAGGGAAGACTGGCAAAATTTGTCAGTGCTCGAATGTTGGCGGGGGATAGCCATATCCGCCATTCACTCAAAAATTACTTGAACTGCTCCAGGAAACGCAGGTCGTTCTCAAAGAACTGACGCAGGTCCTTCACGCCATAACGCAGCATGGCAAAACGCTCAACGCCCATACCAAAGGCAAAGCCGCAGTACTTCTCAGGGTCCAGACCCGCATGGCGGAACACATCAGGGTGAACCATGCCGCAGCCCAGCACTTCCAGCCACTTGATAGAACCATCCGCGTTACGGCCCCACTCAATATCCACCTCAGCCGACGGCTCAGTGAATGGGAAGTAGGAAGGGCGGAAACGCACTTCCAGATCATCGCGCTCAAAGAACACACGCAGGAAATCAGACAGCAGACTCTTCAGATCCGCGAAGCTCGCCTTTTCCGCCACGTACAAGCCTTCCACCTGATGGAACATTGGGCTGTGGGTCATATCAGAATCGCAGCGATACACCTTACCGGGGCAAACAATCGCGATGGGCGGCTTGCGGTTCTCAGCCACAAAACGCTTCATCGTGCGCACCTGTACAGGGGAGGTGTGAGTACGCAGCACAGAGCCATCCTGCATATAGAAGGTATCGTGCATAGCACGGGCCGGGTGGTGGTCAGGAATATTCAGGGCTTCAAAGTTGTGGAAATCATCTTCGATTTCCGGGCCGGCTTCTTCAGTAAAGCCGATTGTCTGGAAGTATTCGCTGATACGCTCCATGGTACGGGTCACCGGGTGAATGCTGCCAACAGCTTCACCACGGCCCGGCAGAGTCACATCAATAGACTCCGCAGTCAGCTGTGCGTTCAGGGCTTCCTGCTCCATAAACGCGCGACGCTCGTTCATGGCCGCCTGCACAACCTGCTTGGCTTCGTTAATCTTGGCGCCCGCCTTGGGCTTCTCCTCTTTGGAGAGATGGCGCAGACCCTGCATCAGCAGGCTGATTTCACCCTTTTTGCCCAGATACTGTACACGTACCTGATCCAGGCTGGCCGCATTACCGGCAGCCGCGACAGCAGCAAGCGCTGCGTCGGTTAATGCTTGGAGGTTTTCCATGGACTCTGTGAAGTAAACCGAGAATGTCAAAACGCTCAAGTTTACATGAGAGTCAGGATTAAGACTATGAATCCTACGCCCTTCCCGGTGACAAATGTCCTATCTGACAGAACTATCTACGGGTAGATAAGAGGGAGTACAGCCCAAAGGGTAACGTCACAGCCGATATCACCAACAAAGATTGTGGTATTCTGCACAGTCTTACGGACACATTTGACAGATCAAGACCATGCAACAGGGTGACAACGACCTCTTCTTTCAAGAGATGGCTGATGTAAAGCCACTGGCAAAGGGAACCGTTCACGCCAAACTCACCACACCCAAGAAGGACTCTCCGGGTCTGGAAGAACGTCGCAAAGCTGCGGCAGAAGAGCTGATTGATCCAAATCCTCTCTCCATCGAACTGCGCAAACGGGTACAGCCCCACGATTTCCTGTTCTGGAAAGAGCCAGGGATTCAGGAAGGTGTCTGGAAAAAGCTGCGCCTGGGTAAATACAAAATGGAAGCCCGCCTTAACCTCCACCTGATGACAGTGAAAGATGCCCGTCAGGAACTGGATCGCTTTCTGAAAGATTGCCGGAGCAACGGCATTCGTACTGCCCTTATCTGCCATGGCCGTGGGGAGCAGGGCGAGCAAAAGGCAACCATGAAAAGCTATACCCGCCAGTGGTTGGAAGAGCATGATACCGTTCTTGCATTCCACACAGCCCAGCGTTATCACGGTGGAACCACTGCCGTTTACGTCATGATTCGCAAGAGTGATGAGCAGCGGGCCGATAACAGGGAGCAGCATGCTCGGAGAACTGCACACTGAACATGAGCAGAGAACTACAAAGATAAGTATAAAATGTTGTAGCATAGTGGTTGGACGCAATCTTATCGTAAGTTTTCGTTGCAAATTATCGGCTCACCCTTGCATCCATTTTCGATTCATGGGATACAGCGCCCAACTTCTTTCCACACAGTGAATGATTTGCTATGACATACACAGGCCCGCAACGGACATATGCCGGCACAGCTTTGCGCTGGATAACCGTGGTATTTATGGTTTATCTGCTGCTGGTCGCTGTCGGCATGATCGGCAGTGGCTTCAAATGGGCATCCGGTGGCGCAGATGGCGCCAGAGAGCTTTTCGCTTTTGCCAGTAATCCTGTTATGGGGCTGGTCATTGGTGCCTTCGCCACTGCACTGGTACAATCATCCAGCACAGTAACGTCTGTTATTGTTGGCCTTGTGGCCGGCGGTCTTCCTGTTGCAACAGCTATCCCCATGATAATGGGTGCCAATATGGGCACCACCGTAACCAACACTCTGGTAAGCATGGGACACATTGGCAAGAAGAAAGAATTCCGTCGTGCATTTTCTGCTGCAACAGTACACGACTTCTTCAACCTGCTGGCTATTGCAATTTTCCTGCCTCTGGAAATTTTCACCGGTTACCTGAGCAAAGCCTCAGGTTTTCTGGCGACGTTCTTTGAAAGCGACAGCTCTATGAGCATCAAGCACCTGAACTTCGTCAAGCCACTGACCAAACCAGTAATCAGCACCTATCAAGACACACTTGGTTCTTTCCCCGACCCCTGGGGCGGCGTTATCCTTGCCCTGACCGGCCTGGCCCTGATATTCCTGTCCATCATCATTCTGGGCAAGCTACTGAAGGTCCTGATGGTTGGCCGTGCAAAAGCCATACTCCACCGCGCTATTGGCCATGGCCCGATTACTGGCATTACTTCCGGCACCCTGATGACCATTGCCGTACAGTCCTCTTCCACTAGTACCAGCCTGATCGTCCCACTAGCGGGTAACGGGTTGTTCAAGCTGAAGGAAATTTACCCCTTCACTCTGGGCGCCAACATCGGCACCTGCATTACGGCACTTCTGGCAGCAACAGCCGTTGAAGGCAGTCATGCAATCTTCGCCCTTCAGATTGCCATGGTGCACCTGATCTTTAACTTATCAGCTGTTGTCCTGATTTACGGAATACCAACCCTGCGTCGTATACCTCTACGCGCAGCCCGACGCTTTGCACAGATTGCCAGCCGACGGAAATGGATAGTCTTCGCCTATGTGATCGGGCTATTCTTTGTTCTACCCAGTTTATTAATTACACTGACCGCTTGAAAGGAGTCGCAGCTATGACAACACTGCAGGAATACAAAGCGCACCGTAAAGCTTTGAAAGCCCAGATCAAGGAAACCAAGGCTCTATTACACCAGCTAGAAAAAGAGCTGGAAGAAGAGCGCATTGAGATGCAACACGAAGAAGTCGAGCATCTCGAAGAGTATTTGGAAAAAAGTAATGCCCACCTGAGCGACTTCCGTACTCTCAGTTCCTCTGCCATGGCAGACTTACGAAAGTCTCTCCACGATGTGGCCAGCTGGTTTCGGGGCGATAAGAAGCAACTCTGAAGGAAGGTAGAATCTACTATGCAGGCGTTTGCAGCTATGTAAACGCCTGTTTTTATAGTTAGCTGATAGATATCTCTTCCATTAGCTTTTGGGAAGGGCCTGACGAATAAGAAGCTCCAACTGATCAAAGCGGATATTCAAAGCACCTACTTCAGCCTTCAGGTGATGCATATCAGTTTTCAGTTCCTTCACATCATTCTTCAGTTCCTGCACATCAGTTTTCAGTTGATCTACATCAGCCTCCACTTTCTGCAGTCTCACATCCTGCCGATCAAGACGCTGCTCCAGAACATCAAACCTGTAGTGCATTTCGCCTCTGGCTTTACCTACCACACCAACCACATCAGTTAACGTATTATGATCTGATTCAATTTTGGTCTTGAGACTCATTCACACTACTCCGATCAAAAAATAAGCAGATCGAAGAGAATAGCAGACATTGCGAGGAATACATCACAGAGAAACAGGCAGCGTCTCTTAAGACACTTCAGTCTTCACCATATCGTGAAAACGGCTCGCAATCGTATTCACAATATCCAAGCGCTGGAATGTAGACAGCTCGTTCAGCTGATCCAAATCCAGCCAGTGTAGATGGATATAAGGCGATTTAGATTGAAACTCTCGAAGATCGCCCTTCTTAATCAACGGTAAAAAGTTATCCTGCTTTGAAAGCACCTGATCAAAAGCCTCATTCAATGGCATGGTTTTTCCTTTACCACCTTTAAGAGGTAAACGAATATAAAATCCGTTTTTACCGAATATTTCA
>NZ_SMME01000407.1:252-753 GCF_009711465.1 Parendozoicomonas verongulae | reverse complement strand
TCTGGGCAGACATCTCCAGATCATGGGAGGCATGGACAATCTGAGGCTGGCACTGGATATCTATACCCGGCTGCGCGCCCGGGCGGCAGGGGGTAAGGCCAACACCCCCTGTGATGATAAGAAGATCGAGTTAACACTGGGCAGGCATCTCCAGCTCATGGGAGGTACGGACAACTTGAGAGCGGCCCTGGCGATTTTTACCCAACTGCGCACTCGGGCGGCAGGTGGGGCCCGGCTGCGCACCCGGGCAGCCGGTGGACGAGTGAACACCCCCTGTGATGACAAGGATATCGAACTGGCTCTGGGCAGGCTACTTCAGGCAATGGGGGGCAAGGATGACCTGAGAGCTGCCCTGGAGATCTTTACCCGGCTGCGTACCCGGGCGGCCGGGGGGCAGCCGGACACCCCTTGTGATGTCAAGGAGATTGAACTGGCTCTGGGTAGGCATCTCCAGATTATAGGGGGCATGGACAATCTGAGACGGGCACTGGGCATCTATAT
>NZ_SMME01000407.1:0-242 GCF_009711465.1 Parendozoicomonas verongulae | reverse complement strand
GACAAGGATATTGAACTGGCTCTGGGCAGACATCACCAGCTAATGGGAGGCATGGAGAACCTGAAAACAGCCCTGAACATCTTTACCCGGTTGCGCACCCGGGCGGCCAAAGGGCAGGTGAACACACCTTGCGATGACAAGGAGATCGAGCTGGCTCTGGGCAGACTACTCAAGAGTATGGGGGGCACTAACAACCTGAGAGTGGCTCTGGACATTTTTATCCGGCTGCGCACCCGGGCGGC
>NZ_SMME01000107.1 GCF_009711465.1 Parendozoicomonas verongulae | reverse complement strand
GTCTTGACCGTGGTGGTCGTTTGCGTGTGGTAGTGGGAGAAGTGCCGCACCGCCGAGTAAGAGGAGTACGAGTAATCCTCGGTCACCTGAATAGAGAAGGCACCGGTCGCATAATCAAGCGTGCCGGTCACGCCCTGCCAACCACCACTGCCATCGTCGGTCACTTTACGGGAGCGGTTGAAACTGAAGTCCAGCGTCTCAGAGCTGTTCTTGGTGGTTCGCAGTCGCTCGCCTTCCCGCTGAACCAGCCACTCCAGCGTC
>NZ_SMME01000622.1 GCF_009711465.1 Parendozoicomonas verongulae | reverse complement strand
CAGAAACTCGCCTAGAGTTTCCCCCTTCGCCCATGCCATTTTGACAACTGGGTAGGAGTTCCCTTGAACACGAATACCCTGCGGCTGGTACTCAAAGTCAACAAAATAAGAAGAAGAAAGATTTTTTAAGCGAGTAGAAATTGCATGATACCGCTTTTCTAAATCTTTCGATTGTTTATGGAAGCACCGAACGGCGTACTTTTTATTCCTTGCAGTGAAAGTGTAAGTCAAAGCAAAGCCGCCACAAAGAGCTAGGGGAAGCCCTAAACCAGTTGTGGCTACTTGTCCTTGCTTCAGCTCAGGGTCATTGAGTACTAGGCCGGGGTGCTGAAGTGCCTCGTTGTATTGCTCAAGAGTTGGGTATGTCATCAGCTTTGCCTCGATCAAGCAACACCGAGATCAAAGTAACATCATCTATATGCATACGTTTTTCACGCCGTTCATTCAATACCAATGATTCAAGTTCTGACAGTTCAGAAATTGATAAAAGTGTCTCCCATTTTGAATCTCCTTGAGTTTCCATTCTCAAAGCCCATTCAGCGAGGGCATCCGTCATACAGAGTAATGCAGGCTGATCAAAATCAGCTAGATTCCAACTCTTACGGTGATTCAACTGGTAATCTGGTTCTAATATGAACTGGTTGTACGCAATATTTGAGCAAAGTAGCTCAGGGCGTTGTTGAAATTGTTTCGACTCTATGTATGGGTAGGCATCCATCAAATGACCATTGGATAACAGGACTACCTGGCTATCACCCACACACAGAGCATTTATGGATTCTGAGTCTTTGTCGAACTCTAGCCCCAGTAATGTGGCAAAGCTACCTCGCTGATACGCAGCAGCTTTCGACCAACTCAAAGAGGCAGGGGCAAACAGAGACTCATATTGTTTACAAAGGTCAGTTACCCATGCTTCATTAACGTCTGAGGACTCCAGAAAAGCTTGTACAACAAGTTTTGCCCAGCTCTGAGAGTCAAAGGATTCGGACGCGCCATCACTGACAGCAATCTTTGCTGAATCCTCCGCGACTAATAGCGCATCCTCATTAGAGTCTGGAAAGTCTGTATCCTTAGGTACCTGACCAGAAAAAAGTACTCTCATATTTTGATTAGCCCAGTTATCTTAGCTGTGCAGCACGAGTACCAATATCGAAAAAGTCGACTATCTGAATGGCATCAGCATTGAACATGAACCCTCGTGACTCCATGCTGACCTTGAAACCTTTTTCTTGAGCGAACCGTACTAGATGTTCAGGTAATGGGCTGGACATTCTGAATAGCATCTTTGAATATGCATCTGGCAAGGATGTCTCAGAAGCAGGGAACTCAATGGGATCAGTACCAAAAGAGCTTACATGGAGGTTAAACAATAAAACTTCTCCATCATTGGTTCTGATTTGACGCAATTGTGAGGCTAGCTCCTCTGGGTTGCCATCAGTTGACTCACCATCGGTAATGTGAAGAACTGTTGGTGGGTAGCAGTCAGGGTGAGCATCACACCAAGCAGCCATCTGTTCTGCTGCGGCCATGATAGCTTTACACATTGGTGTACCACCGCTAGCAGCAGACTCAAACCAAATCGGAAACTTTATAGACTGCTCTATAATGCCACCAGCACCATCGTCCATTTTTTTCTTACGATCTTCGATCTTGAGAGGGGATGCCTCTATGTTTGAGATTGAATTGAGAATTGAGCCACTTAGGCTACCTTGGAAACCGTTTCGTGTATCACTGCCACCATACCCAATGACACCAATATCAAAATAGTTGCGAGTTCCTTCCGACTTTGTACAGCGAGTAATCAGGGTAGCCAGTGTACGGTTAAGAACATCCGCAACCTGCTGGGCTTTTGATCGACCGGAAGACAGCTTATCTTCCATTGAAG
Organism: Parendozoicomonas verongulae; assembly: GCF_009711465.1. Lineage (GTDB taxonomy): Bacteria > Pseudomonadota > Gammaproteobacteria > Pseudomonadales > Endozoicomonadaceae > Sansalvadorimonas > Sansalvadorimonas verongulae. The sequence continues at coordinate 302 of NZ_SMME01000622.1, read as the reverse complement.
CTGACTGATCTACTACAAAGAGAAAAGCAGTGGGATTGCTTCGACTGATTTCAGCAGAATAAGACATAAAATCACTCCATAACGCACCACCAGAGAAAGAATCTCTGTAAGTGTTTGAAAATATAGGGAGGAGCTTCTCAACCTAACAGAGATCCTGCTCCCAGCAAGTGTACAACAGTTCTGTTTCAAACTCAGATGATTCTCTCCAAAATTCGCAACTTTCCCTTTTCAGAGCTTTCATAGATGAAGTTTTCCGGCCGTCATTTCCCTAACCCGCATATTGCATGACCCGGCTAATAAGA
>NZ_SMME01000828.1 GCF_009711465.1 Parendozoicomonas verongulae | reverse complement strand
CGGGTTCGAGTCCCGTCCGGTCCGCCATATACTTCGAAAAGCCCTTGCATTTTATGCAAGGGCTTTTTCGTATGTGGCTATTTAAATTCAAACTGCACTCCTGGCGCTGTTCTTTAAAGCTCGGGAGAACTCACTTTTCATCATGTAAGTACCCGGACTATTGCTTTCGCATGTAGCCTCACCGGGATGAGATGAGTAGTGGTGAGGAAGCAGGCAGGTACAAAAAATGCCCGGGCGGTTACGCTCCGGGCATGTGTATAGGCGCTTGGGTGTTGTTCAGCCTCCTGCAGTGTTATCAGCAATCATCGGGCTTTTGAAGCGAATCCAGTCTCCAAGAATCTCACCAGTTTCTACCAGTAGAGCATCCTCTTCCGGCTTCTTGTCTTTGTTATTGTTGCTGTAACGATCAGACTGTTCCTTCTCAAGCTCATCAAGGTTCTTGTAGGGCTTCTCACCTTTGGCTTTGCGCAGGGCATTTTCTATCGCAAGTCGCTCTTCGCGCATGACTGTAATTTCCTGCTGACGTTTTTTCTCGTTTAGCTGAACAAGGGTACGACCAGTAAAGTGTTCCTGATACTCACGCAGCTTATTCAGGTAAAGGAAGTCAGGGTTATCTTTAATACGATTCTTGTGCTCTTGAGTCAGCTCAGAAATAGCTGACTTCAGAGGTTTGAAGGCGTTGTACTGTGTTGGCTTGATCTCTGTGTAAGGCAGGGCATTCGGCAGAGAGCTTTCGCCAATCTCCTTAGGGTCAAACAGAGATGGATAGCTAATATCTGGAATCACCCCACGGTTCTGGGTGCTCTGGCCAGATACACGATAAAACTTGGCAACAGTCAGTTTCAGTTGGCCGTGGTTCAGGGGCTGAATGGTTTGCACTGTGCCTTTACCAAAGCTCTGACCACCGATAACCAGGGCGCGCTGGTAGTCCTGCATGGCGCCGGCGAAAATTTCAGAAGCAGAAGCACTTAAGCGGTTGATCAGCACCACCATAGGGCCGTCGTAGACCTCTTTAGGGTCAGGGTCCTGCTGGGCTTCTGTACGTCCACGGCTGTCTTTTACCAGTACGGTGGGACCTTTAGGAATAAACAGGCCGGTTAGCTGGTTAGCTTCCTGCAGAGAGCCGCCCCCATTGTTACGCAGGTCTATGATCAGTCCGTCGATTTTGTCTTTCTTCAGTTCATCAATCAGCTTACGTACATCGCGGGTTGTGCTCTTGTAGTTCGGGTCGCCGGCCTGGGCGGCTTTGAAATCGATATAGAAAGCAGGAATATCGATAACACCAATACGCTTTTTGTCTTTTCCTTTACCCACTTCAAGAATGCTCTTTTGAGCAGACTGTTCTTCCAGCTTTACCTTATCGCGATTGATAGGGTAAATACGGGTTTTGCCATCGCTGGAGCTGCCGGGAATGATTTCCAGACGAACCAGGGTGCCTTTGGCACCACGAATCAGTTTAACAACCTCATCCAGACGCATACCCACAACATCTTCCATTTTTCCGTCTTTGCCCTGGGCAACGCCGGTGATCCTGTCACCTGGCTTGAGCTGTCCTGCTTTATCAGCCGGGCCTGCGGGAACCACGCTCACCACTTTGGTGTATTCATCTTCTGACTGGAGAACTGCACCGATGCCCTCCAGAGACAGACTCATATTAATGTCAAAGTTCTCAGCCCGCTGAGGAGAGAAGTACTGAGTGTGCGGGTCGTACAGCTGGGTGTAGGAGTTCAGATACAGCTGAAATGCGTCTTCGCTGCGGGTCTGGTGCAGACGGCGGAGCTGGTTGTTGAAACGTTTGGCGAGTAACTCGGAAATCTCAGACATTTTTCTGTCGTTGAGTTTCATAGAGAGTACGTTGTCCTTCAGCTGACGACGCCAGAGGTCTTCCTGCTCGGTTTTATTTTTTAGCCAGGGGGCTTTTTCGCGATCCAGCTCCAGAGTTTCATCTTTTTTAAAGTCGAGCTTTTCCAGACCAGCACTGATGAGCTTCTGCATATAGTGAATGCGCTCTTCGCTGCGTTCACGGTAGCGGTTGAAAATTTCAAAAGCCGGGCGCAGGTTGCCACCTTTCAAGGCATCATCCAGCGTTTCTTCGTATTTGCTGAACTCTTTAATATCGGATGTCAGAAAGAAGCTGCGATTACGATCAAGGGTGTCCAGATAGCTGGCATAAATTTTCTCGGAGCTAGACTGGTCTAGGCTGAGTTTTTCGTAGGAATTGTTCTTAAGAAGCTGAACAACATTCACACTGGCAATGGCTTGATTGAGTGTAGGTTTCAGCGCGGGAACTGGCTGGTTGAGGTTCTCTGCCTGGCTTCCTGTTGCGACGACTAAACACAGAGCCATAAGGCTCAGTGCCTTTCTGGTCTGATATATGGAGTTATAGAAAGCTTTGGGGCTGAAGCGCATCAGTTATGTCACTCTCTTCTCGGTGTTGCCGCCAGCCTGGGAAGAGGGTAGCGATAACATCCCTGTTGTTGGGCTGCGCGATTCTTCCCTATAGAAAGAACAGTGCTTTTTGCACTATAGCATTAACCCGAAGTGGTTTGTTGGTTGATTTGTATCAAGTTCTGGATGGTCACAAACACACTGTCAGTAGTGCGAAGGTGTCGTATACAGATGGACAGATTAACATGGAGGGAAAACTCCCTTGATTCGTTTTTGTACGAATCAAGGAAGCTTTTATGGTTTCGCAGAACGAGATTAGTGAGGAATTACACTTTCAGTCTTGAAGAAGCGGGTCAGAACCTTCGCCAGAGCTACAGCATCTTCAGTGCCAGCCAGTTCACGGATGGAGTGCATGCCGAAAGTAGGGAGGCCGATATCCAGAGTGCGAACACCCAGCTCACTGGCAGTCAGTGGGCCGATGGTGCTGCCGCAACCCATGTCGGTACGACCAACGAATGCCTGAATAGGCAGATCTTCCTTGGCGTACAGATCACGGATCAGAGAGCTGGTTTCGCTGGTAGTGGCGTAACGCTGTTTGGCGTTGATCTTGATAACCACACCTTCGTTCAGCATTGGGCCGTGGTTGCCGTCGTGCTTGTCAGCGTAGTTCGGGTGAATGCCGTGGGCATTGTCTGCAGAGATCATCACAGAGTTCTGCATGGCACGAGTCAGAGCTTCAGAAGAACCGCAGATGCGCTCCAGAACCTGACGCAGGAATGGCCCCTGCGCGCCGGTTGCACTGTTGCTGCCCACTTCTTCGTGGTCGTTGCAAACCAGCAGAGTTGGATATTCACTGTCGCCAGCGTCAATCATGGCCTGCATGCTGGTGAAGCAGCTGAGCAGGTTGTCCAGACGGGCAGAGGCGATGAATTCGTCATTCAGGCCGATGATGGCAGGTGCCTGGGTGTCGTAGAAGAACAGTTCGAAATCCAGAACGCTGGCAGCCTTGTCACCATTCTTGGCCAGCTCTTCGATCAGGATCTGACGGAAGTCAGCTTTCTCGTCCTTGCTCAGGCGGCCGAGTACGGGAGGGAATTCTTTCTGTGGGTTAATGTTGCGACCAGTGTTGGCTTCACGGTTCAGGTGAATTGCCAGGCTGGGAACGATGGCGATGGCCTTCTCGAAGTTCACCAGAGCGTTACGCAGTACACCGCTCTCATCTTTGAAGGTCACACGACCAGCTAGAGACAGATCACGGTCGAACCAGGTACTGAACAGTGGGCCACCGTATACTTCAACGCCCAGTTGGAAGTAACCTTTGCCCGTCATTTCCGGATTTGGCTTTACCTTCAGAGCAGGGCTGTCGGTGTGACCACCCGCCATACGGAAACCGTGCCTGGCGAATTCGCCGTTGCCGGTAGTAAAGGCAATGATGGAAGCGTCCTGACGGGTTACAAAATATTTCTTGCCAGCTTCGAGGTTCCAGCTGTCGCGCTCATCAAGAGCGACAAAGCCTGCGTCAGTCAAACGACGGGCCATTTCAGAAGTGGCGTGGTAAGCGGTAGGAGAAGCCTGCAGGAAAGACAGCAGCTCTTTATTAAATCCAGCGGTATCCATAACGTACTGAAATCTTGGTGGGGAAAAGCGGCAAGCATACCACCAGACTACATAGGCAGATAGTACCTGTACGGCTTCGGTTACTACCAGTATTTGCTGATGTTGACCTGTGTCAGAAGATTCAGGGAAAACGTCTGGCGGTTGGGTTGAGCTAATGGCTGGGATGGATCAGGTGCCATAGTAGAATCCCCCCGTAGGCACCTGCAATTTCATGGGTCAGGTAGCCCTGCATAAACGTGGCTCCTATACCACCGGCAAGTTCCTGCCCAATAATATTCACCAGCTTCGGACTTAACGCCCGTTGTTCCTCTCTACTCCAGTAATACTGCCATGTGTGCCCAAGGGTGCGCATAATGCTATTGGCCACAGCTCCACTGATAGGAGCAGGGAGAGATATCAGGGCTGTTAGATAAAATGTCATAGTGCCTGTGGAGGCTGAAGACAGGGCTGTCCACGCTACAGAGCTGCCCAGCCCGTCGAGGGAGTAAATTGGCTCCTCGGAAAAGTAACCTTTGGTTATTTGCGTCGCAGTTTCCAGTACTGCTCCAGTGATCAGCCCTGATACAAAGGAGTAAGCGCCAAAGTAATTCATATTTTTGTATAGGTAGTCCTGATGCAGTTGTCTGGCTTCTGCTTCAAGAACTCTTGCTGAACTGTTGATATTTTTCAGCTCTGCCTGTTCGCCGGTCACTGAGAGAGGGCGTAAAAACTGGTTGAGCGAGAGGCTGCGTTCCCCCCGTTTCAATAACTCTTCGGTTATGGTTTTCAGATGCCTTTCGCTGCGACTGAGTGGGGCTGTTGATGTGAGGGCTTTTACGACAGTCAGGTATTGATCTTTGGGGATCATGTAGACCCCATGGAGGAAGGATGGGGTGTCTTTATACTTTGCGGCATGTTCTTTCACTGCCCTCAGGGTCTTGCTGGCTGAGTCGTAACACTTTGCCTGAATCTGTGTGTCATCAATATACAAATCCACCGGGTGGGTGGCACTTTTTTCCTTTTTCGCAGGGGGCTTAAGCCCTCTGGCAATAGCTTTAGCATTGATGTTGGCCACTTCGAGATGTTCTGCCAGAACGCCCTTTTTGGTTTTTGCATTGCCGTTAATATGGTGCGGGTTGGCCAGTTTATCCCTGAAAATCGCAAACTGTTTTTGAATTTCAGGTTCATAGAGGCGGATTTTATTCAGCTGTTTGTGTCGTCTTTCAGCGACATGGTTGCGAATTTGAGGAAAGACTCCGGGTATCAGGGTAAGTAGTGAGATCGGCGAAAAACGTGAACGCTGTGCAGCTTTGGGTGTGGCGACCACAAACCAGTGAGGGAGAAAACTCGGAACAGGTGTAAATTCTCCAGACCAGATGTGTGCAGTGGGTTGTGAATTGTTATGGCAGTTGACTCGTAATGTCGGCGCATAGGCTGCGCTGAAGCCGCTAAGAATAAAGCCCGGAGTACTGTCTGATAAATCTACCGGCGAGACAATCAGCCATTGGGTGTATTGAAGTTGAGTAAGCAGGCTGTAGCCCTCAGCTCCCGCGAGTCGGGCGAGGCAATCCTGCGCCATAAGCAGCCAGTGGTTGTTTGGATCGTTTTTCTGACCTGAACTCAGCTCACTGTTCTTCAGTTGAAACAGCGAACGACTGAGGTGGCTGCCGTGATGCAAAATCACGGAATGTACATCCAGCGGCAGAGTATTACGCAGCCCCTTTGGAAGTGTTTTGATAGTTATGGTGTCTGCGGCAGACAGGGGCGATAAAAGCGTACACCAGAAAGTTAGCAGATAGAGACTGACCTGCCAGAGGTATCCCGTGATGTGATACCAGCGTGCGTAACAGCTGTGATGTATTTGAGGCAGTATTCTGCCCGAAGCGCTCATCATAAGTGCCAATTCTTCCAGACAGACTACTCTATGTGCCGGTCGGTCATCCTAGTTGTGCACGGTGGTTCCGGCAAATCAAAAACTGAGGCAGAAACAATCTATAAGAAGCAGCCCTCTCGGAAGAGGCTGTCGATGGGAGTTATCTTTGGCTAAACACCAGATATGGTTAGTATTGTTGGTTCTAGGGCTATGCTCGGCAACGCTGCAGACATGGGCGCTTTATGAGGGTGATGTGCATGGAACATTTCCGGAGACGTATTCTGCAAAAAAAGAGCGCCGGGGGGCTTGGTATGCAGTGAATGATGTGGGCACATATATTGTGTCGGGGCAAAAAATATTTCTGTTTGAGGGGGTCGACCTGCCTGAAAACCTGTCGTTACGGATGGCAAATCTGATAATCGGTGGCTTTTGGAGAGAGGGCAGCCTCCTCACTCAGGAACTGTTGTTTCGGCATGTTCTGGGGGGGGTGCCAGATTATGCCCGTTACCTGCTGTCAGCTTCTTCGCAGCTGTGGTTGTTGTACACGACCTATCGTTCTGCCTTAGAGGTTATTACTCCTCTTGTTACTTATCTGAATGAGTACCGTCAGGCGACATCTGGCCGTTGGGTACGGGGAGTCATGCCAATTGCGGTGAATGATGCAGAGCTGTCGTTCAAGTTCTTTGTTCAGGCGGTTTTCCCTAAGCAGTTTATGGATCCGGTAGCTATCCAATTGGATCGTGTACCTCGTATATCCAATATCCCAAGCCTGAGTCGCCAGTATCCCCATGCAAACCCCTGGGGGCATCTGCACCGGGAGATGGAGGCCAGTGCCATCAGTCGGATTCAGTTGGGGGGTACCCATGAAGGAGCCCTGGAGCTGCGCTTTATTGATAAGAGCGGGCGGCAGGGCGAGCAGGTGATAACATCTCCTTTAGATAACCTGTATCAGCCAGTGCCCTGGCTGTTTGAGGCGTTGAGGCAGAAAGTGCCCCGGGAGGATATCAAACTCTATGCGAGTATTTTGTCCCAGGATGCGCTGGAGCTGGCTGGGCAGATGCTGAGTTGCCGTCGAGAGTTCCCAAGATTACAAAATGGTGAAGAAGGGCGTTGTCTGTCTGGTTATCTGGAAGCGACAGATAGCGGTTTGAATTACACGCCACGAATACCGGTTATTCTTCCCCAGGTTTGGGAGGACAGGAATTATGCAACCGGACGGGTGTTCCCTCTCAGTGGTTGTAATTTTAATAGCAAGGCCCTGTGCTGGGAAAATTACCTCATTCTTGGAGATCCGGCATTTTATGCCTGGCAATTGCCAATGACCCTTTATACACGTTTTGCTTCATTCGCTGAGCGGAACAAGGCTATTTTGCTACATCAGGAGCCTCAAATCTGGTATAGCGGCAGCTACTTTCAAGTGAGGGTACCGGAGCTGGTCAGCCGCTTTTTCCTGGGAGTTACCAGTATCGTCGGGCAGGTGATGGTGAATCGCATGGTAGTTTCCATGCACCATAAGTGGTGGGGAAATGGAGACGTTGCTGTCAAGAAGGCGAAGCCTATTCCCGCACGCCAGATTCTGGAAGATCACAATGAGTCGAGTGATGAGGTGTGCACGGCTTGTGGAGAGGATGCCCCGTGTCGCTACCCTCTGTGTAATTTGCCCCACTGTTCTCGACATAAGCCCGAATCCATCGTGAACCTGGGTTGTCACAAAATCTGTACAGACTGCTTCTTCAGGTATGAGCCAGTCAAGCAGTTGCAATGTCCGGATTGTGGGAGGGTACACTGGAATGAAATCAGCGCTCGTAATTATTTGCTCAGGGCAACAGAATCCTCGAGTAAAGTGTCAGTACCTAGATGTCCAATGTGTCGTGACTTAATGGATTTCAGAAATGGAAATCTTAAAGACTTTCTTGGACCAGACTGCAAACGTCGTCCCTTGAGCTGGTGGTTCACGGATGGTTTTGGTGTAAAGACAGCGGAGAATACAGCTATTGAGTCAACAGCAAAGGCTGCGGTTGAGTAAAAATTTGCAGAGAGAGTGGCAGTGCCACTTCCTCTGAGCTGATTATAAAGAACCCGGCTTCTGGGTCGGGTTCTTCAACTCAAAGGAGCTAATTTACAGCAGTTCTTCAGGAGGCTGAGTGCAGCTTAACCTTCCGCCCAACAGTTCTTCCAGGGTTGGGATCAGGAAGGATTCATCTTCACAGGCAAAGCTAATGGATGTGCCCGTAGTGCCAGCACGGCCAGTTCGACCAATGCGATGAACGTAATCTTCCGGATCTTCTGGCAGGTTGTAATTTACAACGTGTGAAATGCCATCAATATGAATGCCACGACCTGCAACATCCGTCGCCACCAGAACCCGTAAGCGGCCAGAGCGGAAATCTTCCAGCGTCCTTACCCGCTTCTTCTGAGGCACATCACCGGAGAGCATATCGGCACGAAGTTTGTCCTTGCGCAGCTTCTCAGTCAGGCGGCGGGTCTGATCTCGGCGGTTGGTGAATACAATCACCCGCTCCAGTTCATTGCGGGTAATGAGGTTGTAGAGAACCTTGTATTTCTCTTCGGTGCTGACAATCCAGACCTTCTGGTCCACCGTGTCGGTAGCCACGCTGTCAGGTTCGATTTCTACCTTGAGCGGATGCCATGTCCATTGTTCACCAAGGCGTAAAACATCTTCGCTGAAGGTGGCAGAGAACAGCAGGGTCTGGCGGTCACCTGGGCGGGGTGTTGAACGAATAATACGGCGTACCTGAGGGATAAAGCCCATATCCAGCATGCGGTCTGCTTCGTCGATCACCATGGTTTCCACAAGGTCCAGATGCAGATCCCGACGCTCGCAGTAATCCAGCAGACGACCAGGGGTGGCTACCAGAATATCCACATAGTTGTGCTGTATCTGCTGGCGCTGCTTCTCATAATCCATGCCACCAACAACCATGACCGTATGCAGGTTGGTGTACTTGGTAAGAGCTTCCGCATCTTTATGGATTTGCATCGCCAGCTCGCGGGTTGGTGCGATAATCAGGGCACGGGGCTCACCGAGGAAACGTTCGTCAGGAGCAGGGATTTCCAGGAGTTGCTTGATAGTGGCAATCAGGAAAGCGGCGGTTTTGCCCGTACCTGTCTGTGCTTTGCCGATGGCATCCCGGCCCTGCAGGGTTGCCCCAAGAACTTCTGCTTGAATAGGCGTGCAGTATTTAAAACCTTGATCGGCAATGGCATGCATCAATGGAGCAGGGAGGTTGAAGTCATGGAAGCGGGATTTCCCAGCTTCTTCAGGCACTTCAAACTGGCCGACATCCCAGGAGCTTTCTGATTTGGGTGCACGTTGGCGACGGCTCTGATGAGGGTGGCGACCTCTTTTGCCGGGAGCCGTACCTTTGGTAACGTGGCTCTTGTGGTGAGGTTTACCATGCTGGGTTCTTTTGGGAGAGCCAGCTGGAGTACTGTTACCTTTTGATGAGCTGTCGCTGCTTTTACGCTGCCCAGCCCGGTCGCCGTTCTTTTTGGATCGGCTGAATATATTTAGAAAACCACTCAAACCCGGTTGTTTCCTTCTCGTAGTCAAACAGCCGTGATGAAGCAGTGACAGACTGCCAGATTCAGGCTGGTTTCTGAGTATGCGTGATCAGGGTTGCAGAAGGGCATTCTGTGCAGACCTGCACACGAAAATCAGAAATCTAGAAGTGTTAATGAGGCCATTATCGACTGCTGTGGAGCGGTTGTCGACACTTGTTACAGTTCGTCGAGTACTCCACCATAATTGTTGCTTTGGTAATAGCTCACCTGTCTGCGTTTACGCAGCATGCTTCGGCCTGTACGGAAGCGGCGAATCACTCGCCCAAGGCTTGATGCTGCACGTTCTCTTTCCCTGCGGCTGCGAAGATGCCTGAGACGGCGGCGAGTGTATGGGGTGACAACCACTAACATAGGTCCAAAGAAGGTTTTTTCCTCTTCGAAGTTGGCCATGGCTGTATTGATGTCATACCTGACTGGAGGCATGGCTGTAGGGCTAATACTGCTCATAATGCTCTCCTGCTTTTCATCTTGTGATGATTTTTGCTTGTACTCACTCTGAACTATAGCCACAGTAGCGTACGGAGATTTGGAGTGCAGGGTTATGGAATGAGTTCCGGACAGATGAGGGTTTGTGGCGATTTTTGTCAGTATTCCTGACAACTTGGTAAGCAAGCCTGTCCGGAGGTGGGGGCAGGCTTCCTGATTGGCTGATCTTACAGACCTACCACGATGTCTTTACTGAAGCTCTTTTCACAGTATTTGCACTTCATCTGGATATCGCTATTACGCTCTTTCAGGGTGAAAGAGCTCTGTACAGGCTCGTTGTGAGTAACACAGTTGGAATTTGGGCACTCAAATATGCCTTCCAGCTTCTCAGGCACGCTCATCTTGAACTTTCCGCGCACTGTGTAATCTTCGATCACGTTGATTGTTGCCTGCGGTGCGAACAGGCCCAGTTCGCTGGCTTCAGTTTCGTTGAACAGACGGTTTTCGACCTTGATGATATCTTTTAGCCCTAGCTCCTGGCTGGGAAGGTTGAACCCGACGGTGATGCGCAGATCTGAGCCCAGCAGCTGCAACTGGCTGAGGATTTTTACACCCTGACCGGCAGGAATGTGGTCAATTACAGTACCGGTGTTGATTGCTTCGACCTGAAGTTTTTTCTTCTCGACCATGGAAACTCTCCTTAACCTTAAATTGTTTCGTTTAGAACCAGAGCAAGCAGGGCTTCGCGGGCGTACACACCATTTTCTGCCTGCTGGAAGTAGTAGGCGTGAGGGGTGTGATCCACATCAATAGTGATTTCATCCACCCGGGGCAGTGGGTGCAGAATCCGCATGTTGGGCCTGGCTTCTTTCAGGTGCTCTGCAGTCAGGATGTAGCGGGAAGCAATGTGCTTGTATTCGGTTTCGTCGAAACGCTCCTTCTGTACGCGGGTCATGTAAATGATGTCCGCATCATGGGCCACTTCGTTGAAGTTGCAGGCGCGTTTGAACGTGATGCCGGTTTCTTTGAAATCATCCAGCATGAAATCCGGCATGTACAGTTCGTCCGGAGCCAGGAAGGTAAACTCTGCACCAAACCGGCACAGGGCCTGAGCCAGAGAGTGTACGGTACGGCCGTATTTCAGGTCGCCGCAGAAGGCGACTTTCAGTCCATCCAGAGTACCTTGGGATTCATAGATACTGAACAGGTCCAGCAGGGTTTGGGTAGGATGCTGGTTAGAGCCGTCGCCACCGTTGATAACCGGTACGGTAGAGAATTCGGAGGCCAGGCGAGCAGCGCCTTCCTGTGGGTGTCGCATGACCAGGGCATCAGTATAGGAGGAGATGACTTGTACTGAGTCAGCCAGGGTTTCGCCCTTCTTTGCCAGAGAGGTGTTACCACCGTCTGCGAAGCCGATGAATGTGCCCCCCAGTCTCTGAACCGCAGTTTCAAAGGAGAGACGGGTACGGGTGGAGGCTTCAAAGAAGCAGCTGGCAACCACTTTGCCTTGCAGAAGGTCAGGGCGGGGGGTTGTTTTCAGACTCTGTGCGGTGGACACGATCAGTTCCAGTTCTTCCCGGGTGAGGTCGGTAATGGAAACTATGTGCTTCTGATAGAGCGGATTGGTCATATCGAGCTTACCTGCCTGTTAATGGCTTTGTGGGCCTGTTGTTGTACAGAATGTTTTACAAGAGAAAGGTTTTGAATATCAAAAAAAAGCCCCTGAATAAGGGGCTTTAAAAGAGAATAGGGAGTCGGCTTGCAGCGGCGAGCAGCGGCTATATTGGCAAACTCTGCTTTCATAAATAGTCCGTCAAACCGATCAGAATTCCATAGCTCCGGAGTGGGTGATTCTCCAGATAAATTGCGCGGCATTATACGGCCAGCTGTTAGAGGGTCAAGGGCATTCCCCTAACTTTACAGTTAACCGTTCGTTTACGCATTGTACACTCAGGCACTGGCGTTCCGTTGAAGGGCCTCAATAGGTTGAGGCAGTTCCAGAGTGATATCGGACTTGGCCTTGCAGCAGCAGGGCAGGATATGCCCTTCCTGCACGAAGGCCAAAGGCTCTTCCGAGTATTCCACCGTACCATCCACCAGTTTGACCTGACAGCTGCCACAATATCCTTGGCGGCACTGATACTCCATAGCAATATCTTGCCCTTCCAGGGCTTCCAGAAGCGTTTCTCCGGGGCGGGGCAGAAAGCTGTAGGCATCCTGGATTTTAACGATATTGGCCATGGAGTTGTGTCACCTCAGTCGTAGGCTGTTAAAGGGAAAAGCCGTCGAAATCATCGCTGTCCACATCACTGTCGATCTGGCCGACAAGATAGGAGCTGACTTCTACCTCTTGGGGAGCAACCTGTACATGATCGCTGTTCAACCAGCTATTCATCCAGGGCAGTGGGTTTTGTTTCACAGCAAATGGAGAGTCAAACCCGACTGCAGCCATGCGCTGACCAGTGATGTATTCCACGTATTGGCCAAGGATATCTTTGTTCAAACCTATCATGGAGCCGTCACGGAACAGATAAGCAGCCCACTCCTTTTCCTGCGCAGCGGCATCAAGGAAAATCTGGCGCGCTTCATCTTTCAGTTCAACAGCAATCTCAGCCATTTCCGGATCATCACGGCCGCTGGCCATCAGTTGCAGAATGTGTTGTGTGCCAGTGAGGTGCAGCGCTTCGTCACGGGCGATCAGTTTGATGATTTTGGCATTGCCTTCCATAGTGGCACGCTCTGCGAATGCAAAGCTGCAGGCGAAGCTGACGTAGAAGCGGATAGCCTCCAGTACGTTGACGGACACCAGTGTCAGATAGAGTTTTTTCTTCAGTTCACGCTTGGAGACAGTTGTCGTCTTACCGTTGATTGTGTGCTCACCTTCACCCAGTATGTTGAGTAGTTGAACGCCTTCAATCAGGTTATCGTAGTAACGGGTAATGGCGGTAGCCCGGGAGACGATAGCATCATTATTAATAATGTCGTCGAAAATCTCACCCGGCTCGGCTACCACGTTCCGCATAATGTGAGTGTAGGATCGGGAGTGAATAGTTTCGCTGAACGACCAGGTTTCAATCCAGGTTTCCAGCTCAGGGATAGAGACGATAGGCAGCAGAGCAACGTTCGGGGAGCGCCCTTGTACAGAATCCAGCAGGGTCTGGTATTTCAGGTTGCTGAGGAAAATATGGCGCTCATGCTCAGGAAGGCTGTTAAAGTCACTTCGGTCTGTGGACAGGTCCACTTCCTCAGGGCGCCAGAAAAACGACAGCTGTTTTTCAATCAGTTGCTCGAAGATAGCGTGCTTCTGCACATCATAACGGGCAACGTTCACGGGCTGACCGAAAAACATCGGCTCTTTGGTTGCGTCGAAATTGTTCTGGTTAAACGTGGTATAAGCCATATTTGCTTTGGGTATCACTGTTCAGTCTTTGAGGGCTGACTCTGCACTTACTCAGGCAAGAGTCAGCAGCCTGTTTGCATTAAATCTTGCACGCACCGCCTGCACAGCCGTCATCTTCCGGCTCTACATGCTGGTCGTCGCTCGCGCCATCACGGGTGTTGTGGTAGTAGAGAGTTTTCACACCCAGCTTGTAGGCGGTGAGCAAATCTTTCAGGATGTTCTTCACCGGTACTTTACCGCCTTCAAAGCGAGCTGGATCATAGTTGGTATTGGCAGAGGCTGTCTGATCGATAAACTTCTGCATGATAGCGACCAGTTGCAGATAACCGGAGTTATCAGGAATGTTCCACAGCAGCTCGTAGTGGTGGCGCAGAGTCTCATACTCCGGCACAACCTGCTTGAGAATGCCGTCTTTGCTGGCCTTCACACTGATAAAGCCCCGCGGAGGCTCAATACCGTTGGTAGCATTGGAAATCTGGGATGATGTTTCTGATGGCATCAATGCGGTTAACGTAGAGTTTCGCAGGCCGTGAGTTTTGATCTCTTCCCGCAACGTTTCCCAGTCCAGCTTCAGTGGCGTGTTGCAGACTTCATCGAGTTCTTTCTTATAGGTGTCGATGGGCAGAATGCCCTGGCTGTAAACCGTTTCATTGAACTTGGGGCAGGCGCCTTTCTCTTTTGCCAACTGATTGGACGCTTTCAGCAGGTGATATTGAATGGCTTCAAAGGTCTTGTGGGTCAGGGCATTACCGGAACCGTCGGAGTACCGGGCGCCATTCTTAGCGAGATAGTAGGCGTAGTTAATGACACCTACACCCAGTGGGCGGCGGCCCATAGTAGCATTTCTGGCCGCAGCTACAGGGTAATCCTGATAATCCAGCAGACTATCCAGAGCACGAACAATCAGGTCGGAGAGTTCTTCCAGTTCATTCAGGCTATCCAGTGCTCCGAGGTTAAAGGCGGCAAGGGTGCATAGGGCAATTTCCGCCTGTTCGTCGTGAAAATCCTGTAGAGGTTTGGTGGGCAGGGCGATTTCCAGACAGAGGTTACTCTGGCGGATAGGTGCCTGCCTGGCATCGAACGGGCTGTGAGTATTGCAGTGATCGACGTTTTGCAGATAGATGCGACCTGTGCTGGCACGCTCCTGAGCAAACAGGCTGAACAATTCTACGGCCTTCAGGGTTTTCTTACGAACATTGTCGTCTTGCTCGTACTTTTTATAAAGTTCTTCAAATTTGTCCTGATCTTCGAAGAACGCATCGTACATACCGGGTACATCACTGGGGGAGAACAGGGTAATGTTGCCCCCTTCAATCAGGCGCTGATACATCAGGCGGTTGAGTTGTACGCCGTAGTCAATATGACGAACACGGTTGTCTTCTACGCCCCGGTTGTTTTTCAGCACAAGCAGGTTCTCCACTTCATAGTGCCAGATGGGGTAGAACAGCGTGGCAGCGCCGCCACGCACACCACCCTGGGAACAGGATTTCACAGCAGTCTGGAAGTGCTTATAAAAAGGAATACAGCCGGTATGGAAGGCTTCACCACCTCGGATGGGGCTACCTACAGCGCGCAGGCGACCGGCGTTAATACCAATCCCCGCACGCTGGCTCACGTATTTGACAATGGCGCTGGAAGTGGCGTTGATGGAGTCCAGTGAGTCATCACACTCAATCAGCACACAGGAGCTGAACTGACGGGTAGGAGTGCGCACCCCGGACATAATGGGTGTAGGTAGAGAGAGACGGAATGTGGATACTGCATCGTAAAAACGACGAATGTAGTCCAGTCGAGTATCTTTCGGATAGTTGGTAAACAGGCTGGCACCGATCAGGGCGTAGAGGAACTGAGGGCTTTCGTAGTATTCGCCAGTCACTCGGTTTTGCACCAGATACTTGCCTTCCAGCTGTTTAACTGCTGCGTAACTGAAATCCATATCCCGGGTGTGGTCGATAAAACCGTCAATCTGATCCAGCTCTTTCTTGGAGTAATCCGTGAGCAGGGCTGCGTCGTATTTTTTCATTTCCACCAGACGGCCAATGTGGTCGTACAGGGCCGGTGGCTCAAACTGGCCGTAAGCTTTTTTGCGCAGGTGAAAGATAGCCAGACGTGCGGCGAGATATTGGTAGTCAGGAGCTTCTCGGGAAATCAGGTCGGCGGCAGACTTGATCAATGTCTCGTGGATCTCGGTAGTCTGGATGCCGTTGTAGAACTGAATATGGGATTTCAGCTCAACCTGGGAGACGGAGACATTGTCCAGCCCTTCCGCAGCCCAGGTGATCACCTTGTGGATTTTCTCAAGGTCGATAGCTTCCTGCTGTCCGTTTCTCTTAGTGACCTGAAGATGTTCGTTCATGCCCTGCTGATACCTGTGCACTGTGTATTGTGGGTACTATATGTTGGGGATGCTGTGATCCTGAGAAAACACTGCCATTCGTTCCAAGTGAGTCTCTTGGGCACTCGACAGACACAGCAAATCCTTCGCAGGGGTAGTTGAAGCGTTACCTGCAGTCTGATTTATGTCTGTGTCTGTTTAGAGAGTCAACCTTTTGACGAGCGCTTAGGGCCTTTGGGCAAGCCCTGAGATGGATTTCCCTGCCTCTCAAATGGTTGTCTGAAGCCTCGAGTCTATTCCGTTTCGGGGCACTCATTTGGTGTCGCGTGTCTTGTACTGAACAAAACCCTGAAACACTAAATGTTGTGTTTTTCTTATCTATGTATACAAGATAATGCGGTCTTGTCCGCTTTGCAAGGTACCGTTTGTAGCCCATCGACTGACTGCTGTAAGACAGGAATTGAGTCATGTGAGTGTTTACTTCCCTCTAGTATCCCCACCCTGAGAGATCAAAGAAATGCAAATGCCAGGTAGAAATGGTCGATTTTATGCTTATAGATATTTGTAATAGGGTTGTGTGTTTTTAATAGTCTGATGCTTTTTAAGTGCTGGATTGTGCAAAACACTATATCTTGTGGTCTGTGATCTTGACAGAGGCACTATTTTGGAAAGGCAGGTGGATACTGGAATTTGCCAAACGTCAGGAATTATTTTTGTTGATGGAGGTCAAAGGGAAGCCCGTTACAGACTGCAACGGAAACGTAGAGGTCTGTGCGGTTATCATTGGCAAAGGTAGAATCCGGTTACACATCTATGATGCAAACAGAAGCAGAAGCAACCACCGTGGAACAAACAGACTCCGGCCATATCCTCATCGTTGAAGATGATGAACGCCTGGCCAGCCTCACCCGCGAGTATCTTGAGAACAATGGTCTGACCGTCAGCGTTGAGCATGATGGTGCCAAGGCTGTTGATCGTATCCTTGACGAAAACCCTGACCTGGTAGTACTCGACCTGATGCTGCCTGGTGAAGATGGTGTATCCATCTGCCGTCGTGTCAGGACGGATTTTCAAAACCCCATTCTTATGCTGACGGCACGTACCGACGATCTGGATGAAGTGCTGGGTCTGGAAATGGGTGCAGACGACTATGTCGCTAAGCCTGTCCGTCCCCGGGTCTTGCTGGCCCGTATCCGTGCCTTACTGCGTCGCAGTGCTCCAGTGCAGGAAGAAGTGAGTGAGAAAGGTCGCTTGGAATTTGGTGACCTTGTGGTGGATGTCGCCATGCGTGAAGCCTGGCTGAAAGACACCAACATTGAACTCACCAGTGCAGAGTTTGATCTGCTGTGGCTGTTGTCGTCCAATGCGGGCCGTGTCCTGAGCCGTGAAGAAATTTTCGAGAAGCTCCGTGGAATCGAGTACGACGGCCAGGATCGTTCCATCGACGTACGGGTGTCCCGTATCCGTCCGAAGATCGGTGACGATCCCATGCACCCTCGCATGATTAAAACCGTGCGTTCCAAAGGTTACCTGTTTGTTCGTCCGGTGTAATACACCGGGCGTGGTTCCCTTTCTATTTTGAAAAAACAAAGCTGTTATTTGTGAGCTGATTCGGAGAAAAACGAGTGAGCAGTATCTTTCTGCGCATTTACGGTGGCCTGTTGTTCACCTTGGTGCTGGTTGCTGTTTTGTGTGGGTTGGCTCTCACCATCATTAACGGTGTCAGGCTTCAGGATTTTCGGGAGTCTACAGCCCGCGGAACCTTCCGGGTGATGAGTCTGGAGCTGGCTTCAGTTCCTGAAAAAAGCTGGCCCGGGAAACTGGAGTTGTGGGAAAACCGACTGGGTATTCGTCTGTCAGTGGTTCCGGCTGCAGACGAAAACCTTGGATCCCAGACCGCTCGCCAGCTACAGGCGGGGCGTGTGCTGGTTCGTGGTGGTGATTCTGGTCAGTTTGAGGTGTTTTCCTCTATTAATGAGGCCTCCATATTGCGGGGCACCATTGATGATATTAATGAGCAGCTGGCCACGGGCACAGCCACTATTGTTCGTGACTGGTTGTCGAGCATTCCTCCTGCCCGCCGTATACTTGTGCTGGCCGATCGCACCAATGATCTGTTTGGTTACCCTGTTAAAGTTCTGGATCACTATCCCGGTGTCTTTTCCCAAAGGCAGCGCGGTTTGCTGGAGCAGGGGATGTCTCTGGCGCTGTTTAATCAGGCCGGGCACGCCATGAATATTTATACCCGCCTGCCAGATACCGGTAAGATTGTGGTGCTGGGGCCAGTCGCCATGCTCAATCCGTACCCTTTCAAACTATTAGGAACCATTGGCCTCTTTATTCTGGCATCCATCAGTATTGCTATCTATGTACTGGTGAGAGGGTTGGAGCGACGGTTAAGCAAGCTGGAGCGTGCGGCCCGTCGTCTGGCGCGAGGAGACCTGGATGCACGGGTGAAAATCCATGGTGGGGACTCTGTAGGCCAGCTTGCGGCTGCCTTTAACAATATGGCCAGCTACATACAACGGTTGTTGAGTATTCAGAAAGAGATGATTCGAGGTGTTTCTCACGAACTGCGCACACCGGTTGCCCGTATTCGTTTTGGACTGGAAATGGTGGAAGATGCCCAGAGTGCGGATGAACGCAGTGGTTATATCAAAGGCATTGATGGTGATATTGAAGAGTTAGATAAACTGGTTGATGAAATCCTGACCTACGCCAAGCTGGAAGAAGGTGTACCGGATATTCGATTTCAGCGTTTGGATGTGGACAGTATTGTTGCACGCGTTACTGAGGAACATCAGCGTCAGAAAAGCTCAGTGGTTGTGGAGCATGTGCCCTGTCGTACACTGGAAGCGCGCAGACGCATAGATGTGGAAGAGCGTTATATTCACCGGGCTATCCAGAACCTTGTAAGCAACGCCTGTCGTTATGCTGACAGTACCGTACAGGTGCGTTTCAGTGCTGGGCACGACACATGTCGTGTGGATGTGGAGGATGACGGCCCCGGTATTCCAGAGGAACAGCGAGAGCGAGTGTTTACTGCGTTTGCGCGACTGGACGACAGTCGTACACGATCCTCCGGTGGTTATGGTTTAGGGTTGTCTATCGTGCGACGCATTATGCACTGGCATAACGGCAAGGCGATGGTGGGTGTCAGTGACAAGCTGGGTGGTGCACGGTTCAGTCTGGTCTGGCCCCGTCGTCAGCGCGGCCGTTAAGCCTGCTGAGTAGAGCTGATATTTTTGGTGGGTAAATGGATTATTGTTGATTGATGTACTGCTGCAAGGCGATGTAGCTTTCTCTCGGTAGAGCCACACCGGTTTTAGTTCTGCGCCAAAGAATGTCATCTGCTGTTGTAGCCCACTCGTGTTTCAGCAGGTAGTCAACTTCTGCCTGATAAAGGCCATTACCAAAATGCTGGCCGAGATCTGCCAGTGACTGGCAGTTACCCAGAAACTGCTGGCACAGTTCGCCGTAACTGCTTGCGAAACGAATAACCATAGACTTTGGAAGCCAGCTTTTTTCCTTAATCAGCTGCTGTGCATAACAACTTTGGGAGGAAATATTTCCGCCGGGAAGTGGCGTCGAGTGGGTCCAGGGTTTTCCCATTTTCGGGAACCAGATGTGCAGTTTTTTCAGCGCTGATTCTGCCAGGCGGCGGTAGGTTGTAAGCTTACCGCCAAATACATTAAGGAGGGGGAACTCTTCTCTCTCCTCTGAAACCGTCAGGGTGTAATCCCGGGTAATCGCAGACGGGTCATCAGACTCATCGTTACACAATGGGCGGACACCAGAGAATTTGTAAACAATATCGCTTTGTGCGATTTGTGCAGTGAAGTGACGATTGACTATATCCAGAAGATAATCAACCTCTTTTTCATCGGGTGTGATTTTTGACAGGTCGCCAGTGTATTCCACATCAGTGGTTCCAATCATGGACCATTTCCCCTGCCAGGGAATTACAAACACAATGCGTTTATCAGCATTCTGCAGGATATAAGCTTCATCCCCGTTGTGTAGAGCCGGTACTACAATATGGCTGCCCTTGATCATGCGGATACCATACTCTGACTTGGCCTGCAGGCTGCTTTCGATAAAGTTGGTAACCCAGGGACCGGTCGCATTGACCAGTGCTTTTGAAAGCACTGTTCGTGTTTTCTGACCATTGTCCAGCATAATCTGCCAACCGTCAGAGGTGCGTTGTGCACAGGTACAGCGAGTGCGGGGTAGAACATCTGCCCCCATTTCTCGGGCGGCTATAGCGTTTGTAACAACTAGCCGGGCATCGTCTGTCCAACAATCGGAATATTCAAAAGCTTTGGTAAAAGTGGATTTTAAAGGGGAAAGACCATTGAGTTTCACCCCTGTGCTGCCGGGCAGGCTTTCTCGGTGAGCCAGAGAATCATAAAGGAACAAGCCTGACCGAATCATCCATGCCGGGCGTAGGTGAGGGGCGTGGGGCAAACGAAAACGCAGGGGACGCACCAGATGTGGTGCGTTAGCCAACAGAATCTCCCGCTCCTGCAGGGCTTCTCGCACCAGACGAAATTCATAGTGCTCCAGATAGCGCAGTCCGCCATGAATCAGCTTGCTACTGGCCGATGAAGTGGCAGAAGCCAGATCATTCTGTTCACATAGTAAAACCCGCAAACCGCGTCCGACGGCGTCACGGGCAATGCCGACACCATTGATTCCACCACCTACAATCACCAGATCGTATGTACTCTGTGCGTCGGGTTTATTATTGTCAGGGTCGGAAGAACAGCAATCTAACTGCATGATGGCTCACTATAGTTTTTTGGCGCACAGGGTGCCTTGTTTGTATTGGTGTTTTTAGAGTTTAGGGCGTTATTGTATCCTCTGTAGATGAATTCTGTATGTCACTTTTAAGATATCTGCAGTCTTCTATAACGCGACAGGAAATAACAGCGTGATGTGGGGGGAAGTAAAATGTTGAAGCAGCTGCGAAAACTGTTTTTGCCAGTAACCTTGGTATCTGTAGGTGCTTTTGTAACGGGCTGTCAGTCAGTGCATACCACTCAGAGCGGTGCTGTAGGCGTGAAGCGCGAGCAGAGTATGTTTATGCTTCTGAGTGAAAAGCAGGTTGAGCAGATTTCCAGAGAATCCTATCTACAGATGCGTGAGCAAGCCAGGAAAGAAAAGAAACTGGTGTCGGATGGGCAAACCCTGAATCGCCTGCAGACTATTGCTGATCGCCTGATTGCACAGGTAGGCGTTTTTCGTCCAGATGCTGTCAAGTGGCCCTGGCAGGTTAGTCTGATTGAAGAAAATACCCTCAATGCCAGTTGTCTTCCTGGTGGACGTATTGTGTTTTATACCGGCATTATCGAAACCCTGAAACTCACCGATGACGAAATCGCAGCCATTATGGGGCATGAAATGGCACACGCGTTGCGGGAACACGGCAGGGAAGGGATGTCGGAAGCTTATATGGTTCAGCTAGGGGGTACGCTGGCGGGTTCGGTTCTGGGGGCCTCTCAGGAAACTGTTGGGCTGGCCAATGATATCGTTCACTACGCCATGACACTTCCCAACAGTCGGGAAAAAGAAGCGGAGGCTGATATTATTGGTCTCGAGTTAATGGCACGTGCAGGTTACAACCCGGAAGCTGCTGTGACGTTGTGGCAAAAAATGTCAGCGCAGAACAAGCAGCAGCCGCCTGAGTTTTTGAGTACTCACCCGGCTACTGATACCCGCATTGATAGTCTTCAGCAGTACATGCCTAAAGTGCAGCCGCTTTATCAAAAAGCAGCTGAAGCAAAAGCAAGTTAAGCAACAAAAGCAGGCACATCGGAGGCGGCCGGGCGAAGCCCGGTCGTTTCACCGATGGTGAACGTGCAGTGGGCTGGAATCTCCAGTAGAAGCTCTTCTCCCGATGATAATTGCAGCTTCAACAGTTTGTTCTGCCCACGAAAGCTGATTTGTCTTACGATAGCTTTGTGAGGCGATGCCGGGTCACAGGTCACACTGTTTGGGCGAAGCATCAATCGTTGTTTCGGTGCATTGAGTATATTGGACGGGTTGAACAACCCTGCCGCTGTTTCAATCAGCCCCTGAGAATTCCGGGTTCCCTGAATAAGTGATCCTTCGCCAATAAAACTGGCGACAAAATCATTAACAGGCTGCTGGTACAGCTCATGAGCCGTTCCCCACTGGACCATTTTCCCAGAACGCATAAGCCCGATATAGTCAGCAAAAGCAAAGGCTTCTTCCTGATCGTGAGTCACCAGAATCGCGCTGGTGCCAGTCTGCTTGAGCATAGTACGCACCTCATGACTCAGGCTCTGACGCAAGCTGGTATCGAGGTTGGAAAAGGGCTCATCCAACAGAAGCAGGCTTGGTTCCGGAGCAAGGGCGCGGGCAAGGGCGACACGCTGCTGCTGACCGCCGGAAAGTTCTTGTGGCGAACGGTTTGCTAACTCATGCAGGCCGGTCAGGTGCATCATGTCATTAATGCGAGTTCGAGCATGCTTGCCGGATAACCCAAAGCCAATATTTTCAGTCACGGTCAGGTGGGGGAACAGGGCGTAATCCTGAAACACCATACCCAGTTGTCGCTGTTCCGGAGGCAGGGTAAAGCCCTGACGGGACAGAGTGGTGCCTCTAAGGGTTATCTCTCCTCCCTGAAGGGGTTCAAAACCCGCGATAGCTCTTAAAGTTGTGGTTTTACCGCAGCCACTGGGGCCGAGAAGACAAACATGTTCGCCTTTTTGAACCTGGAACGACAGATTGTGAACAACCATTTTACTGCTTTGGCTCTTACCATCGGCATCCGCGTAAGAACTGAAAATGTCACAAACATCCAGTAGCGTACTCATCCTTTAGAGGCATCCAGAAACGTTTTAATCAGTGGAATCAAGCGCTGGGCGATCTTAGCAGTGTCATCACGAGATACAATCAGCGGAGGCAACAGGCGAACAGTGTTGCCTGCTGTCACGTTAATAAGCAGGCCAGCCTCTAGAGCATCGGAAACAAGTTGGCCACAGGGGCGGTCCAGCTCTATAGCAATCATCAGGCCTTTGCCGCGAATGTTTTTTACCTCTGGTAAATCTCCCAGCCCTCTCTGAAACAGGTCAAGAAAGAGTTGCCCACAGGACACTGCGTTTTTCAGCAGTTGTTCCTGTTCAATGGTATCCAGAACCGCCAGAGCTGTTGCACAGCATAATGGGTTGCCACCGAAGGTGGTACCGTGGCTGCCGGGATTAAGCATTTGCGCAGCATCGCCTTTTGCAAGGCAGGCTCCGATAGGAAGGCCGTTGCCCAGCCCTTTGGCTGTAGTCAGAACATCAGGGGAAACACCTGCGTTCTGGCAGGCAAACCAGTGGCCGGTGCGCCCAGTGCCGGTTTGAATTTCATCCAGCATCAACAGGCAATTATTTTCATCACAGATTTCTCTCAGTGCTTCCAGGTAACCGGTATCCGGAATATTTACGCCCCCTTCCCCCTGAACCGGTTCAACCAGAACAGCGACAATATCACTCTGCTGTGCCAGCTTTTCTACAGCCTTTGGGTTGTTAAAAGGTACACGATAAAAGCCTTCTAGCAGTGGGCCAAAGCCCTGTTTAGCGGCTTTGCTTGCGGTGGCTGTTAAAGTGGCCAGTGTTCGACCGTGGAATGAACCATCCATAACGACAATGCCGGGTTTTTCAATGCCTTTACTGTGGCCGTAACGGCGGGCAATTTTGATTGCGCATTCATTCGCCTCGGCACCAGAGTTACAGAAGAAGACTTTTTCCATGCCTGTTAAGTCAACCAGACGGTCTGCCAGCTTCTCCTGAGAGTCGATCCCGTAGAGGTTGGAGGTATGTAACAGACGGCGACTTTGCTCTTTTATAGCCTGAGTGATTTTTGGGTGGGCGTGACCAAGGCCGCAGACGGCAATACCGGACAGTGCATCGATATAGCGGCGGCCATGGGAGTCTTCCAGCCAAATGCCCTCTCCGTGCGTGAAAGTAACCGGTAATCGGTTATAGGTTGTCATCAGGCTATCAGTCATGATTCTGCTCTGGTTCTTGTGACTGGAAAGGCATCTTAGCTAAGGGCTGCCCTGAGGGCTAGCCCTGTGGCGCTGGAACTCATGGTCGAGACGCTGATGTCAGAGCAGTGCGTGGCCAACTCCAGACAAAGAGCATGCCTGACTCATAGTCTTTGGTGAATGTTGCCGTTTGGCCATCGCAGCGTACCCGGTAAAATCCGTGGGCAGGGAGTTGTACTTCTATGGAGCCCGGATAAAGGTCGGTAGCCGGTGCGGTTTTCCAGCGTCTCTCTTTCCAATACTGGATTTTACAGGTTTCACTGGTGAGCTGGTCTTTTGGTTTTTTAAATGTGTTTTGCAAATCCAGCCGGACAGGGGAAAACGGTTCATTATCCGGGCTAAGGAGAGATGTTTGACCATCGCTGCCTAAAACCGATAACCATTTGTCCATAGTACTGGGCACGCAGTAGCCGTCAGCCACTCTGTGGGCGTAGCCGATCACAGCAGGTACACCGTAGTATCCAGGCTCCTGTCCGTTGATATCGATAGCGCGCCACTTGTCCCCATCAATGGTTGCGCAGGTATAAACACCATATCTCTGTCGCTCCATAGGGTATGGAACAACAGGGCGGTACTGATTTGTTGCGTCGGTTGCGGGGTGAGACGCAATGTTCTTGAAACGGTTGAGTTGGGATTTGGACATCATGTCTTCCAGAAAATGGAAGCGTAAGACTTTTACCGGGATGTGCATTGTATACATCAGGTCGCTGGTTTCCTGAAGAAGACCTCGGTCATTCAGGCGTGCCATCCAGTATTGCTGGGTGAGCGGGTTGAAATCCAGCGCAGCGGCAAAGCCTATACGTCGCATGTCGATAGTGGCTAGCCAAGGATTATTGAGATCTACTGGCTCCAGACTGACCCGAACACGAATCTCTTTCAAAAAACGATCTTTACGTGTGGATACCGGAGACAGGATATAGTGAAGGAATATATCTGGGATAAAGCTCCCAGAGCAGTTGTTACGGCTGCACCAGTGTTGACTGGCTTGTGTAACCCACCAGCTCAGGGTGTCTGATCCCCAATATTCCAGCAAATATTCCGGTGTGCCTTCAACCAGCATGCGCAGTGCTTCATGTTCGAAGGCACTGGCTCCCGGATCCATTGCCTGCAGGGTTTTGCGTATCAGTACTTCTCTGGGGCCAGGGTAAAGGTTCCAGCTATGGTAGAGCTCCAGAGCGGCTGTAGCTGCAAGCAGTGTGGCCAATGTGTAGAGGGGGTAGCGCGTGAAGCGTCCCTGAACAAACTCAATAGCTTGTTCTGCCGGGTGCTGCTCGGCGTAACGACGAGCCAGAGTGTCGTGATCATCTTCACGTTCAGGTATATCCAGAGGAGCCCCGCCTCCCTGGCCTCCCACGTTATCACTACTACCATCAGGAGGGAGCTCTCCGTGCTTGATAAGCTCTTCTCTCATTTTCTGTGCGATGACTCTTTGTTCATCACTTTTAAAGCTTTGCCAGTGAGCATGTCTTTTTTGTGATGATGGTGCGACATCTGCAGGCAGATTGATAGGTCGTGTGACTTTCTTACTGGAGCCTTGATAAGGCATTTTCGACAAGTGTGGCTGAGAGGGCCCCTGTTTTTTTCGAGAGGGAGCAGGTTTGTGGGAAGCCGGCTCTGATGGGAGGCTGGATCCAGAAGGGTCATCAGTTTTGTTGAGATTAATACCCTGATGGGCAAAGGCTGAGATAATTTCACTCGGCTTGTAGCCCAGCTTGTCAGCAATGGCTTTTAGATCTTTGTCTCTTTTCTTCTGGGCCAGGCCTTGCTGCAACACTTTCAGACTCTCGGAAGTGTAAACATCTTCGTCGGGGAGGGTGCCTGACTCTTTTTTAGATTCGCTCAGGTCATCAAGTACCATGGTTTTTGATTTTTTGGGGCCTGCTTTGGTTTGTGTTCTGGCCTTCTTTTTTGAGTTGTTAGTCACAATTTCTATAGCATTATCCGGGTTCAAATAGGCTTGTGTCGCTGACAGTTCAGGCTTCCATTTAGGGTTGAGGCGTGGGAGTTGGAATTTTTCAGCAAGAACCTCTGTGCCTGCAGCTGTGCTGGAGGATGTGGCAAGGGCAATGGTTTTTAACGGGAACTGGGAGAGTGGGTGGACATACTGCATGTACCCATCGGGAGTGGGCTGATATTCAACCACCACAAGTATACCTTCACTCAACAGTTCAGATGTGCTCAGGTTGGCAATTTCCTTAGTGTCAAAAGCTATTTCACCATCGGGATAGAGACCATCGTCCCCATACCACAGGGAGGGGTGGGGAAGTCCTTTTAATCGGCGATGGACGACAGAGGAATCCCCAATATCCATACGAATGGCCACCTCTACCCTGTGATCGCCCTCCAGAGGGGACTGCAAAGGCTGCACTGTTGGAGCTTGAGGGGTGTGGGACAGGCTTTGTTCAAAATACTCCAGAGAGCGGAGTTGCTGTGGGGTATTATGTGTCGATATGTAAAGGGCATCATTGTGGCCAATGTAGGCGTCACTGACTGACAGCGTGTTCACAGGGAATAATAAGCGATGAATTTTTGCCTGAGAGTGCTGGAAAGATCCTGTTACCAGGATGAGCTGACTTTTTTGGTCTGCGGGAAGTGACTGAAGCTGCCGAATAATATCGGCGGGCACAATGGCGATGCCTGATGTTTCTACAGGGTTGATAGCAATGACAGTCGGGTTCTCTCCCCCAACATTGGTTACACCTATGAAGTTTTGGCCATCAGGGGGGAGGGCATTGGAGAGGTTGAGAGTGTGTTGGCCTGCATCATCAATATCAACATGGGGAAGAGACTCAGGCAAACAATCCAGAGTGCAGAGAAAGCGAACAGGGCGCCCCATGTTGTCTGTAATAGCGTAAAGCCAGTTGTGGTTCAGTGATGCTCGCTGGTTGATGAGTGCAGTCAGGATATGAGGGGCAAATGGAATAACCAGATGGTCCTCTTTAGACTGGTGACCAAATTTTTTTTTCCCCCCAATGCTTCCCCAGAGTGGAATGGTGTTTCCTGATAGCGTGTCGAAAAGTGCAAGCCTGTATAGGCTGCTCACGTCGGATAGGGTCCCGGGGGCGGTCTGGGGAACAGGTTTTAACTTTTTATTTCTCACCTCTTTTGAAGTTTTGGTAATCCAGTCAGGAATTTGCTCTATGAGCTCCCTGTGTTTTTGTTGTGTTTTCTCATCAGGTCTTGCGCTTACAGGCCAGTCGTTGTCCCATGCAGCGTGTGAAACCATGGATAAAAGCAGTAAAGGTACAGCGGCTAACCGGAGTAGCCTAATAAAAAAACGATGAGATGCGTTGTTCAGAACGCTTGTAAAAAAAAGTGTTTTCAAATGTGCCCGCATACGTATGGCCTGGCTCCTGCCGGATATCTGCTTTGTTCATTGGTGTCCGGGCAAGCAGTGTAGAAGGAAATTTGATTTCTGCTTCGGGATTTCTGTCCCTGATTTGCTCATGTATACTGCGCCCCATCAGGCCGAAGTGCCGTCATGATCAAAACCAGAATTGAGGTGAGTGATGTCTGAAGAAGTCATGGAACAAATCAAGCAGCAGATTGAAAGCAATCCTGTACTGCTGTTTATGAAGGGTTCTCCCCGAATGCCACAGTGCGGTTTTTCTTCTCGTGCTGTGCAGGTACTGTCTGCTTGCGGTGAGCGTTTTGCGTACGTTGATGTTCTGGCACACCCTGATATTCGTCAGAATCTGCCTAAGTACGCAAACTGGCCTACCTTTCCTCAGCTGTGGATTGGTGGTGAGCTGGTGGGCGGAAGCGATATCCTTACCGACCTGTATGAGC
Organism: Parendozoicomonas verongulae; assembly: GCF_009711465.1. Lineage (GTDB taxonomy): Bacteria > Pseudomonadota > Gammaproteobacteria > Pseudomonadales > Endozoicomonadaceae > Sansalvadorimonas > Sansalvadorimonas verongulae. The sequence continues at coordinate 2,943 of NZ_SMME01000828.1, read as the reverse complement.
AGGGAGAATTGCAAAAAATGGTGAAAGCTGCAGTGAGTGAAGGTGAAGCCTGAAACCCCTGAAAAGGCCGGGCTTTTGCCCGGTTTCTTGAAGGTCTGCTATCTGTTTTGTACTGATAGTATTTTTCTATAAGTGTGTAATAAAAAAATTATAGTGCTCTGCCTTGAATCAGGTAGGCGATCCGGGGTAGGGCGTGTATGATATACGGGCTTTCTACACTCATCGCTTGAGTGGATGTTCATAAAATGGTGAGCAATAGATTCATCTCACTTTGACTGGAGATAGGAAATGGCAGTCCTTGTAGGTAAGCAGGCTCCTGATTTTACCGTTCCTGCGGTTCTGGCTGACGGAACTATTGTTGATGAGTTTAATCTGTCAGAAACGATCAAAGGCAAGTACGGCCTGATCTTCTTCTATCCTCTGGACTTCACCTTTGTTTGCCCCTCCGAACTGATTGCTCTTGATCATCGTATGGATCAGTTCAAGGAGAAAGGCGTAGAAGTTATCGGTGTTTCTATCGACTCTCACTTCACCCACAATGCATGGCGTAATACCCCTGTTAATAAGGGTGGTATTGGTCAGGTTCAGTACACTCTGGCTGCTGACATGCGTCATGACATTGCCAGGGCTTACGATGTTGAGTCTGAAGGTGGTGTTGCTTTCCGTGGTGCCTTCTTAATCGATAAGAACGGTGTTGTACGTTCCCAGATTATCAACGATTTGCCACTGGGCCGTAACATGGACGAACTGATTCGTCTGGTTGACGCTCTGCAATTCCACGAAGAGCATGGTGAAGTTTGTCCAGCTGGCTGGAGCAAAGGCGACAAGGGTATGAATGCAAGCCCTGAAGGCGTTGCGGCTTATCTGGCTGACGAGTCCGACAAGCTTTAAGCATCGGATTTCAAAATTTGTGAATACGGGGCACCCGCTGGGTTGCCCCGTTTTTTTGTGTGTCTGGGACTTATCAGGTGTCCTGTATGGATCAATTCAAACTCGATAAACGCCTTGCCAATGACTGTATTGTGATTGGTGACTTTCGCCTCAGCCGTATGTTGCTGATGAATGATGCTCGTTACTCATGGTTTATTCTTGTGCCTAAAGTGGCCGGTATTGAGGAGGTATTCCAGCTGACGGAAGCTGATCAAGCCCAGCTCCTTAAGGAAACATCCTATGTGTCAGAAAAACTGAAGGATGTATTCGCGGCAGATAAAATGAATGTGGCGGCTTTGGGTAATATTGTTCGTCAGTTGCATATGCATATAGTGGTACGCAAGAGTGATGATTTTGCGTGGCCCGGCCCGGTTTGGGGGCAGGGAGAAGCTGTGGCGTATAATGATACCCAGATTCGTTCGATCCGGGAGCGTCTTGAAACCGTTTTTACCACCTGGCTGGTGCCGGCAGGAGGATATGACCAATGAATGATGACTTGCTTGAACTGCAAACACAGCTCAGTTATCAGGACGATAGCGTTCAACAACTCAATGAAGTTGTCACGCGACAGCAGGGTGAGTTGGATAACCTGCGCCGGGAGGTGGAGTTGCTGAAGCAGCAGCTGCAACTGCTGATTGCCAGTCAATCAGAAGCAGCTGAAGATGAGGTGCCACCGCCTCACTATTAATGTGAAGATGATATCAATGAAAGAGCAGGTTCAAGGGCCTGCTTTTCCATTGATATCCTGCACCTTATGGGATAATTAGCGTGTCTGAGCAACATCCTCTGCCTGCAGCCCTTTTTCCTTTTCAGCAACAACAAAATCGACTCTCTGTCCTTCGCTGAGAATGCGATGCCCTTCACCACGAATAGCCCGGTAATGGACGAAAATATCATCACCGGAGTCTCGAGTTATAAAGCCAAAACCTTTGGAGACATTGAACCACTTCACTGTGCCGGTTTCACGGCCACTTTCCAGTGCTATGTTGTCTTTACTGGCTGCAGAAGGGTTTAACAGGTGAAGGTTGCACAGGCCATGAAAGAGGGTGCCAACTGCTGCAAGCCCGATGGTGATCTGGGGAAGTATAGCTGTGACAGGGCTGACAGGAAGCCGGCCAATAGCGCAAGCTGCTGCGAGTATGCCTGCGATAAACAAGGTCAGGGAGCCTAAGGTCTGGAGCGTACCACGGCCTCCAGAAAATGGTTTCAGGTAGCTGCCACACATCAAATTGGTTGCAGCTGTTGCAAACATGAGAAGAAGCATTGGTTCGCCGATATAGAAGTCGGCAGTAGCCACTACAGGGAATGCAGCTGGATAGAGGGCTGGCAGTAATACAGGTGATGCCAGAAACAAACCGGTCAGGAGCAAGCCCGATAATAGCTGGAGGTATTTTAGCGTTGTAAGAAACATGATCTGTCCATAGGTGTCATAAATGTTATTGGTTTTATCAAAGATACAAAACACTGCACTCTTAATTTAACGCGATTGCTACCCATCTCTCAATATCTCCGAAGGTGTGATAAGGAACAATTACCAAAGGAACTCATCTTTGTTCGGTAAAAATAGATTAAAAAATACTCGCAAGCCGAAAAACCGTGGTTTATATTGGACTCGTAACCCGCTGAATTGTTTGTAACAGGTTACGATAAAGAAACTCATCCGTTAAACCTCTCAGTCTGAGAAGTGTTACAGGTTGTTTGAAAAGGAAGTGCAAGTAGAAGTCGTACAGGCGCGCTTTGAGCAGGTGAAACAGGAATTCAAAAACTGTTGTAAATATGTCCGGAGATGACAGATGCCAGGTGCAGCAATAAAGGAAAAGTACACCAAGAGCCAGATCCTTAATGAAATTGCAGAAAACACTGAACTTTCTCGTAAAGATGTAAGCAATGTTCTTGAGGAATTGTCCGATCTAATCGAACGTCATATAAAAAAGCGCGGCTGTGGCGAGTTTACTATTCCCGGCCTTCTGAAAATTATTACCAAGAAAAAACCTGCCCAGAAAGCGAAAAAAA
>NZ_SMME01000873.1:105257-134045 GCF_009711465.1 Parendozoicomonas verongulae | reverse complement strand
CTCGGCATAGAAACATCCTGCGATGAGACCGGTATCGCCCTTTACGACAGTGAGCAGGGCTTGCTGGCTGACGCCCTCTACAGCCAGATTGATATGCATAACGACTACGGTGGCGTTGTGCCTGAGCTCGCCTCCCGGGATCACGTGCGCCGGGTTTTGCCTCTGGTCGAGCAGGTTATGGAAAAGGCGGGCTGTACCCGCGAAGATGTGGACGCTATCGCCTATACCCGTGGCCCTGGCCTGATTGGTGCTTTGATGGTGGGTTCGTCCATCGCCAAATCCATTGCCTGGGCCTGGGATATTCCTGTGATGGGCGTTCATCATATGGAAGGCCATCTTCTGGCGCCGATGCTGGAAGATAATCCACCGGAGTTTCCGTTCGTGGCTTTGCTGGTATCTGGTGGCCATACCCAGCTGGTAGAAGTTGCCAGACTTGGGGAGTACAAACTGCTGGGTGAATCTGTGGATGATGCAGCTGGTGAGGCTTTCGATAAAGCCGCCATGATGCTGGGTGAAGATTACCCCGGCGGTCCACGAGTTGCAGCTCTGGCAGAAAAAGGTGTGAAAGGACGTTTCAAGTTCCCCCGGCCAATGACAGATCGCCCCGGTCTGGATTTCAGTTTCAGTGGTTTGAAAACGTTCACCCTGAATACTGTGGCGAACAACGGTGGCGATCAGTGTGATGACCAGACCCGTGCAGATATCGCCTTTGCCTTTGAAGAGGCTGTGGTGGAAACGCTGGCTATTAAGTGTCGTCGTGCTCTGCGTCAAACTGGTATGAAGCAGCTGGTGATTGCTGGCGGTGTGAGTGCCAATAAACGTTTACGTGAGCGTTTGGATGCCATGGTTTCCGCTGAAGGAGCTTCGTTGTACTATGCTCGTCCCGCATTCTGTACAGACAATGGTGCAATGATTGCCTATGCCGGTTGTCAGCGTCTGGTAGCTGGGCAGCTGGATATGCCCGGTATTCGTCCGTTACCACGTTGGCCTTTGTCTGAACTTGCAGCACTTTAATGCTTTTAACTGGATCGTCGTCGACAGGTTTATTTATGGATAAGGTTCTGATCAATGATTTGTATGTAGAATCTGTTATTGGTTTCTACCATTGGGAGCACGAAGAACCTCAGCCACTGATCATTGATCTGGAACTGGGTACGAATTTTACCGATGCCTTTACCAGCGATGATCTGGAGGACGCTCTCAATTACGCAGAGATTCGCAAACAGGTGAAGACCTTGTGTCAGGAAAGTCGCTTTCATCTGCTGGAGCGTCTGGCTGGTGAGATTGTGAACCATGTGTTTACCAACTTTCCGATTACAGATGTGCGCCTGAATATTCGCAAGCCCCACGCTCTGCGTGATGCCGTGGCTGCTATTGAAACCTACCGCACCCGTGAGCAGATGGGTATTGCCCTGCCGCGTTAATCACTGAGAAGGCTTTCAACGAAATGGATGTCGCAATGTTGGAAACGGTGAGGTCTTATACGCAAGCTTCGAAGCAGTGGCACTATATTTTAGGTTTGGGCAGTAACGAGAATGCGGCCGACAGAATGGCTTCCATGATTGCTGCGCTTATACAGGAGTGTGGTGGCCTTCTTCTCAGTTCAGTTTGCCAAACGGCACCAGACAGTGGTGAAGGCTCGGATTACCTGAACGCCGTCGGGAGTGTGGAGTCTTCTCACTCTCCCGAAGAATTCCGTTCCTTGTGTAAATCGATTGAAACGCGCCTCGGGCGGGTTCGCCCCTCTCCGGTGTGTGCTGCCGATATCGATATTCTGGCGGTTTGGGAAGTGCCTGCAGCGACTTGCGCCCAGGCGTTTGTCTCAGAACCTTACTTTCAGCCGCTGGTAAACAGCCTTTTGCTGGAACTTGATCTTTATTCCGGCAAACATCCGGTGAATAACTGTGATCATAAAACCGTTGATATCCTGTTACCCGATGGACGCACTGTCGGGCAGCAGGTTGTCAGGCTTGTGCCACTTGTTACTGATACTTGCTACTGAATAGCTTCAAGTCGAGCTTGCTGAATGCCTTCAGCAAGCTCTTTTCCTTTCAGGCCTTGTGCAATAAGCGCTTGTACATCCACGGCTTTGCATTTTTCCAGGTCCGCTGTCAGTTGTGTTGACAGTTTTCGGTTCCCACCACTTACTTCACTGAAAATATGACAGGCTGTCAAAATCTGTTGGAAACGTTCCGGACGACGAAAGCCGTCTGTTTGCTGTAAAAGCTTGAGGCGCAGCTCGGGTGTAATATCACCTTTAAACCATTGGGGAAGAATCCTGGCCGTGACTTCAGCAACTTCCCGGTACTGAGAGGGAACTTTCATGCGTTTGCAGAGGGCTTTTACACTTTTCAGGCTGGTGGAATCTGTTGAACACAGGCTGCAGGCGAAACGGACAGTGACATCACAGTTCTTTTGTGTGGCAAGAGAAAGAGCCTGCTCGTTAAAGCTCACAGCCAGTTCTGGCATGACAACATTTAAAGCGCCGCAGCTTTCCAATTCCTGAAAGTAAATGACAGGGGCAGTGCTTTCCAGAGCGCGAATAGTTTCCTGCCACACCCGCTCAGCCACCAGCCAGCTGGCTTCACCCTCCTGCACCATCTTCTGCATCAACTGTCGTGTTTCTTCGGCAACAGTGAAGCCCTGTTCTGCAAAGCGTGCAGCAAAACGTGCAACTCTCAGGATACGCAAAGGGTCTTCTCGAAAAGCTGGAGAAACATGGCGAAGAATGCGGTTGGTTAAGTCTTTCTGGCCATGGTAAGGGTCAACCAGATTGTCATTTTCATCTTTGGCAATAGCGTTGATTGTAAGATCCCGACGCAGCAAATCTTCTTCCACAGTAATATCGGGAGAGGTGTGGAAAACAAAGCCAGCATAGCCGTGGCCAGACTTTCTTTCAGTACGGGCGAGGGCGTATTCTTCCTTGGTTTTTGGATGCAGGAAAACCGGGAAGTCCAGCCCCACAGGTTTGTAGCCAGCCTTGAGCATATCGTCCGGGGTTGCGCCGGTCACAACCCAGTCTCTGTCTTTTACCGGTAATCCCAGAAGCTCATCGCGTACAGCGCCGCCTACAAGGTAGGTTTTCATCCATTGATCTCAAAAGGTAGTTGATCTGTTTATCTTATCACGGGGAGGAGACTGTGCCCGCGGTCGGGCACAGTGAGGAAGAGCTAATCGGACAATCAATCAAGGGTTACGCGGTTCACTTCTTCCAGGCTGGTAACCCCTTGCAGGGCTTTTAACAAACCCGACTGACGGAGGTTTTTGAAGCCTTCCTTCTGTGCCTGATCAGAAATCTGAAGGGAGTTGCCTTCTTCCATAATGATGCGCTGCATACCCGGAGTGATCTGCACCACTTCATAGATACCGACCCGGCCTTTGTAGCCTTTGTTGCACTTTTCGCAACCACGGGGTGCAGGACCATAGATGGTAGCGGTGGCAGCCTGCTCTTCTGTAAAGCCTTGTTCAATAAGTGCTTCAGTGGGAATCGTCATTTTCTTCTTGCAGTTGTTGCACAGGCGGCGAGCCAGTCGCTGGGCGATGATCAAGTTGATGGAGGTGGCCAGGTTAAAGGAGGCTACACCCATGTTCATCATACGGGTGAGGGTTTCTGCAGCACTGTTGGTGTGCAGGGTAGACATAACCATGTGGCCGGTCTGAGCTGCCTTGATGGCGATGTTGGCGGTTTCCAGATCTCGAATCTCACCCACCATGATGATATCAGGATCCTGACGCAGGAAGGCCCGTAACGCCTGGGAGAAGTCCATACCCTGTTTAGGGTTTACGTTGACCTGATTGATACCTTCGAGGTTAATTTCCACAGGGTCTTCCGCCGTGGAAATGTTTCGCTCGATGGTATTGAGAATGTTCAAACCGGTATAAAGAGATACGGTTTTACCAGAACCTGTGGGGCCGGTAACCAGAATCATACCCTGAGGCTGCTCCAGTGCCTCCATATACATGGATTTCTGATCGTCTTCATAGCCCAGAGCGTCGATACCCATTTTGGCACTGGAAGGGTCAAGAATACGCAGTACGATTTTCTCACCCCACAGGGTCGGCAGGGTGTTCACACGGAAGTCGATGGCCTTGGTTTTGGATAGTTTCATTTTGATCCGGCCATCCTGGGGCTTTCTTCGCTCAGAAATGTCCATGGAGGACATGATTTTGAGGCGGGAAGAAAGCTTGGGGGCCAGTCCAATAGGGGGCTGAGCAGCCACCTGCATTACACCATCAACACGGAAACGAATACGGTACGACTTTTCATAGGGCTCAAAGTGTAAGTCCGAAGCTCCCAGCTTGATAGCAGAAAGGAGCATCTTATTTACGAACTTCACGACAGGAGCGTCTTCCGCATCCCCTTTCTGGGGATCGTCGTCCATGTCATCATCAACGGTATTAACATCCAGCCTGTCCAGGTCTTCATCGTCGAGGTCACCGATATCATCAGGAGATGAGTCGAGAAGTTTTTCAATAGCTGCGGTGAGTTTGGCTTCCTCAACCAGAATAAATTCAACATTCAGACCACTGTTGAAGCGAATTTCATCCTCAACTTTATCCATCGTGGGGTCAGACACTCCCACAAATAGCCTGTTTCCTCGTTTGAATAAAGGAAGGGAGCGATGCTGTCGAATCAGTTTTTCGCTGATGGCCGAGCTGGGTACATGATCGAAATCGAGGCTGTCTATGTCAAAAAGAGGGATGCCGAACAGCTCGGAGTTGATCTTGGCGATATCATAGCTGTCAATCAACCCTTTCTGTACGATGTAGGAAATGAACGGTTCTTTCTCTTTTTTTGCCGCCAGGACGGCGTCTTCAGCAGCTTGCTGGTTTAAAAGGCCATCGGCGACCAGCTGACGGGCAAGCCCGGGAAGAGGGATATCTGCCATATTTCTTTTTTATTCATCGTATCTATTTATGGAATGATACATAGAGCAGCTGGTTATAGCCATGTTCCACCCTCCATTTACCACAGCCTTTACTCAATACGGATGCTTTGGGAGATCAGCTCTGGCGCCAAAGCTCCTTCCAACCGCATATTGTGCATGGCGAGGCCGTTTTCGTAGTCACTCTGGTAATACAGCTCGATGGGCAATGAGCCATGGGCGAGGAAGTATTTAAGGTCGACCGTCCAGTTCACTAGCGTGTGGGCCTGGTATTTGCCTAGCTGATCGGAGGCCAGAGAACGGTAATAGTCAGCCTCGGCTCCTGTTCGGAGTACTGAGATATAAGGCGTCTCCAGAGAAAAGAGGGCATCATTGCCGCTTTCTATATGCTGCAGGGCAGATAGAGCCATTTGCTCATGGCTGTCCTTAATTTTTCCCACTCCGTACAGTGTCAGCAATACAGCAATCAGACCGTAGCCAAATAAACGTGTAACAACTTTCGCCAGTCTATTTCTGATTAGAAGCATTGGAAGCACTCTTTATGAAGGTTTAAGAGCTTCTCGGCAAGGGAGGCACTTCCTTAAATAACTGGTAGGAATTGAAAGGGATTTTGGTTATCTCATTTTAATAGGTTGCCTTAGAGAATAGCTTCCTAAAGTAAAACGGAGCCAAGGCGAAAGATGTTGTAGAAATTAAGAGGTTTTTGGATATGGCGACAGCTGAATCCAATGAACTAATTAATGTGAAGTAAAAAGAAAGAGTCTCAAGGAGAGTACTATGAAAGGAAGCATCCAAAAGGGTTTCACCCTGATCGAACTGATGATCGTTGTAGCTATTATCGGTATTCTTGCCGCTGTCGCTATTCCTGCTTATCAGGACTACACCAAGCGTGCTCACGTAACAGAAGGTATTAGTTTGGCTGCAGGCGCGAAAGCGGCTATAACTGAGTACTACGCTTCTCAAGCTGCGTGGCCTGCTACTAACGCGGAAGCTGGTCTGCCAGCTACCATCTCTGGTAACGCGGTAACAAGTGTTGCAGTAGGTACTGACGGTGTTATCACCGTAACCTATAACTCTAAGGTTGACGCTACCAACAACACTATTGAGTTCGCTCCTACCGATTCCAACGGTGGTATCCAGTGGAGTTGTGATGGTGGTACTGTTGACGACAAGTTCAGGCCAGCAAACTGCCGTTAATGATTACTCAGTAATCTGATACGGAAGCGGGAGCCAGCTGGCTCCCGTTTTTTATACTTCCAATAACCCTTTTGCTGTTTTTCTGATTTCCGGTTTTTGAAGATAGCGTTTGATATCCGTAGCTTCCTGCTCAGATACCTTCAACCATGTTTTAATATCCTCTTTCGAGGCTTTTTGAATTCTGTCCCAGGACTTTCCATGTTTTGCCAGCCACTCTGACTTCTTCCGTCCCACCTCTGGGATCCCCAGCGCTCTGAGAGCCTGATCCAGCGAGAGCTTTTGTTTCTTGAGAGCTATGAAGTTTTCTCTGCCGATGTCATCAATGGTCATATCAAAGATATCGGACAGACCAATGAGCTTTTTGCTGCTGATAAGTGCTTCAATATCTGGCTGGTGAAATGCGGGGAGGTTGAGCCCATTACGTCCGGTCAACCATTTTACCCGTGCGATAAATTGCTCTTTACATACAGGGGAAACCTCTAGACAGCTCAAACCGTGATAAAGAGAAGTATCCGGTAGCTCTACAGGTTTTCTGTCTTCAGGTCGTAGAATGACTGTACCCAGAACCGGGACTGCCGCACCTTTGAGGGCAAGGCTTACTGTATCGGCAATGGCAATATTCTGCTTCACAAAGTACGCCAGGGGTCCCACGTTGATGCTGGATATGGTGACCCCTTGCAGTTCAACCGGCTGAATCTCCAAAATAACGGTTACCTGACCGGTGCGGCCAACCGTCCAGTTCACCTCCATAACCTGACTGACAATGCTGTGGGGCGGAAACTTCCAGGCCAGCGCCCAGTAAGGCGTACCATCCAGATGGCCAAGTCGCTCTTGAATGGCCAGATTTTCCATTTTGAGAACAATACCATCCATTGGGATGGGGAGGGCATCCTGATTGTTTCCATACTGAACCCTCAGCCTTGACACATCGTCAATGGTTCTGACCTTATGGGTAAGAGCTTCCGTAGGCATAAACCCCCACTCTTCCAGTTGACGTGCATTGGAAAGCAGTGAACCCTGAGTTGAGTTTTTCCACTGCCAGGGGAAAAACTGCAGGCTGGCAAGTTCATCGGGGGAGGGCTCCGAACGATTTATCAGCCCGGCGATATAGTGCCTGGGGGAAGCCGCTTGCTGTGCTCTGGGATTAGTCAGTTCTGCATACAACTCCCCTCGAACCACAACTTCACTTTTATTGTTTTCAATGGTTTTGGGAACGGCGGGAGTATACTTCAAAGCCGGTAATAGATTGATGCCTTGTCCGGTTCGCCACTGGCCGCGAGTGAGTGCTTGAATCAACTGTCCTTTTTTATAGACAAGCTCTACGGCAATACCATCGACCTTAGGCTGAACGATAACAGCACTGCCAAGCTTTCGGGCATTTTCCAGAAAGTCCTCAACTGTTTCACGGTCTTCTGCCTTGTTCAGGCTGCCCATAGGGTAACGATGTCGGTTATCTAAGGGCCGGGAGGCTATTACGGGTTTACTGACCCCAAGGCATCGGTTAATCAGGCGTTGTCGTACAACTAAAGCGTCATAAGCATCATCGCTGATTTCGGGTTTGCCCGCTTCGTAGAGTTCATTGTTTTTCTGGATACTGTCCAGCAGGGCTTGATGCTCCTGCTGCAAAAGGTCTCTGGGAATATCCGGGCAGTCATTACTATAAACGGGTTGGAGAAAAAACAGTGAAGAAAGCGAAAGAGCGGTGATCTGTCGAAGCATGGCTGTTCCCTGCCAAAGTTGAATTCTTACGGCAGGAAACAGCGTATTGGCTACCGGCTAGATAATTTCTATAGAGTAGCCGGTTCTATCAGTCACGGTAACCCTTGGGGTTGGAAGACTGCCAGCGCCAGGTGTCAGCCATAATGGCGTCAAGGCCTTTCTCAGCAACCCAGTTCAAATCTTCTTTGGCACGGGTGGGGTCTGCATAACAGGCCGCGATGTCACCGGGGCGACGATCAACCAGTTCATAAGGAACAGGCTTGCCAGCAGCTTTCTCAAAAGCGGCAACCATTTGCAGAACACTCTGGCCGTTACCGATACCAAGATTCCAGGCTTTCAGACCACAGCCTGTACGCAGTTTGTCGATAGCACAAACATGACCTTTCGCCAGATCGACAACGTGGATGTAATCACGAACGCCTGTGCCATCCACAGTTGGGTAATCACTGCCAAAAACAGAAAGCTTTTCTCGCAGGCCTATGGCTACCTGACTGATGTAGGGCATCAGGTTGTTGGGAATATCATTAGGGTCTTCACCAATCAGGCCAGATTCGTGGGCGCCTGCCGGGTTGAAATAACGGAGAAGGGCAATGTTCCAACGGCTGTCAGATGTATGCAGGTCACCCAAAACCTCTTCCACCATCAGCTTGGAACGGCCATAAGGGTTGGTGGCAGACAGCGGGAAATCTTCACGAATAGGCAGGCTGGCAGGGTCGCCATAGACAGTCGCGGAAGAGCTGAAAACCAGATTAAACACACCATGGGCAGCCATTTCCTGAGCCAGAATAACTGTTCCGCTTACGTTATTGTCGTAGTAGTTCAGAGGAATCTGGCAGGATTCCCCTACAGCTTTCAGGCCCGCAAAGTGAATTACGGAATCGAACTGGTAGGCTCCGAAGAGTTCACGCAGAATCTCTCTGTCGCGGATATCACCTTCAACAAAGGTCACACTCTTGCCGGTGATCTTTTCAACACGCTTCAGAGCCTCTTGTGAGCTGTTGCACAGGTTATCCAGAACAACAACACTGTAGTCTTTTTGTAGCAGCTCTACACAGGTGTGGCTGCCGATGTAGCCAGCGCCACCAGTGACGAGGATAGTTTTGGCTGTCATATGTTCTCCTTCACATCTTGGTAATGCGCATAGACAGATCGACTGCCTTGCAGTCTTTGGTCAGCGCACCGATGGAAATGAAGTCTACTCCTGTCTCGGCAATGGGCAATAAGGTTGCATCGGTAATACCGCCGGAGGCTTCGAGTTTGGCTTTTCCTTGATTCATGGCAACGGCAGTACTCATATCGTCGAGGGTAAAATTGTCGAGCATGATGATGTCTGCGCCACACTCCAGCGCCATTTTCAGCTCGGCCAGAGATTCCACCTCCACTTCCACAGGTTTACCGGGAGCAATGTTCTTAGCCGTGCTCACCGCCTGATGAATACCACCACAGGCAGCGATATGGTTTTCCTTGATCAGGAAAGCATCGTAAAGGCCAATACGGTGGTTGTGGCAGCCGCCGGTTTTAACAGCGTACTTTTGCGCCTGGCGCAGGCCGGGAACGGTTTTACGGGTGTCCAGCAGTTTCACGCCGGTGGATGCAACCTTGCCGGCATAGCTGTGACAAAGAGTGGCTGTGCCAGACAGCAGTTGCAGGAAGTTCAGGGCAGCTCGTTCGCCGGTGAGCAGACTGCGGGCGGAGCCTTTCAGAGTGAACAGTACAGTGTCAGGTGCGACTTTTTCACCTTCCTCCACACACCATTTAACCTGTACGGCAGGGTCAACCTGACGAAACACTTCATCCACCCAGGGACGACCACAGATAATGGCTTCTTCACGGGAAATGACGTGTGCTTCCCCTGTACGGTTATCCGGAATCAGGCTGGCGGTAATATCGCCCGTGCCAATATCCTCCTTGAGTGCCTGTTGAACATTTTCAAAAACGGTTTGCTCAAAAGACGCGAGCGGCCAGGTTGCAGTCATGCGGAAATCCATGCACTTCTAGAAATCGAGCGGGGATTATACCAGTGTGAACGGGTTTCGGGAGACTCCTGGATGTAGCCAGTTACATCAATGTGTAACGGGTAAAGTGCCCATGCCAAGATTCAGGGTAATAGTAAAGACTGTGCCGATGCCCGGTGTCGAGTTGACGCTGATAGTGCCATGGTGGTTGTTGGTAATAATGAAGTAGGACACTGATAATCCAAGGCCTGTACCTCTGCCAATATCTTTGGTGGTGTAAAACGGTTCGAAGATGCGTCGGCGGATGTCTTCCGGTATACCAGTGCCATTGTCTTCCACCGTGATAATGACGACTTCCTTTTCGTTCTCCTTGGCTTTCACGGCTTTGATCGCTATTTGCCCCAGCCTGTCTGACTCTTCTTTATTGCTGATGGCCTGGGCGGCATTTTTCAGCAGGTTCAGAAGTACCTGTTGGATTTCATTGGCGATGCAGGGAACTGGTGGCAGATCGGGATCAACGTGCTGCTTCACGGTAATGCGTTTAAAATCAAAACCCTGTTTGAGGTTGAAATCTGAAGCTGCAATATCCACCGTCTGGGAAATCAGCTCTCCTATGGGCATAGGCGCAAGATCCCGGCTTTCCCGGCGGCTGAACTGCAACATATTGGAGACAATCTGAGAAGCGCGTACACCTGCGCTGTGAATATTTTCCAGAAATCGAGTGATCTCACGCTTGGCCAGGTAAGCATCTACCGCTTCCAGCTTAATGCTCAGCTCGTCCGCCGCTTTCTGGTTGGCGGGTAATTCAGGGGACACCCGGCGTTTGATGTTCTGTACGCTCTGGAGAATGGCTCCCAGAGGGTTGTTGATCTCATGGGCCATACCCGCCGCAAGACCACCGACGGACATCATCTTTTCCGTCTGAACCATCATCTCTTCCAGCTGGATTCTTCGGCTAATGTCATCCAGGCGAATAACGGCACCGTGCTGATCAACCTCCGCCAGCGGGTAGATCATCATATCCATATGTTTTTCGCCACTGGGTAGGGCCAGTAACAATTTCTCTAATTGCACTGCAGTTTCGCTGTCCAGCGCTTCCTGAACCTGACTGAGGGTATCTACCAGAAACGGCATCACTTCGCCAAGGTAGGTGCCCATGGCGTGATCATGGCTGATGCCTGTGAGTACTGAGGCTTCCCGATTCCACTGTGCTACTGCCAGATCTTCATCCACGGCCACCAGAGCGGAAGGCATGGAATCCACGATACTGTTCAGGTGATGCTGCAGGCGGGTGAGCTGGCGCTCGGTTTCTTTCCGGCCGCGCACTTCCTGCTCCAACTGCTTGTTACTCATATGGGTTTCGATGGCCAGTGCCTGAGCTTTCAGACTGGCCTGCTCGGCTTTGTCCCGGGCGTTAGTAAGCAGTGAATCCCGAGCCTCGATACGACTGAGCATAGTGTTGAAGGTTTGGGCCAGTATTCCGATTTCATCGTGATAAAACTTCTGGGCACGCACACTGTAGTTTTCTTCGATGGACACTGTGTTGGCGATGCGAATCAGGTGCAGTACCGGCAAGGTGATAATGCGCCGGATCATACCCGCGGCAAGGCTGCCAAAGAGAAGGATAAACACCAGTATGATGACGACAGCAATGGTCATCCCTGCGTAGAAGTCTATGGGAAGTGATGGGTCTGCCTGTATATAAAGAGTGATGAACTTCCGGGGGCCAGCACTGATTTTCTTTAAGTAGTCTGTTTCGGTCAGGGCCTCTGTCGGCGCCCGGGAGGGTAAAGGTGTATTTCCGCTGGGGCAGAATTTTGCGTAGAGCTTGCCATCAGGGGTGTAGATGGCGATTGCACTGATCTGGGAATATTCACTGGCCACATGGAGAATATTCTCGGCCTCTGATTTGTTGGTCATCAGCGTATTAAGCACGGTTGGCTCGGAGAGAATACGGGATACAGCCTGTACATTAGCCGGGACAAAGTTGTTTCGAGATACCAGATAGGCCGAAACAATCAGAACAGCACAGGATACCAGCGCTACACCCAGCACGACGCTGAGCATAACCAGCACCAGTTTGCGACTGATAGACAGGCGGGAAAGGTAGTCCTGAAATCCGTTCATTGAAACCTATTCAGATTGTGGTCTGGTATCAGAGTACATTGCCTCTACCTGAGGGGGAAGCGCGTTCATAACAGTGCGTTAATAAATATCTTTCATCGCAAGCTGGCTCATAAGCGTCTCATGGGCTGGTGCATGAATGTTGTGCTTATCTGCAAGTGTTAACAGGTAACCGTTTATCCATTGCAGCTCGGTTTTCCGATTGTTACGTACATCCTGCAAACTTGAAGAATAGTTCTCTCCTGTCACGGTCAGAACATGGTTTACCCTCTCCAAGACTTGTGCGCCAGTGCCAGAATAGCCTTCTACAGCGAGAACACACGCTGTTTCTTCACACAAAGCAGCAATAGTTGGTTGAAACTCAGGCTTCAGCAACTCTCCATTTGAGCAGTTATGCAAAGCTGTCATCCCGTTAATAGCGGCATTGATGGCCAGCTTTTCCTGCAGTTTGGCGAGCACGTTTTCTGTTAGGGAGACATCCATGCCAACAAGCTTCACCAGACTTTCGATGGCATGATTGTGTGTTTCAGCGTGAGCTTTGTCGCTCAGAGGCCCCAGCCAGGTTTTGCCGTGACCAGCCCGGTGAATGGTCAGGAAGCTTTCCAGCCAGGCACCATCAGTGGTGGAGCCTGCATAAACAGCCAGCTCGGGGAAAGACTCGGCTATAGCCTGCTGACTTCCCATCCCGTTTTGTAACAGCACAATCGTAGTGTTGTTCGTCAGCCTGTCTTTCACAGATTGAATGGCTGCAAGTGCGTCGCCGGCCTTAGTTGTGAGTAGCAAGTTCTCAATGGGCTGCGCGTCATTGGTTGACCCAATGGAAACCGGGAGCTGATTCAGCTGGCCGCCTTCTGTTATACGCAGCAAAGGCTGTGTATCGCTTTCCAGCTGTTTAAACCGCTGAGAGCGCACAAGCAGCATGCAGGTAATCCGGTTTTTGTAGAGCTGGGCACTCCACAGACAGCCGATGGCTCCTGCGCCTAAAATATGCCAGTGGGGGTAGACAACGGGTGTCACATATCAACCTGCTATTGTGGGTTTAAGAACAAAATGCAGACAAAAGAGTAACCGTACTTATCATTTTAAAGAAGACGTAAAACCAGTATGTGATTAACTTGAGGCTATCTATACTCACACGGCAATGTCTATTTCTGCGTGGGGAGAGTAAGAATGAGCGGACACACTTATAAAAAAATTGAGCTGGTGGGCAGCTCCACAGTCAGCAGCGATGAAGCTATTCGCAATGCTATCGCCAAGGCGGGGCAAACTGTAAAAAATATGGACTGGTATGAGGTTGTTGAACACCGGGGTCATATTTCTAACGGTGAAATCGCTCATTATCAGGTTACAGTCAAAATCGGTTTCCGTCTGGAAGATTAAGGTTCACCTGTCAGCTGGCGGGCAGTTATCCATTCAGGATAAAATCCTGAGCATTAAACGGATCTTGATGAACTCACAGGAGAAGGGCTAATGCCTTCATTTGACATCGTATCTGAAGTGGATATGCACGAACTGACCAACGCTGTTGATCAGGCCAACCGCGAGCTGACAACCCGTTACGATTTTCGTGGTGTAGATGCCAGCTATGAGCACAAGGAAGAAACTATTCTTCTGACGTCTGATGCTGACTTCCAGTTGCGCCAGATGGTTGAGATGCTGCAAAACAAAATGGTGAAGCGCGGTATTGATATCAAGTGCATGGAAGTTAAGGACCACTACGCCTCTGGTAAACAGGTGAAACAGGAAGCTGTTGTTAAGCAGGGCATTGATAAAGAGCAGAGCAAAAAGATCGTAAAGCTTATTAAAGACAGCAAACTGAAAGTGCAGGCTGCCATTCAGGGCGACAAGGTTCGTGTAACTGGCAAGAAGCGTGACGATCTGCAGGCCGCAATGTCTGTTCTTCGCGAAGCAGATCTTGCTGTACCTTTGCAGTTTGATAACTTCAGAGATTAAACCGTCCTTCACCCTCAGCCTTCAATAAGGCTGAGGGCACTATAAAGGACAACTGCGCGACAAATCAGCAAAAGGATTTATCGGAAAAAATGACGACTCCACAGCGAAGCTGGAGCGAGGCCATTGCGGCCTGTTTTCAAGGGCGTGTGATAACCATGCTCTTTCTGGGGTTCTCTGCAGGATTGCCCTTATTGCTGATTTTCAGCAGTTTGTCTCTCTGGTTGCGGGAAGCGGGTGTTGCCCGGTCTACGGTCACATTTTTTAGCTGGGCAGCACTGGGGTATTCCTTCAAGTTTGTCTGGGCCCCGCTGGTTGACCGACTCCCTCTGCCAATTCTGACAAACCTGCTTGGCCGCC
The DNA here is from genome assembly GCF_009711465.1 of Parendozoicomonas verongulae. Classification (GTDB taxonomy): domain Bacteria; phylum Pseudomonadota; class Gammaproteobacteria; order Pseudomonadales; family Endozoicomonadaceae; genus Sansalvadorimonas; species Sansalvadorimonas verongulae. The sequence continues at coordinate 119,854 of NZ_SMME01000873.1, read as the reverse complement.
GACGTGCCTGGCTGTTTTTGTCTCAGCTTTCCATCATGGGAGCCTTGCTGTTTATGGCTTCTAATGATCCTCTTGACAGCCTCACCCTCGTAGCTGTTGGCGCTGTTCTGCTGGGTTTTTCTTCCGCCACACAAGATATTGTGATTGATGCGTACCGGATTGAAGCGGCAGACGAAACCCTGCAGGCTTTAATGTCATCGTCTTATATTGCAGGCTATCGGATTGGCATGCTGTTCTCCGGTGCCGGTGCGTTGTGGCTGGCCAGCTGGTTTGGCTCCGGCCATGAGGCGTACAACTATTCTGCCTGGTCACAAACGTACATGATTATGGCCGCAGCTATGTTGATTGGTCTTGGCACAACACTGTTTGTCCGTGAGCCGGAAGCTCAGGCTTCTGCCCATAAATACGAAACGCTGGATTATCTGCGCTTTCTGGGCCTGTTTGTGGTTGCCACGACCGTGTTTGCCCTGTCGTTTATTGCAGCCAATACGTGGGTGGACTCTTTTGCAGGTTTGCTCTCTTCCGTTGTGGATAAGCTGGTTGCGTCTTTTGTTGCTGAAACCTCTCGCCTGCTGGTCAGCCTTGCTGCTGCACTTATTGCGGCCAGAATTATGGTGAGGCTCCACATCGTATCGCCGGGCATGGTGGATGAAACCTATGTGACTCCTTTCCGGGATTTCTTCGATCGCTTTGGCAAGGTTGCCCTGTTTATTCTGTTGCTGGTGGGCACGTACCGTATTTCCGATATTGTGATGGGAGCCGTTGCCAACGTTTTCTACGATGATATGGGTTACACCAAAGAGCAGATTGCCAGTATCACCAAAACCTTTGGCCTGTTTATGACCATTGCCGGTGGTTTCCTCGGTGGTTTGATGGCGATTCGCTACGGTGTGCTGAGAAGTTTGTGGATTGGTGCATTTCTGGCGGCAGCCAGTAATGTGCTGTTTGCGCTGTTGGCTGTGTCTGAGCCTCACACCTGGATGCTGGCAGGTGTGATTGCTGCAGATAACCTGAGTGGTGGTCTGGCCTCTGCGGCCTTTGTCGCCTATCTCTCAGGGCTTACAAACCGTACATTTACGGCTATGCAGTATGCCGTGTTCAGTTCTCTGATGACGTTGATGCCAAAGCTGCTGGCAGGTTATAGCGGCTCCATGGTAGACGCGGTAGGTTATCCGGCCTTCTTTATTGGCAGTGCAGTGATTGGTATTCCGGTACTGTTCCTGGTGACGCATGTGGGCAAGAAGATGCCTCACGCACCATCCCAGCGATAATTTTTAAGATTGATCTTCTGATTCAGAAACACGACGCCTTCGGCTTCCAGTAACTCTCTTTGAGTCTGGTAGCGGGGGGAGTCCTGCGTGAAGGAGATTTCGCCTTTGCTGTTAACCACCCTGTGCCAGGGGAGGTGACTGCCCCGTGGGAGTTTTGACAGCACATTGCCAACGATACGTGCACCAGTTGGCAGCCCTGCCATCTCTGCAACCTGACCATAGGTTGCGACTTTTCCTTCTGGAATTTCACTGACGACCAGCCAGATTTTCTGGTTTCTGTTGAGTTCAGACACCCGTATGTGTTCCTGTCACTTTGCGCTTGAGGCAAGAGAATATCATTGGAGGATGGGAGCGTCTGCAGGATAATGGGGAGGTGTCCACTATCCTGCAGAGAAGCGCAGAGAAGCCTGCAGAGTAAACTGTATTAGCTCAAGCTGGCCAGGAACTCTGTGCTGGGGGCAAAGTAGGCATTACCGGTGACAGCCTGTGTAAAGTCCATCAGGTGGTCATAGTGGCCATGGCCGTCGGCATGAATCATTTGCTCCAGCATCATATCAAAGTTGCGTGCAGTTTTGGCGTAAGCGATGAAGAACAGCCCTTGCTCCATGGAGTCGCCATAAGGCATGCTGTGGCGCAGAATTTCCAGACTCTTGCCGTCTTCCTTCAGGTTGACACGCTTGATGTGAGCGGTGGGTGCTTTCTCTTCAGCAGCAAACTCAATGTCATCTTCTTTGGTGCGGCCGATGATTTTTTCCTGATCATGGACAGGACAGGTGTCCCACAGTGGCAGGTTGTGGATGTAGCGCTGACACTGGATGTAGCTGCCGCCTGCCAGTGGCTGACCTTCAGGAATCAGGGCCACGGCTGCACGGTTATCACCTTCCGGATTTTCTGTGCCATCCACAAAACCGGTCATGTCACGGGACTCCAGATAGCGGAAGCCGGACACTTCATCTTCAAGCAGAACACTGTCCCCCAGCTTCTGCATAACCATACGGCTGAGCTCGAAGTTGATGTCTTTTCTGTCAGAACGGATGTGGATCAGGATATCGCCCGGAGTAGAAGGAGCCTGACGGTCGCCATTGCGCAGGGCCTTAAACGGAGCCAGCTCTTCTGGGTAAGGTTGACCCTTAAACAGAATTTTCCATGCACGGCTGCCGAAGGAGATGGTGGTGGACAGCTTGCTGTCCGGGTACTTCGCAGCTAGCATCTCAGTCAGCTTTGGTAGCTGGGCAGCCACCCTGCGAACGGTGTTTACGCTTTCTGTATCGTTTTGTAACAGCAGAACAAGAAAAGTCGCATCGCTGTTAGCTGCGGGCAGAATTCCGGCCTGAGGTTCAGACATTATTAATTCCTGATGGTTGCCTGTTTAAAACCCACTTAATATTCCACTTACAGATATTTGTACAGATCGGAATGCTGACTATTTCCTGCAGGGTTAACACCTGATGATATGATGAATCCGACAAAAGTTGCTGGAAAAGAAAAGTAAAACTTGTAAGCCAAGCAAGCGCTTGGTTAATCTTTGTGTCACGGTAAAACAATAAAAAAGGCACTTCTCTATGTTGGTTAACTCCTCTTTTGACGACAGTCATCGTCTGTTGCGTGAATCTGTACGCCGCTTTGTGGAGCAGGAGATCCTGCCCTGCATTGATGAGTGGGAAGCGGCAGAAGAGTTCCCCCGGGAGCTGTACCGAAAAGCTGGCGAAGCTGGTTTTTTGGGTATTGGTTATCCGGAAGCCTTTGGAGGCTTTGGTGGTGATGTGTTCCACAAGGTTGTGTTTACCGAAGAGTTGATGCGTGCCGGTTCCGGTGGTCTGGCTGCCGGGCTGGGTTCCCATGATATTGCTCTCCCTCCTATCAATCGTCTCGGCTCTGATGCTCTGAAGGAAAAGGTTATTCCCCCTGTTCTGCGTGGTGAGAAGATCGCTGCCCTCGCAATTACCGAGCCTGGTGGTGGCTCCGATGTGGCGAATATGAAAACCCGTGCTGTGCGTGAAGGTGATCACTACCGGGTAAACGGTTCCAAAACCTTTATTACCAGCGGTGCCCGGGCGGATTTTTATACAGTTGGTGTGAGAACCGGTGGTGAAGGCTTTGGCGGTATCAGCCTGTTGATGATTGAGAAAGGGACACCGGGCTTTTCCGTCAGTAAAAAGTTCAAGAAGATGGGCTGGCGCTGCTCTGATACCGCTGAGCTGTTTTTTGAAAATTGCATGGTACCGGTTGAAAACCTGATTGGTGCAGAGAATCAGGGCTTTGCCGCCATCATGGGTAACTTCCAAAGTGAACGACTGATGTTGTCTTTGATGGCTAATATGACTGCGCGTATGGCGCTGGAGCAGTCACTGGCGTATGTCAAAGAGCGGGAAGCTTTTGGGCGCCCCGTTGCCAAGTTCCAGGTGACAAGGCACAAGCTGGCAGATATGGCCACCATGCTGCAGGCCAGTGAGGCGCTTACCTATCAGGTGGCTGATGCCATGAATCAAGGCAAGAGCGTGATTCGGGAAGTCTCTATGGCGAAAAACTTTGCAACGGATTGTAGCGACAAGCTGACTTATGATGCCGTTCAGTTATTCGGCGGTATGGGCTTTATGCAGGAATGTATGGTAGAGCGGCTGTACCGGGACAACCGCATTCTTTCTTTAGGTGGCGGAACCCGGGAGATAATGAACGAGATTATCTCCAAACAGATGGGGTTGTAGCCTGAAAGATTGCAGGTGGTAGCAAGGCTACCACCCACCTCCCAATGACAAATCCAGCTCCAGGTTCTGATTTTCAATACAATCTTCCGAGGCGTCCTGCCGCCGGAAGTCTGTCGGTGAAACGCCCATCTCCTTCTGAAAGGTACGGCTGAAATGGCTGTGGCTGTTGAACCCCAGTCGCCAGGCAATGTCAGACACCTGCAGATGAGCCATATTAGGGTCTTTCAGCAGATCCTTTGCTTTGGTCAGCCTGCGGTTAAGAACCTCCTGACGGAAGCTGGTGTCATGGCGCTTCAGCAGCTTGAACAGGTAAGCCCGTGAAATACAGGCCGCTTTAGCAACAGTATCTGTACAGATATCGGGGTTTTCCAGTTGCTGATCAATAGCTGTGAGAATAGTTGCCAGCCTTTTTTGCTCAGGAGACTTGTGGCTGTGCTCTGCCTGATTGTTACGCATGGTTACGGAGAGAATGTTAATGAGGTGTTCTCCGAGGGAGTGACAAACCTTTTCGCAGGTAATGTCGCTCAATCCATTAACCATTCCAAGAATCTGATTACGCAAAATTCTTCCCATTCCTAAGTGGCATGGAAGAATATGTGGTGTGTTATCGGGCAATAGCTTTTGAATATGTCTCAGACGTGCTTCAGGAATCATAATCTGCAGGCAGCTGGCTGGAGATAAATAAGCAGTCTCTACCGGATAGCTGATATTGATAAGTAAAGACTGATCACGTCCTAAAGGCATATCGGTTCTGCCCTGGCGTACAGAAATGGTTCCACTGATGGGCATAATCAGCACATACTCCTGTCGGGTCTTGCCGGAAATGGTTGGTGGCTGATTGCGCAGGCAGTGTTCTGTGGCATTTAAAATGCTGATTCTCAGATCACCAAGATGGGCAAGTCGTAGACGTCCGTGAAAGCCTTTTGGATCCTTGTCGGGAAGGTGTTCGAGAGCAACAGGCTGCAGATGACTGAGAAATTGCCCCCATACAGTGAGTGAATTTTTATTGGGATGACTTTCCGTATCCATTATTTTAAACATCAGCTTGCTCCAGTTCCCTTGGGGCTTTTACAGGTTTTGCAGTAATGACATACTGTCTGGCCGGAGAAGAAGAGTGCTGAACTTCCCGGGAAATATCCTGTCCTATACAACTGATGGCGGTGCAACCGTGTAGGATGTAACCGCTTCCACTATTTGACCAGTCAGTAGACTTATCGTCAAGTCACTGTCCACTTACAGACAAGCAATAGGTAAAAGTTGTCGGTATAAATATTCACACAGACTTACAAACGTTAATAAGAGCGACAACGGTAAAGTCTGTTTCACAAATGTCTTATGTACATTATCTATTTTTGAGTGGTTTCGGAGGTAAGCTTCATGATTGCGGGTGATGCATCTGTCATAAATGCAATGGAAGAGCGTGTTGAAGATATTCTGACCTTGTACGCTGCCGGTGTTATGTCACGTATGGAAGACGACTATATGAAAAGCCTTGGTTGGGCGCAGCGTGCTGAAAAAGCTGCATTTCAGTTAGGAATTGATGCGAGAAAAGCAAACAGGCATGTAAGTTTTGGTGTACCAAAGCTGGATCATGCTTATATACAGGGACGTGCAAAAGCCTCTACCTGCAAAGTATACGACATGACTGGTGCAGAAGTTGACGCAAGTAATTTGCCAAAGACAGCATAAATAGCAGCAAACCAAAAAGAAACACGGCCCTGGGCTGATTCGAACCAACAATCAGAACTGTTAACCACCTTAAGCCCCGTTAAATTCAACGGGGCTTTTTTATGCCTGTTAAAAACCTATCAAACCCTTAATACACGACCAAACAACGCTTTAATATAAGACGTTTCGGGAATAGCTGGGTGAATAGGGTGGTCAGCACCCTGATGACACTCAGCGAACAACTGAATCTCACGGTCAATGTGGCGTGCAGAGGCTCGCAGAATATCAACCAGAGAGTCACGTTGCAGATGCATAGAGCAGGAGCCACTCACTAGAATACCGTCGTTATTCAGTAGACGCATGGCCATTTCATTCACACGGCGGTAAGCCTGTTCACCATTGCGGATATCCTTCTTGCGTTTAATAAACGCCGGTGGATCCATAATCACAATGTCAAACTTTTCTTGCTGGGTATGAAGCTCTTTCAGGGCAGAGAAAGCATCCCCTTCGAGGGTGGCAACCTTGTCGCCTACGCCATTCAGTTCTGCGTTTTTGTGAACATATTCCAGAGCAAGAGCGGAGCTGTCTACACAGAACACTTCGCTGGCACCATGTTTAGCAGCCTGCACACCCCAGCCACCGATGTAGCTGAAGACGTCCAGAACACGCTTGCCTTTTACCATCTTGTTCAAGTAATCACGAGCAGGGCGGTGATCGTAGAACCAGCCTGTTTTCTGGCCATCCATAACCGGTGCCAGAAACTTGGTACCATTCTCAATCAGTGGCAGCTCGTCAGGTACTTCGCCGTAAACGGTTTCGATGTACTCTGGCAGGCTTTCCAGCTTGCGAGCACCACCGCTGTTACGGAATACAATGCCAGCAGGCTTGAGCACCTTCACCAGAGCTTCAATAATCTCTTCACGCATCACCTCCATACCCACGGTACCGGTTTGTACAACCAGATAGTCGTAGAAACGGTCAACAATCAGGCCGGGCAGGTTGTCGCTGTCGCCATAAACCAGACGGTAGCAAGGTTTGTCGAAAAGGCGCTCCCGCAGGCTGAGGGCAATTTTCAAACGGTGAACCAGCAGGGAGGCGGTGAGGGCGTGCTTGGTATTGCGGCTGACAAGGCGACCACAGATCAACGTGTTCGGGTTGAAGTAAGCGATACCCATCGCCTTGCCAGTGGAGGCTTCCACAATGGCCTGCTGACCAGGCTGAATAGCGCTGAGAGGCGTGGCAGCTGTATCAACTTCATTGCTGTATATCCACAGGTGGCCCGCTTTCAGGCGTCTGTCAGCATTTTTTTTCAGGCGTATGGTTGCTAGAGTCATGAGCTATTCCGCAGGAAGTCTTGCCGGGTGCCAATTTTTTTGGGCGTTTACGTCGCCAAGTGAGCGCCATAAAAAGCAAGGAGCATAGAGGTAAGTGGGCGGTATTATAAGGAGTCGAATGGAAATGTCTTGGCATTTTCCTGACGCACCCTTGAAAGTATGGCTGGGCTCTTTCATTGCGCATCTCTGGAGTGTGCAGCTTTCTTTGTATTTTTTCTGCCTCCAATGGGATCACAGTCCATACTGTGTAAGTTTTTCAAGGGGCGATGCGTATGACCAACCACCTTGTTCTTACGATTACGGGGCCTGATCTGCCGGGTATGGAGCAGGAGCTGACAAGAATTATTTCACGGCACCAGGCGAGGTGGGTGGCCAGTCGAATGGCTCATATGGCCGGTCGATTTGCGAGTATTCTGTTTGTATCTGTGGCAGTGGGGCTTCTGGATGATTTAAAAACGGCTCTGCAAAAGCTCGAGGCTGATGGTATCTCTGTGAGAATTGATCAGGTGGATGCCTCTCTAATTCCGCCAAAAGAACGACATCTGTTGCTGAATCTGATTGCCGATGATGCACCAGAGCTGGTTACGGACATTTCCCGGCTCTTAACCGAGCAGCATATCCGCATCAGTGAGTTGCATACCGATACCCTGCCAGCCCCCGACACCGGGGTGAGCCTGCAAACCATACAGGCGCACCTGCGTGCACCTGCCAGTGTTGATGTGGAAGCTGTAAGAGCCAGCCTTGAGGCACTATCCCCTGAACTTATGTTGGATATCAGCCTGGAGTGATAAGTACTCAGCCTTTGGTTAGTTAGCGAAAGCAGTTTCCGGCTTCAGGTCGTACAGGTCAGAAATCAGGGATGTAAGCAGCCCACGGGACTCCTCCTGCTCACTGTCGAGGTCTTCGACAACAGACAGTAAGTCGATGTTGCTGGTAATAAAACGAACAGCCTCGGCACGTGCCCGAATACCCTTGCAGGTGGCTGTTGTACGCAACCGGTTAAAGTCTTCAACCAGCTGCTGAATGTTTATGCGGTGAGATTCCTGTCGGAAGCGATCCTGACAGGCAACTAAGCGATAGTCTATGTCCAACTTCGTTGATGCCAATACAAACGAGACACCGCCAGATTGCCCCATGATGGCTTTTCTGTAAAGGTTAGATATAAATTTTTTCTGGGTTTAGTATTGTGTGCACTGTCGTGTAACACTTTGCAATAATCATGGAAAACTCCTTGCAATCTTTTGCAATCGGCTTGCACTGCCTAAGCACTAAGGCTTGGTAATCTTGGCAACAATAAAAAAAACAATTCCAATCGAATTTTAGGGGAAGTCATGGACACAGTTTTTTGGGACGACAAGCGCCCGAAGGGAGTCTCCAGTCAGGCAGAGTCTCTGCCTTTTAACTCGCTAACCGAGCTGATTGAGAGCTCCTTTTCCCGCTACGGCGACAAGCCAGCGTTCACGGGTATTGGTCATACATTGACGTATAAGGAGATTGACCAGCTCAGTGCACAGTTTGCCTCGTGGCTACAAAATCATACTGACCTGAAACCTGGCGACCGTATCGCCATCCAGCTTCCTAATCTTCTTCAGTACCCTGTTGCTGCCTACGGCGCATTACGAGCAGGTCTGGTTATTGTCAATACCAATCCTCTTTACACAGCCCATGAGCTTAAGCATCAACTGAATGACTCCGGTGCAAAAGCTCTGCTGTTCCTTGAAAACTTTGGCCACACTGTGGAAGAGGTTGTGAGTGAAACGCCTGTACAATACCTGATTCGCACATCCTTTGCCGATCTTGTCCCTGCGCCCAAACGTTGGATCGTAAACGCCCTTGTTCGCCATGTGAAGAAGCTGGTTCCCAGCTTCAACTTGCCCAAAGCACTGCATTTTCGTGATGTGCTGACGAAAGGCAAAGCGGCTGGTTCCTTCAAGCCTCAGCCGCGAACTCTGGCTGATATTGCCATACTGCAATACACCGGAGGTACGACAGGTGTCGCTAAAGGCGCCATGCTTACCCACGGTAACCTGATGGCCAACATCGCCCAGACTCAAACTGCGCTGAAGCAAACCCAGCCTAACGGTGAACCATGGTTTGAAGATGGTCAGGAAACAGCTATCGCGCCACTGCCGCTCTACCACATCTATGCGTTTATCGTGAATATGATGTACTTCCCCTTCACCGGCCAGCACAATGTGCTAGTGGCAAACCCCCGGGATATGAGCCTGTTCATCAAGGCGATTAAACCTTGGAAGTTCACGGTCATTTCCGGCCTGAACACTCTGTTTGTTGGTCTGATGAATCACCCGGATTTCAAGGAGCTGGATTTCAGTGCCCTGAAAGTCACCATGTCTGGCGGTACTGCTCTGCAGGAAGATACAGCTGAGCGCTGGGAAGAGATCACCGGCTGCCGTGTGTCGGAGGGGTATGGTCTGACTGAATGTTCCCCCATCGTCAGCTTCAACCCGCTGGGTAAGGAGGCACAACCGGGAACCGCTGGCTTACCGCTTCCTTCAACAGATATACGTTTTGTTGACCCTGAAGGCAATGATGTGCCTCGTGGTGAGCCCGGTGAGCTGTGTGTCCGTGGCCCGCAGGTAATGAAAGGTTACTGGCGCAGAGGTGATGCCACGGCGGAAGTACTGGACGACGAAGGCTGGCTGAAAACCGGTGATATTGCACAGGTTGAAGAGGATGGCTTTATCCGCATTGTGGATCGCATCAAGGACCTCATCCTGGTATCTGGCTTCAACGTATACCCTAATGAGATCGAGAGTGTTGTGTCTACCCATCCTGGTGTAGACAACTGTGCCTGTATTGGTATTCCTGATAAGAAAACTGGTGAAGCGCCTCTGTTGTATGTGATTACGTCTGACAGCAGTCTGACGAAAGATGACATCATCAACTGGTGTCGGGAGAAAATGACGGCTTACAAGATTCCTCGGCAGATTGAATTCCGCAAAGAGCTTCCCATGACGCCTGTTGGCAAGGTTCTGCGCAAAGAGCTACGCGATGAGTATAAGCAGCAGAGTAAATTAGCCAGCTAAATACGGTACAAATCCCGTGATCAATGCAGGTCAGTGTTACCCCTGAGGGGGATAATACAGCGAAGCCCGACAAAGTCTGAGTTTACAGATGTCGGGTTTCGCTCGATTCCTGCCTGCGTATATTCAACTCTTACCCGACAACCTTGTCTTCTTCCCGGCGGATCTTGCGAACAATTGCTGTAGTCGAGCAGTTATCCAGAAACTCCAGCACAGCCACTTCACCGCCGTACTCGTGAACAATCGGTGCACCGACAACCTGTTCCACTGAGTAATCACCACCTTTCACCAGCACGTCTGGCTTCAGTAACTTCAGTAGCTCTTCTGGAGTGTCTTCGTGGAAAGGCAGTACCCAGTCCACCGCTTCAAGGCCAGCCAGAACCGCCATGCGGCGCTCAACCGGATTGATCGGGCGACCTTCGCCTTTCAGGCGGTGCACCGATGCATCGTCGTTAATAGCAAGGATCAGTCGGTCGCCCTGTTTGCGAGCCTCTTCCAGATAGCCCACATGGCCAGCGTGAAGAATATCGAAGCAGCCATTGGTAAAGACAATGCGCTCGCCCTGAGCCCTGGCATCTTCCACAACGTTAGCCAGCTGCTCTCGGGTCATTACGCCACGATCAATACCGTGAACCAGACTTACTGCTCGGCGCAGTTCCGGCATGCTGACAGTAGCTGTTCCCAGCTTGCCCACCACAATGCCCGCTGCAATGTTTGCAAGGCCAGTGGCTTCTGGCAGAGACAAACCGCTGGCAAGGCCTGCTGCAAGAGTGCCAATCACCGTATCGCCAGCTCCGGTTACATCGAATACTTCTCGGGCCTGTGCAGGGAAGTGCAGCTCTTTTCCGGCGCGTAACAGAGTCATACCGTGCTCACTACGGGTGATCAGCAGGGCTTCCAGCTCAAGTTCCTGACGCAGTTTCTGACCTTTCTCCACCAGAGTTGTTTCATCGGGGCAGGGGCCGACGATAGCTTCAAACTCACTCAGGTTTGGGGTAATAACGGTGGCACCACGGTACTTTTCAAAGTCAGAACCTTTTGGGTCCGCCAGGACAGGAATATTCTTAGCCCTGGCCAGTTTGACCATGCTTTGAAGGTCGGTAAGGGTGCCTTTGCCGTAGTCGGAGAGAACCAGTGCATCAGCATTGTCCAGAGACCTGGCCAGATGCTCAGGAACCTTCTCTTGAAAGCAGGGTGCAAACGGCTCTTCAAAATCCAGGCGCATCAGCTGCTGGTGCTGACTTATTATACGCAGTTTGGTGATAGTGGGTGCTTCTTCGTGGCGGATAAAGTCACAACTTACGCCTGCGGCTTCCAGAGAACTGGTCAGGCTGTCGGCAGCTTCATCATTGCCAGTTGCGCCCAACAGCCACACGGGTGCTCCCAGAGATGTGATGTTCAGGGCTACGTTACCAGCACCACCAGGGCGATCTTCCGAGCTGGTTACCCGCACGACCGGTACAGGAGCTTCTGGCGAAATACGGCGGGTCGGGCCGTGCCAGTAGCGGTCGAGCATAACATCGCCAGCAACAACTACGCGGGCTTTGTCAAAACGGGGCAGGGTAAGCTTCATGGGATAATCTCTGTCACGGTTTCAGCCTGTTCCTCAAACTGAAGATGATGCAGGCGGGCATAGGCACCATCCCTGGCCAGCAGTTCGCTGTGAGTGCCGGATTCAAGAATGCGGCCTTTGTCCATGACCAGAATGCGATCAGCATTTTCAATGGTGGACAGTCGGTGTGCGATAACCAGGGTGGTTCGGTTTTTCATGATGTTATCCAGCGCGGACTGGATATGGCGTTCAGATTCTGTATCCAGTGCTGAAGTGGCTTCATCGAGAATTAACAACGGCGCATCCTTGAGAATGGCTCGGGCAATAGCCAGGCGCTGACGCTGACCACCAGATAGCAGCACGCCATTTTCGCCCACCAGGGTGTTGAAGCCTTCGGGCATGTTCTCGATAAACTCCATGGCGAAGGCGGAGCGGGCTGCAAGGCGGATGTCGTCTTCTTCTGTATCTCGTAAATCACCGTAGGCAATGTTATTGGACACTGTGTCGTTAAACAGGGATACCTGCTGGTTGACCAGTGCAATCTGTTTGCGCAGGTTTTTCAGTCGGTAATTGCCGATGGGCTGGCCATCCAGCAGAATGTCGCCGCTGTCGTAGTTGTAAAAACGGGGCAACAGGCTGGCAAGGGTGGTTTTACCACTGCCGGAGCGACCCACCAGTGCGATGGTTTCACCGGGTTTTACCGTAAAGGAAATATCCTTCAGTGCAGGGCTGTCGGCGTTAGGGTAGGTGAAAGTCAGGTTCTTGAACTCAAGCGCACCTTGTACACGATCAACTGCCAGCGTGCCGTCGTCTTTCTCGGTGTCTTCATCAACCAGCTCGAATACGGAGTGAGCCGCTACAATACCCTTTTGAATATTGGGGATCACTTCACTGAGCTGACGCAAGGGTTTGGGCAGCAGGCCTGCGGCGGTAAGAAAGCCAACCAGCTCGCCGGGTGTGTTACCTGAACCACCCACACTCTGAAGGTAGAGCACGGCATACATCAGTGCTGCCATGGCGCAGAGGATAATGAGCTGGAGCGTTGGCGTCATAATCGCGCTGACTTTTACCATCTTCAGGCCTTTTCTGGTGTTATCAGCACTGGCGTTCAGGAAGCGTTGTTTCTCATACACTTCACCGCCAAAGCTGCGCACAACCTGATGGCTGCTAATCGCTTCTGAGGCAATATGGGTGACATCCCCCATCGTGTTCTGGATTTTTTTGCTGAGTTTTTTGAAACGTTTGCTGGTAAAGGCCACAACCCCGGCAATAACCGGCATGATTCCAATAAAAATCAGGGTAAGCTGCCAGTTTGTCCAAAGCAGTAACCCGAGAATAGCGATCACACTCAACCCTTCACGCACAACCACTTTGATCGCATCGGTTGCGGCTGTTGTAACGCCACCTACGTTGTAGGTGATGCGGGAGATCAAATGCCCGGAGTTGTTGTCATCAAAGAATTTGTTGGGCAGTACAAGTATGGCGTTGAACAGCTGGGTGCGAAGATCGTGTACGACTCCCAGCGATACCCGCGCCAGATAGTAGTTGCCCATAAAAGAGCCAATGCCACGAAATACAGCAATAAAGACCATGCCAAGGGGGACGATCGGAATCAGCTCCTCGGGGGAAACCTCCCCAAGCCCCCAGATTGTAACGGATGCCTGAGAATCTCCGATCAGGGCCGTGGTGAAGTAATCAACCAGCTTGGGAAACATGGGCTGGCTGGCAGCAAAGATCACATACCCCAGAAGGCTTAGGGAAAAGTAAGGCCAATAAGGGCGTACATAGCCCAGAAGGCGCAGGTAAACCGCCAACCCACTGCTTTCAGTATCAGCGGTGCGGGATTCATTAGTCATACATTGGAGCCTGATGAAGGTTAGAACGGTTCTGTGGATAAAGTCAGTTTTTGGGAAGGACAATAGTACCACAGCGTAATAAGTCAACACAGGGGCGGTAAGGGGACGTTCTGGTGAGCCTTCCGTGGCTGCTCAGGAGTTATTTATAGTTTTTTCGCTTCATAATGGAATTTAAGGGGGAGCAAGTGATTCAGTGAGGTAGCAAAATTTATGGGAGCTACATCTCTCACGTAATCTGTGAATTGAGTACGGTGAACGTACTGGCCATGGTAGGATTTTCTGCACACGAGTTGAAGCTTATCGAAGGCTCTGCAGGTGTCAGTGTTCCAGTCATCATGCTTTTTCATTGAGGCTATTAATCTTCTTCCGCCTTCCAGAGCTTTTGTGAAGTTCCTGGTTTTCATGATCTCAAAGTAATGCAAAGCTGTGTCCCTCAATTCATCATCCCCTGGCTTTAGCTCCCCTCTGACCGTCCTTTCATAGACGGCTTTGCACAGCGAGCGTAATCCTACGGGGAGGTCAGGTGAGTTGAGCAGGTGAACCAGCATCCCAATGTTCAAAGGAAAGTATCTGCTTGTATCTAAATACGGCTCTTTTGCCCCAGTCAAGACGTGCTCTTTTAAATCATGAAGGACATTGGAAATGTCCCCATCAGGGCGATCATCTTCGGTATTCATGAGGCTTCTGGGGACGGGGACTCCATAATGATGGTAGAGCCTGGTCAATGATGTGATGGTTTTATCTTTGAGGTGTTTACGGGAGTCAGAAGGGAAAGATTCATAGGGGAGAAACAGACGTATTTCTAATTCTTCATCCTCGGAAATCTCCATAGCGGCTCGGCTGATCGATGATGTGGGATTTTTGCTTGCCGAACTTGGAGGTGTTCGCATTTGCCCGGAAAGGAGCCCGAGATCAGGATTGTTAAGTTCGTCGTCGATAATGATAAGGCCGATGTTGAGGCAGGCTTTATACACATCATGGAGCTGGTTCAGCCTCCCTGCACGATCAAGCAATATATAACCATGCATAGGTTCATCTTTTACCCTTTTAATATCGTCTTCCCCCATAGCAATCTGCAGTGCAATAGTGGTTGCATACTCATCCAGCTGTTTACCAAGGTGGACCATTTGTTGCTGAAGGTCCTGATCGTCAACGGTGATTTCCAGC
>NZ_SMME01000873.1:103129-104943 GCF_009711465.1 Parendozoicomonas verongulae | reverse complement strand
TTGTTGTGACACTGGCTATATCCGGTTCGGGGATATTGACGTGACGTGCCAGAGCCACGAACGTTTCAGTCGGGGCAAGTCGTATAAGCTGAGACCTTTCCGCTGTGTCCAGTGTGTAGTCTTCCCCTTCGGCTCCTGCGGTTTCAAGACCCTTGACTGTGTGGATAGTCACTCTGGACCGCTTATGGTCGTCTATCAGATGCATGATGACTATCAGGTCATTCGCAGGGCGTGTTTCGAGATCTTTTGTGCTGTTAAACGTATAACCCTGATGATCCAGCATAATTTCCGGGTGTTTTGAGAGAATGTAATTCCAGTGTGTATTCTTGCAGCTAAACGCCATGATGATTTCATGCTCAGGGGCAGTGAGCCTGGCAGAGCCACCATTAAGGGATAGAGATGAAAGTGCGTTTTCCCTTGCTGGTAAGGTGACTCCCAGTTTCCCAGGCTGCCATTCAGTAATAACCATATCCTGTAAGGCTGGCGTTATATCCTCATAGGACGGAGGTGGTAATGAATTGCCTGAAGAGTAGGTTATGGAGAGTGATGTACTACTGCTTTCCTGGTCTCTGGGCCTTAATATTGTGACATGAAGGGTACCCCGTGTTGGTGGGTCAGAAGGGCTTAATTCAATAAATTCCTGAGGCTTTTTACCAACAGAAACAATAGAAATACGTGTTTCCTCCCCGTTCTTCTCTTTTTTCTGGGTTAGCCCATTAAAGCCACTCATCTTCAGTTCTGTTGAGTCAAACTCGTACACAACGTTTGTGGCGATATTGAGTTTTGTCTGCCCTGAATATGACTGAAGTGAGATACAACATAAAGATAAGGCTAATAATGCGATTTTGAGTACAGCATAAAGTTTGGTGCTTCTAAGACTATTCTGCATTTCAGTATGGCTCCGTAATCTGCATATGTGCTAAGAAAGCAGGAGCCGAAGCATAGAGTATAATTTTCAGGCCTGAGTGATCTTTTGTTTTGAGGCTAGTGAGCCTTCCATGGCTGCTCAGAGATGAGTTATGGCTGTTTTGCTCCATAATGGAATTTCACTGGTTTCAGGTGCTCCAGTGGGGTGCCAAAATTTATAGGGGCTATATCACGAACGTGAGTTGTGAAGTGAGTCATGTGAGAGTGCCGAAAATGGTGGGGACGAGGACACACGAGTTGAAGCTGATCGTGGGCTTGGCAGTTTTCACTGTCCAAGTTATCATGGTCCTTTATTGCGGCTATTATTCTCCTGCCTCCATGCAGTGCTTTTCGGAAGTTCTCTCTCTTCATGACCTCAAAGTAACGCATAGCTGTTTCCCTCAAGTCTTTGTCTCCTGGACTCAGTTCCCCGTTGATCGCTCTGTCATAGACAGCTTTGCCCAGAGAGCGTAAGCCTATGGAGAGATCAGGTGAGTTAAGCAGATGAATGAGCATCCCCATGTTCACAGGAGTGTATCCGCTTATATCTAAGTACGGCTCTTCTGCACCAACCAAGGCTTTTTCTCTTATAGTATAAAGGGCATTGTAAAGGCTACTACCAGAGACATCGCCGCTGGCGTTACTGAGGCTTCTGGGGGCAGGGTGTTCATAATGGTTGTAGAGCTTGATCAATGACGTGGCG
This sequence comes from Parendozoicomonas verongulae, assembly GCF_009711465.1. Taxonomy (GTDB): domain Bacteria; phylum Pseudomonadota; class Gammaproteobacteria; order Pseudomonadales; family Endozoicomonadaceae; genus Sansalvadorimonas; species Sansalvadorimonas verongulae. The sequence goes on along the minus strand of NZ_SMME01000873.1, from coordinate 103,334 downwards.
ATTTTATCTTTCAGGTGTCTACGGGAGTCAGAAGCAGAAGATATGTAGGGGAGAAACAGGCGCATTACTAACTCGTCATCATCAGGAATTTCCATGGTGGGCGGGCTGATCGAAGATGTGGATTTGCTTGCTGAAGCTGGAGCTGTTCGCATTTGCCCGGAGAGGAGCCCGAGATCAGGATTGTCCAGTTCAGCGTCGATAATGG
>NZ_SMME01000873.1:1065-103119 GCF_009711465.1 Parendozoicomonas verongulae | reverse complement strand
CGATGTTGAGGCAGGCTTTATACACATCATAGAGCTGGTTCATCCTACCTGCACGATCAAGCAATACGTAACCATGCATAGTTTCATTTTTTACCCTTTTGGTATCGTCTTCCCCCATCCCAATCTGCAGTGCAAGAGTGGTCGCATATTCATCCAAGTGTTTACCAAGGTAAACCATTTGTTGCTGAAGATCCTGATCGTCAACCGTGATTTCCAGTTGTTTGTTTCTGACTCTTTCCGCAATTTGAGGATGACCGGCCTCCTCGAGTTTTTGGGCTAAAACAGAAGCTTTGTTGCCATCTGTTACTGCATCTGCAACAAGTTTCAGGAGTTCGTAGGATTTGTCTGACGGATTAGGGTGCATGGGATTTGTTGTGACACTGGCTATATCCGGTTCGGATATATTGACATGACGTGCCAGAGCCACGAACGTTTCAGTTGGGGCAAGTCGTATAAGCTGAGATCTTTCCGCTGTGTCCAGTGTATAGTCTTCCCCTTCAGCCCCTGCAACATCAAGACCTTTGACTGTGTGGATAGTCACTCTGGACCGCTTATGGTCGTCTATCAGATGCATGATGACTATCAGGTCATTCGCAGGGCGTGTTTCGAGATCTTTTGTGCTGTTAAACGTATAACCCTGATGATCCAGCATAATTTCCGGGTGTTGCGAGAGAATGAAATCCCAGTGTGAATTCTTGCAGCTAAACGCCACCATGATTTCATGTTCAGGGGCAGTGACTCTGGCTGAGCCATCATCAAGGGATAGAAACGAAGGTGTGTCTTTTCTGGCTGGTAAGGTGACTCCCAGCTTTCCGGGCTGCCATTCAGTAATAGACATATTCTGCATGGCTGACGTTATATCTTCATAGGACGGAGGCGGTAATAATGAAGTGCCTGAAGAATCTGAAGAGTAGGTTATGGAGAGTGAGTTACTACGGCTTTCCTGGTCTCTGGGCCTCAATATTATGACATGAAGGGTACCTTGTGTTGGTGGATCAGAAGGGCTTAACTCAATAAATCCCTGGGGCTTTTTGCCAACAGAAACAATAGAAATACTTGTCCCCTCTCCGTTCCTCTCCCTTTTCTGGGTTAGCCCATTAAAGCCTCTCATCTTCAGTTCTTGCGAATCAAACTCGTACGCAACGTTTGTGGAGATATTGAGTTTTGTCTGCCCTGAATATGACTGAAGTGGGATACAACATAAAGATAAGGCTAATAACGCAATTTTGGGTGCAGCATAAAGTTTGGTGCTTCTAAGAGTCTTCTGCATTTCAATATGGCTCCGTAATCTGAATATGTGCTAAGAGTCCAAGAGCCGAAGGATAGAGTATAAGTTTCAGGCCTGAGTGATTTTTCGTTTTGGGTTACTCCTCCTGCGCTGATGGGGGAAAACTGTCGAAAAAAACACAGTAAATTCTGATTCTCTTTCTAGACTCAGTACCCTTCCACAATAAAAATGCGAGGTTCTGATGTTCATATCGAGAGGATATGCGCCGAGGTTGGGATTGGGAAAAATAGCGCTATTTGCTGTTGCTTTTTTATGGGGAACCTTAGCGACTAAGGCGACTGCAGCGTCTGGAGACATGGTGAATGGTGTTGAGATTGCTCAGCTGAAGACTTATTTGGACAACTTTGGAACAAAGGCCAAATTTGGTGATTGGGTGAGCGGTGTCGTCTTAACGGAAGCAGATTTCGGGAACCTTATTGGAAGTAGTACTGAATTAGAGAAAGCACTCGGTTCAAAAGCCAAAGCTAAAGTGGCTTTAATTGCTAAATCGGGCATGTGGGGATCATTTGATGCGAAAGAAACATTAAATAATATCATGCACACATCCATGAAAGAGGGGGAGGCATGCCTGGGTGAAGTTTTTAGCGCAATGTCCACGTCTTCCACTCCTGGAATGAAAGCATTGGCGGGAGTTATAGCTCAAGATTATCAGGCTTGGGTAAAGACTAAATCTGCTCCACAATCGGCTGGGCATCAATCTCTTTCTGGGAGTAATCAATCTGATGTGAGGGAAACCCATAGCGGGCCTGCCAAAATGTCCGAGAAGGAAACAGCTTCCACTTCAACGCCCAGGGTTCATGTAGAGGAGAGGTCATATGAGAGACAGCCAGGCTCCGAGTACGACGTCCGGAGTAAACTGCCTGCTTCAGAAAACGCCGGAGGGGCTGCCACTGTTAATGTACATATAAGTCATACGACAGTGGCTGCGGCCACTCCTGACGCAGCCCCTGCACCTGCCGCGCCTGCTCCTGGTCTTGGAGGAATGTTTGAGCAGGGAATGACTGCCATGGCGAATATGATAGCCCGTAAGAGAGGATTACAGGCACACCAGCAAAACGCTCTTGATGTCATACAGCAGAATGTTGAAGATGACTTGAGCTCCTACCGTCTCAAACTGAATGGGGTCACAAAAAGCTTTGTTCTCAAAATGGCACCGTCTACCAACTGGGCTCTTGTTGGAATAGCCTGGCGGCATGTCGGAGGGAAATTTGAACAGTTTTACGGATTGATGAAGAGCAAGCCGAATGAGCGCCGTCAATATCTGAAACAAAACAGCTCGGAAGAGATGCAAACCAATATTATGCTCAAGTATGTTGATCTGATGCCCAGGAGGGGAGTCAGTGCGGATGAGAGAGCAGTCGTGGCAGGGATTGAGCAACAGGGGATTGACTTGAACACCTTAAGAGAGATGGTCACAAAGGAGTTTAAAACCCAAACCGCTCTTGTGAGTGTTGATAGTCTTATAAAAAGCTTCTTTATGAAGCACGCCTCCCAGCTTGATGATGTTGCTATTACCGATACGGAAGCCCTGCTGGGCCGCCTTGGCCTTGTGCATAATCCGCGGGTCATCGATTTCAAGTCATTACTTAACTACATGGACTTCTCACAAAATGTTGATGCGACCACCTACGGAAAGCTCGTGGTCGTTTTATCTAACTCTGTCGAAGAACTTGATGAAGATAGTGAAATAACCTTCGATAAGATGCTCAGAAGCTCTGTGCCTTCTGACGATATCTATGAAAACGGTATGAGAGACGCTTTCCTGGATGTTCTTGGGCGCGTTGGAACCGACGAAGAAATGTATGCGGTCATGGTGAAAACAGCAGGTAAGCTGGTTCCTCAACGCCATTCCAGTACAGGGGGGGATATTGCCCTGGGTGGTGCCAGTAATGTGGGTCAGGCCTCCTCCTTTATAGGCTTGTCCAAAGGGTATCAATACGCTGGAATCTTCGATGAATTTAGTGTAAGGGAAAGTGCTGCGGGTAGAATTTATAGTAAATGGGTGACGCTGGCCAGAAGCTGTAACATTGAAGATTGTGAAATAGAGGCGTGGAAGGAGTTGTCAAAAGGAAATGGAAAGGAAGGTGCTCTGCAGTTTTTGACAAGACTCAAGAATAGAGAATCGAATCATGTACAGGCAGAAGACAAGCTCTTCAAGGCTCTGATGGACGCAGGCCAGCTGGGAATAGTTGGTACTATCTGGATAAAGAGTAAGTAAATGAAAAGCCACCGGAGCATGGAGGCTCCGGATTCCTCCCTCTGACGGATGCAAAGTCCCTTTCCCTACAGGGGCTGTACAGGTAGAATGCCCGCCTTTGCCAACCAGCACACACGAAAGCTGAAAATTTTCAATGCAGATTCTTACTGCTACAGACTATAACAGACTGCGGGAAGGCGGCAGAGTTATTGAAGCCGATGGCTTTGGCGATAAGGTAATCATTCTGCAGGACGGAACATTTCTGAAGTTGTTCCGCCGCAAGCGGTTACTGACGTCTGAGCTGATATGGCCTTATGCCATGCGTTTTGCCGAAAATGCCCATGCGCTGATTCAGCGAGGCATACCGACAGTTGAAATAAAGTCTGTTTATAAAATTCCATCCATTGAGCGAACAGGCGTTCATTACCGGCCACTGGCCGGTGACACTCTGCGCACATGGCTGGGAGAGTGTAACGACCTGGAGCGGCAACATCTGGTCCGTGATCTGGGTCGATTTATTGCCTGGCTGCACCGTTCCGGGGTGTATTTCCGTTCTCTGCACATGGGAAATATTCTCCGCATGCCGGATGAACGCTTCGGACTGATCGATATTTCTGATATGCGCTGCCATAACTACAGTCTCAGTGAGACGAGCAGGCTACGAAATTTCAGACATATGACCCGTTATCGGGACGATATCAAGCTGTTGGGTGATTCAACGGCTATTCTGGCAGAAAGCTATAACGATATGGCTGGTTCCTCAAAAGGGTTCCAGCAGAAACTGGACAAACTTCTGGCGGATGCCCTGGCCGAGTAAGGCTTGGGGAGCTGGATGAAAGAGGCAACTTCCTTGTGAGCGAGTCTGTAATTGAAAAACTGCGCAACGTAGCGATCATCGCCCACGTTGACCACGGTAAAACCACGCTGGTCGATAAGCTGTTGCAGCAGTCCGGAACCCTTGGCCGTAAGGATCAGGGCACCGAGCGCATCATGGACTCCAACGACCAGGAGAAAGAGCGCGGCATTACCATTCTGGCCAAGAACACGGCCATTAACTGGAATGATTACCATATCAACATTGTGGATACCCCAGGGCACGCTGACTTCGGTGGTGAAGTGGAACGTGTTCTGTCTATGGTGGATTCCGTGTTACTGCTGGTAGACGCAGTAGACGGCCCAATGCCACAAACCCGCTTCGTCACCTCCAAGGCGTTCGAGCAGGGTTTGCGCCCCATCGTAGTTATCAACAAGGTAGACCGCCCCGGCGCGCGGCCCGACTGGGTTATGGATCAGGTATTTGACCTGTTCGACAACCTGGGTGCTACCGACGAGCAGCTGGACTTCCCGGTGATCTACGCCTCTGCACTGAACGGTGTGGCCGGTCTGGAGCCAGACCAGCTGGCGGAAGACATGACTCCGCTGTTTGAGATGATCACCGAAAACGTACCCAGCCCGGACGTTGACGTAGAAGGCCCGTTCCAGATGCAAATCTCCGCTCTGGACTATAACAGCTACGTAGGCGTAATCGGTATCGGCCGTGTGAAACGTGGCCATATCCAGCCTGGTACGCCAGTGCGCCTGATCAACCGTGAAGGTGAAGAACGCAACGCCAAGATTCAGAAGGTGATGGGTCACCTTGGTCTGGAGCGTGTTGAGACAGAAGATGCCCGCGCTGGCGACATTATCTGTATCACCGGTATTGAAGGTCTGAACATCTCCGATACTCTGTGCGACGTGAACAATGTGGAAGCTCTGCCAGCACTGACTGTCGATGAGCCAACCGTATCCATGACTTTCCAGGTGAACGACTCTCCATTCTGTGGACAGGACGGTAAGTTTGTTACCTCCCGGAACATCAAGGATCGTCTGGAACGTGAACTTATCCATAACGTGGCACTGCGAGTTGAGCAGGGCGATGATGCTGACAAGTTCAAGGTGGCTGGTCGTGGTGAGCTGCACTTGTCTGTTCTGATCGAAACTATGCGTCGTGAAGGCTACGAGCTGGCGGTTTCCCGTCCTGAGGTTGTTGTTCGTGATAACAACGGTGTGAAGGAAGAACCTTACGAGCAGGTTGTTGTTGATGTTGAAGAGGAGCATCAGGGTTCCATCATGGAAGAGCTGGGGCTGCGTAAGGCCGAGCTGAAAAACATGGTTCCTGATGGCAAGGGACGCGTGCGCCTGGACTTTATCATGCCATCCCGTGGCCTGATCGGTTTCCGTTCCCTGTTCCTGACCCTGACCTCCGGCTCCGGCATTCTGACTTCCATCTTCGACCACTATGGTCCTGTGAAGGAAGGTGAAGTTGGCCGTCGTAATAATGGTGTACTGGTGTCCATGGTGAAGGGTAAGGTACTGGGTTACTCCCTGTTCAACCTGCAAAGCCGTGGTCGTATGTTTATCGATCCGAATATTGATGTGTACGAAGGTCAGATCATCGGTCTTCACATTCGTGACAACGATCTGATGGTGAACCCCACCAAGGGTAAGCAGCTGACTAACGTACGTGCTGCCGGTACTGATGAAAACATTATCCTGACTCCGCCTATCCGCCACACTCTGGAGCAGGCTCTGGAATTCATCGATGACGACGAACTGGTTGAAGTAACACCAAACCACATCCGCCTGCGTAAGAAGTACCTCACTGAGGTTGAGCGCAAGCGTATGAACAAGAAGAAGTAATACCCGGCCCCGTTGCAGAAATGCTTCGGGGCTTTTCATTTATAATGGCTTTAAGAAGGCGCGCCATAGGAGTAGTGTGGTAGTAGTCGCAGTGGCGCCCACATGTCAGGAACTTACAGGGATTTCTCAATGCTGACCCTCTACCCGCCCATTAAGCCTTATGCCCGTCATAACCTTCCGGTATCCGGAGGGCATAAAATCTATGTAGATGAGAGTGGTAACCCTGAAGGTATCCCGGTCATATTCCTCCACGGCGGCCCAGGGGGTGCCTGCGATAAGCACAGTCGCCGTTTTTTCGATCCGCAGATGTATCGAATCATCACCTGGGATCAGCGGGGTTGCGGTCGCTCTACACCCCATGCTGAGTTGAAAGACAACACCTCGGACGATCTGGTCTCTGATATGGAAACCATCCGTACTGAGCTCAAAATTGATCGCTGGCTGGTGTTGGGTGGCTCTTGGGGGGCTACACTCGCTCTGCTATACGCGGCCCGTCACACCGATAAGGTGTTGGGGCTGGTGCTCCGAGGTGTTTATCTCGGGCGGGAAAGTGACAGCCGCTGGTTATTTTCCAAAGAGGGGTCAGGACGCATATTTCCGGATTACTGGCAAACTTTTGCGGCACATTTTCCTGAGAATGAACGGGATGACTTGCTGCAGGCCTGCTACAAACGCCTGACGGGTGATGACGAGCTGGCTCGCATGGGAGCGGCAAAAGCGTTTTGCACGTGGGATGCTCACTGTTCCACATTGCGTCCCAGTCAGGAGGTGCTGGACAGTTTTTCTGACCCCCACAAAGCTATAGCGCTGGCGCGTATCTGCACACACTATCTCGCTAACAATATCTTTCTGGAAACCGATGGTGTGCTACCGGAATTATCAGCCATTGAGGATGTCCCCGGCATTATCGTTCATGGTCGCTACGATATAATCTGCCCACTGGAGAATGCCCTGACCCTTCAGGCTGCCTGGCCGAACAGTGAACTGCGTATCGTGAGAGATGCGGGACATTCAGCCAATGAGTCAGGGATTCGTGATGCCATGGTGCGAGCAACAGATGAGATGGCCCGTCGGTTTAAAGCGGAATTTAATCTGGACAGAAGCTCTTAATATTTAAGAACAGGCTATTCAAATAGTGTTCAGGCTACTGGAACTGCTCCTGTATTTCGAAGGCATCCATTGCAAGCTTCCAGGGGCCTGACTCCGTTTTCACCCACTCCTCCAGGGTAATAACCCCCCGCCCGACATTCATGCGCCAGTTGGCGCCCAAATGAACTTTGGTTTCATCAATCTGTTTGAGCCAGATATCGGTATATATCAAATCAGTGGCTCCAGATTGAATAAACGGGCGCCAGAAGTTATTAATCTCCTCACGGCCCGTGTATTCGCCCATGGGTTTGGCCTCCATCAGGGCATCTGGGATGTAAGCTGCGGTGCAGTAATCGCTGTCCCCCTTGTTAAAGTGTTTAATCCAGTTTTTACTGGCGTTCAGTACTGCTGTGAGACTGTCATGGTGCATAGCGGAAGATCTCACGGGGAAGGAACTGAAAGTTTAGTTCGCCCCTCTTTTAATGGAAGCATTGGAAGCTCAGGTTTAGAGAGCGCAGGAGTGTTTTGGATGAAAGGTCTGGTACAGAGGGTGAGTCATGCCAGTATTGTGGTCGATGGGGAGACCATTGGAGAAATTGATAACGGTATTCTGCTGCTGCTAGGTGTGGAGAAAGACGATACACCGGAAAAAGCCAGTAAATTGCTGGATAAGGTGCTCAAGTACCGCATGTTCTCGGACGAAGAGGGCAAGATGAACTGCAGCGTCACCGACATTGAAGGGGGGGTGCTGGTGGTATCCCAGTTCACACTGGTGGCCGAAACCCGTAAAGGACTGCGCCCCAGTTTTAGTTCCGGAGCCTCTCCTGCTCTGGGGAAAGAGCTTTATAACCAGTTTGTGAATATGGCGAAAGCCAGGCACCCTAAAGTGTCTACTGGCCGTTTTGGTGCCGACATGAAAGTCAGTTTGCTTAATGATGGGCCAGTGACGTTTATGCTGGAAGTTTAAAGCTCTATTTAAACGACACGGTACATGTTTTTTGTCTACTCTCTCCCCTTGCACAGAGCCTGAGAGATAGAGACGTTATGTCTGGCAACCTGAAACGTTTTCACGCCCATGCTGTTTATATTGTGGCCTTATTGCTTTCCTCCCTGAGTGCTTACTCGGCTGAAGAACATAGAATTGAAGTGGTTGTTCCCCATTTTCTTTTTAAACTGGAAGAGCAGCGTATAAATACACAACAAAACAGGCTGACCATCACATATCAAAGGAGTCACATACCCTCTATGGAACATGAGGCTTATATGCTTCAAAGTGTACCGGATGCTCACAGACCTGCTGCTGTATCTCAACTTGTATCTGATGGTACTTCTGACATTAGTATGAGCTTGCCAATCCATGAAGAGTTCTATGGATTCAGTATGAACTATCAGGATCAAGAGAGCAGAAGTAATAGAGTTATGCTGATTGTTAATAGTGATTTTGGTGATGGAAACAGTCCGCTCGCAGCAGTTAACCGCAGTTTGCTGCAGCAAGAGTCTGAAGCATCTGAGGGGGTAGTGCTTCCGTTTTCCCAATTGTATTTTGCATATCGGCTGGATGATGCCAGGCCCGGCTCCTCCGCTGATTCAAATGATATGACTGTGGTCGATATGCTGGGTGCGGAAAAACAAGACCTGGAACTGATTAGAAGACATTGGCTAACAAAACTGGTAGTTCATTTTGCTAAGCATTTTGAATTGAAAGAGGGGCTGGCACCGTCTAGTCATGACAGGTCGTTCAGCATTATTGCTACGGGGAAAATTGATAAAAGTAAAAATTGCTTTTTGAGCTTCCAGGCAGTGGAGAGCAGATGTGCACCTGACTCTTCTGATTTAATGCTGATATTTGAACCGAAGGAGGAAACAGTTTATGACAATACTATTGAAAGTTTTGAACCAAAGTTTTTGGTTTTAGGGAGAAACCCGGAAAAAGCTGATCAGGTCATGGTGAAGGTCAGGAAGTGGTCTTCAGGCAAGCTGGTAACTGACGACAGTGATGGGATGTTATCTCTAGATCAAAAAGTTCATGCTACCAGCCCATTTTTCGTAAAGGGGTGGCATGACCCTCACTTTGAAATACAGGATGGGCCTTTTGAGTTTACCTATTCTCCAAGCGACTTACCGTGGACAGTCGTTATAAATGACGCCGAAAGCATGGACATAGAGGCGCATGAGCATAGGAGGTGGCGTTCACCGGAATTGAATCCCAGCAGAGTAGAAAGAAAAAACAGCCCAGCAACACCTCCTTCCATATCTCCACCCTTTTTGCTGAGTTTATCAGGCTATGGAGTACAAGGGCCTGCCAGTGACACGCTATCGTTTCAGGAGACATGGAGTGACAAAAGTACTCCTCAACCACCAGGTTCACCTTTACACGGCCAGAATGTGCAGGTCTTATCTCTGCGTAGCGCTGTTGAGCATATAGTATTCCATACCGAGGAGAACCCTTTTGGTGACTGGACAACCGAGGATGATATCAAAACGGTGTTTAAACATATGGAAAAGGTAGTTGCCCAGAGGGCTGGGGAGCTAAGGCAATACAAGAGTGTGACAGGTGGGAGGATAAAAAGGGGGAACCCTATTCTCAGACTGGAGGAGATTACAGAAGAAGTCCGCAATGATATAAGCCAAAAGAAAGGGCTTCGACCCTTACTTTCGGCATTGAATACGCACCGCGAACAGATTCTGCATCTTGGAATGGTGAGATCTTCGCAGTGTTGCCTTCATTGTACCGGAGAGGCTTCGGGAGAGCTCCTGCCTTATCTGAAGCTTGATGACAAAGGAAGCTTGCGTTGAGCACTGGCTGAGAACTTTGTTTTTTTGTAAAGGGGAAGGGAATTTTATTGAGTACCTGCGCCATCCTGGCATAGGCTTAACGCATAATGAAAAAAAGGCTCGTTCACCGGGCTGCCAAAAGCTCAGGAGCCAAAAGCTCAATGAAAGCACCCTTTTGTTTTATTTCCCGTGTGGTTGGACTGTTTGTTTTAAGTACCAGCTTTTCCAGTGTGGCCAGTATTAACCTTCCCAGTTCTCCTTCCAATATTTCAGAGCAGCGGACGCTGTTTCAGCAAGTGGAACTTTCTCTGGAAAGTGGCAGCAATACGCTTTATCAACAGCATAAAGAAACACTGGACGAGTATCCTCTTGCCGGACATTTGGAATACCTGTTTCTTAAAAATCGCCTCAGCCATATTTCCCAACAGGATATTGATACCTTTGTAGCGGATAACCCCAGGCTGCCTCAATCTTCTCGCATTCAGTACAAATGGTTAGGCTGGCTGGCCCGCAAACAGCGCTGGCAAGCTTATCTGCAGGCTTATAACAGGCTGGAAAAGCAACCTGGAGTGCGGTATCAGTGCCTGCAGGGACGAGCATTGCTGGCAACAGGTAATCAATCTGCCGCCTGGCAACGTGCACAAAATCTATGGCTGGTTGGAAAGTCTCAGAATAAGGCTTGCGACCCCTTGTTTCACCAGTGGAAGAAGGCCGGACAACTCACCCAGAGTCTGGCATCCCAGCGCTTCTGGCTGGCCGTGGCTAACGGGAAAACGTCTCTGGCCCGTTATATCGATCGCAGCATTACCCAGCCGTTTTACAAAGATGATACCCAATTGTTCTGGCGTGTTTATCGCAATCCTGCATTGTTAAAGAAAGCTTCGTTGCTGGATGGAACTCAGGCAAAGCATCGTCAGATTATGGTGTATGGCGTGAAGCGACAGATTCCCCATAACCACGATAAAGCCCTTGATCTGTGGTTGACTCTACGGGACAAACATCCTTTTGCGCCTGACGTCAGAGGCAACCTGGATAAGCGTCTGGCACTGCGTTTTGCCAAACGTTTTACCGAGCATGCAGAGGAGCAGATTGCTCGTATCGACCCAGAGTATAAATATACGGACGTTACCAAGTGGCGTGTGCGTCTGGCATTAGAGCAGCAAGACTGGGAATCCGTTAAGCGCAATATTCAACAGCTCCCAGAGGCTGAACAACAACACGCAAGCTGGAGCTACTGGCAGGAAGTGGCGAATATTAAACTCAGCCCTTCTTCTCTTCTTGTGCCGCCTGAAAAAGAAGTGTCTGGTACGTTGGATCGCTTGCGTCAGGAGCGCAGCTTCTATGGTTTTCTGGTGGCAGATCTAACAGGTAAACCTTTCCAGCTTAATCACCAGTCTGCCCGTCATTCACAAGCAGAATTGAATCAGTTGATGGCACGCCACAATGGTTTTGCGCGCATAAAAGAGTGGCTGGCTCTGGATCGTATGGTTCAGGTGCAATCGGAGCTGAACCGCATAAAGCCTCGCTTAACCGTTCAGGAGCGCAGATTGCTGCCTTATCTGGCTCATCAACTGGGCTGGCATCATCAGGCAATTATGGCTGCAGCCCGTGAGGCGATGTGGAATGATCTGGATGTGCGCTTCCCCTCACCACAGGAACATCTGTTTTCCCACTATGCCCAAAAGCGTGGAATTGATTATTCCTGGGTCGTTTCTATCGCCCGACAGGAGAGTGCGTTCAACCCAGCGGCACACTCCCATGCAGGTGCGCGCGGGTTAATGCAGCTGATTCCCTCTACTGCCAGGCAAGCTGCCCGACAAAAACAGATTCCGTTCAAAAAAGCTTCAGAACTGTATAAACCGGAAACCAATATTGCATTGGGAACAGCTCATTTGGAGTGGCTGACCAGACAGTTTGAAGATAACCGGGTTTTTGCCACTGCTGCCTATAATGCGGGAGGCTCTGCTGTACGGCGATGGCTGCGTGCTCGCGGACATCTGCCACTGGATGTGTGGATTGAAACCATTCCCTACGATGAGACCCGCCGTTATGTGAAGAATGTTCTGGCATTTCGGGTTATCTACAGCCTTCGGGAGCAGGGAGAAGCCACGATGTTTTCACCGGATGAGAGCATGAGGCTGGCTTTAACGCCTGCTGAGAAAACACTGATAGCGTCTTATCCCTGAGGGGCCTTTATCGAGTATTCAATAAGGGCCCTTCGCTCATTTTTGTGTGGATAAGACCTCAACAGACCCTGGCATCGATTGGCTAAACTTCGATCTCGCAAGTCAGCTGATTGATATATTTTGCAAAGTTGACAGGAAGCATCTGGGAGATTGACTACACTACATTGCGTCCTTCATGGGTAAACAACAGGTGTTGTAAAATGAAAGCTGTAGGTGTTGCACTTCTGGCCGGATTATCTTTCTCCGGAATATGTTTTGGTTATGGAAACGCTAACTGCGGCGAAGCGTCAGATATAGACTCTCACTTTCTCTGTTGTGCTGAACCAGGGCATGCAGAAAGCAGTATTTGGGTATCAGGCCCAGCACACAGCTTTCATTGTGACGATGGTTGGCAGGATAGCTGTGGTTCCGACACGCCTCTGTGGAGTGATGAGTACGACAAGCTGACTACCGATACCATGGCTGACTATTGCGAGGAACATAATAAGCCTGCTCCGGTTTTCCAGTAACAACTCAAAACAACAACTAAAAACGCCAGCATAACGCTGGCGTTTTTAGTTTCACAAAGAGGAAACGAGTGATTTACATCTGCTCAACAGTCTCAATACCGATACAACCCAGGCCCAGCTTCAGGGTGCGGGCTGTCAGGGCACACAGCTGCAGACGGCTGGTTTTCACGTCGGCAGGTACGTCGACCTTATTGACTGGGCAGAACTCGTAGAATTTCATAAAACAGCCAGCCAGCTCGAACAGGTAAGCGCACAGAATGTGTGGCATACCTTCACGGGCAACGCCTTCTACGGCTTCACTGAACTGCATCAGCTTGATAGCCAGTTCGCGCTCTGCGTCTTCCTTGATAGCTATGTCGCCGCCCAGTGCTGCAACATCAACGCCAGCCTTGCGGAAGATGCTCTGTACACGGGTGTAGGCGTACATCATGTAAGGCGCGGTGTTGCCTTCGAAGGACAGCATGTTGTCCCACTCGAACACGTAGTCGCTGGTCCGGTTCTTGGAGAGGTCGGAGTACTTCACGGAACCCATGGCGATAGCGTTGATGACTTCCGCCTTCTGTTCTGCAGGCATGTCGCCGCTCTTCTCTTCGATCAGCCTGGTCGCACGGGCAGTGGCTTCGTCCAGCAGGCTGGCCAGTTTTACAACACCGCCAGCACGGGTCTTGAACGGCTTGTTGTCTTTGCCCAGCATCATGCCGAAGGCATGGTGCTCCAGAGTCACGTGCTCAGGTACGTAGCCAGCCTTGCGAACGATGGTCCAGGCCTGCTGCAGATGCTGCGCCTGACGGGCATCGATGTAGTACAGCACACGGTCTGCACCGAGGTTTTCGTAACGGTACCTGGCACAGGCGATGTCTGTGGTGGTGTACAGGAAGCCACCGTCGCGCTTCTGAACGATAACGCCCATTGGGTCGCCATCTTTGTTCTTGTACTCATCCAGGTAAACAACCATGGCGCCGTCGTCTTCTACCGCCAGACCTTTGCCTTTCATATCTTCTACTATGGCAGGCAGCATGTCGTTGTACATGCTCTCACCCATAGTGTCCCTGGCTGTGATGTTCACGCCCAGACGCTTGTAGGTGTTCAGGTTCTGCTCCATGGTCACGTCAACCAGCTTTTTCCACTGGGTCAGACACCACTCGTCGCCGCCCTGCAGCTTCACCACATAGTTACGTGCACGCTTGGCAAACTCTTCGTCACTGTCATAATGCTTTTTAGACTCGCGGTAGAAGTTTTCCAGATCACCCAGTTCTGAGTTCATAACATCCGGGTTATCTTTCTGCAGGTCTTCCAGGTGGGCAATCAACATGCCGAACTGGGTGCCCCAGTCGCCAATGTGGTTAGCGCGCACAACTTTGTGACCCAGAAATTCCAGAGTCTTGGAAACAGCATCACCAATAACTGTGGAACGCAGGTGTGCTACGTGCATTTCCTTAGCAACGTTGGGAGCAGACAGGTCAACGACGATGGTCTGCCTGGTCGCGGCTTCTTCAACGCCTGCACGATCGTCCTGAACATAACCAGACAGCTTCTCAGCCATCCACTCAGGCTTCAGAAAAATGTTAATAAAGCCGGGGCCAGCGATTTCAATTTTGTCAGCAGCTTCAGTCAGGTCCAGGTTGTCGATAACCTTCTGAGCCAGCTCGCGAGGGTTCATGCCCAGCTTCTTGGCCACTGGCATAACGCCATTGGACTGATAGTCGCCGAACTGTACGCGGGCGCTTTGGCGAACCATGGCCGGACTGTCGGCAGGAGCGCCAGCAGCCACGAGGGCGGCGGATATCTTTTGGTCAAGGAACTTGAGCACGTTCATGGAGCAATCCTTAATTCAGGCTGTGCAGATTTCAGTAAGTTTAGGTGTTTGGCCGGTTTTGGTGGCAGCGATGAGAACATCGCGCCAACAACGAATTTATCTGATGAAATCAGTTGTTTCGTCGTCGGAGAAAATTCAGGCGGGTGCTGTTTTCAGCAATAAAATGATCAACTACAGTAACCCCGGCAGGTACAATGCCGGTTCTCTGCGCCGGCGTTGAATACGCGTGTGCAAAAAATATTGTAAAACTGGGGTCTTTGGCTGTCATCATGCCCTGCATGCTAGCGGAATTCCATAACGCTCACAAGACGGTCAGGCCTCATATTCATGACTATTATCCTGAACTGCTCTTCATGAGCTCTTTTGGCTTATGGCTGTTTATGGCACGATGGGTAATCATTTCATCAAGGTTATTATTTGTCCTCTGAGGGAGATATGGCGGGCGCTAAAAGAAGGACTGGTAAACAGGCTGGCAGCGGCAAAAAGCAAAAAAAGGCCGACTCATCCTCATTAAGAGTGCCAGGGTGGCTTTGGCTGATAGCCGGCATTGCCATTGGTGGTTTTAGCATGATGCTGTTGGAACTCTCGCCGAATGTGGGAGTGATGCCAGAGCTTAACCCCTCCTCGACAGCCAAGAGCAAAGAGCCTGAGAACAAAGGGCCGGTATTTGATTTTTATACATTGCTGCCGGAATCCGAAGTGGTTGTTCCTTCCAAGAATACTGCAGCCGGGACCTCTCAGGCAGAGCCTGCCAAGAAGCCTGTAGTAGCAGCCAGGCCTGCAGTAAAAGAGGTTAAACCTGTACCTGAAACGGTAAGCTCCAGGCCATCTGCTGTCACGGCAAACCCTGCCGCTGGAAGTGTCAAGTTCCTGTTGCAGGCCGGTTCATTCCGTAACTCCGGAGATGCTGAGCGTCTGCACGCACAACTGCTGCTGACAGGCTTCCAGTCACGGGTTGAGGCGGTTACTGTTCGCGGCGGTGAGAGATGGTACCGGGTTCAGCTGGGCCCGTTCCATAGTGAGCCAGAGGTGAACAGCACCCGCCAGAAACTTGCTTCCCAAGGTCTGGAAACCATGCTTTTACGGCAGAAGTAAAGCTCTCTGTAAGCTGGGTTACCTTCGCTAACCCAGCTTATAAATACCAACTCCCCGCCTCGGCCTTTTCATCGATGGTCCGGGTACTTAGGTGTCTATGCTTGGGGCGCATCGACGATTCAGCGGGAGAATGTATGGCAATCAGATTCATGGTGTATGAGCCAGATCCGGTATTGCGTACTCGAGCTCAGAGCGTGAATGATTTTGGGGCAGAATTTCAGACTCTTGTGGATGATATGTTTGAGACCATGTACGCCAATAACGGCTGTGGGCTGGCCGCTCCGCAGATTGGTGTGTCTCTGAGGGTTTCGGTAATAGACCTCGCCCAGAACCCTTTTGTGATTGTCAATCCGGACATTGTCGAAAGGGAAGGGCAGCAAAAGATGGATGCGGGTTGCCTGTCTGTTCCTGGTGCTTATGCCTCTGTTCTCCGGTCACAGTGGGTGAAAGTGAGGGCGCAGGATCGTTACGGGACGTTATTTAATGTGGAGGGACGCGGCCTGCTGGCCGAGTGCCTGCAGCACGAAATTGATCATCTGGATGGCAAGCTGTTTATTGATCACCTGCAGCCACTTAAGAAGAAAATGGTGCAGGGAAAATCCCGTAAGTTCCGGAAGAAAAATAAGCTTTGATATTTTTCGCGTAACGCCCCTAATCCTGCAAATGCTTCTGCAAAAAGGCCAGTGTCCGGCGACCGGCTTTCAGCCAGGATTCATGGAGCAGAAACTGGTGGCCTTCATCGGGAAGGGCCAGAGTTTCCACTTCCACGCACTGGCAGCGCAGGGCATGGGCCAGGTACTGGCTTTCTGAAAAACTGACGGTGCGATCATCATCCCCATGAACCAGTAGCACCGGACTCATCCAGTGTTCCAACCAGCCCCAGGGTGAGGAGTCTTCTGCGATTTTTGCACGTGCAATAGCTTCGGTGGCTATTTCTCCCTGATCACTGTTGAACAGGCGGGAGGCCCAGTGGGGTTTGCGCAGCTCTCGAGGGAAACTGTGACAGCCATTAATCACAACGCCAGCTCGGAACAGACTACTGTCTTTCGCCAGCGCCATGGCGCTGAGGTAGCCGCCCCAGGATTCTCCCAGAATGCCGATGCGGGTACGATCCACATCTGGCTGGCGGCTCAACCAGTGGCCGGCAGCCTGTACGTCCTGGTAGTCGCTGGCGCCATCCCATCCCCGTTCCGCAGCCTGACGGAACAGTTTACCGTAACCGCTGGCTCCCCGATAATTGATATCCAGAACCATAAAGCCGCAGTGTGCCAGAAGTTGGCAAAAGGCGTATTGGAAACTCAGATCCAGCTTTGGGTGGAAGCCAGGCAAACTCTGCAACCAGGGGCCACCGTGAATATTCAGCACCGCAGGGAAGGGGCCTTTCCCTCTGGGTTTGAATAGTTGACCGTGACAGGTGTTGCGATCCTGTGAACGAATGACTTCGTTGGTGGCCGGAAGGAACTCTTCGGCCATTACCTGTTTGTAGTCCCCGGTGTCCGGAAGGTGGGTGTACTGGCTGGTTTCCATATTCAGTACACCAACCTGACAGGGCTTACTGGCGTTACCGGTGAGATAAATCAGATAGCGGCCATCTGCTGTTGGGCTGGGTTGCCAGTATTGTTTGTCATCAGCGAGATGCAGCTTTTTGTGCCGAGAGAGGGCGTCCTCTTCTAAAGCTGTGATATCAAGAACATCTAAAGCGTACTGGTGGCGGCGCTTACGGTTGTGGCTGAAGGCAAGAAGAGCTGTGTTCCGGTTGGTTGTCGGGTTAGTGGAATAATCCTGAACCAGCCATGAACCTTCAGTGACTGGCGAACAGTGGTCATCGGAAAGGTTGTGCTGATAGATATGATCCCAGCCTGTGCTGTCATGGGAGAACAGCAGCCGCTGGTTCCCCAGCCAGGCCAGTGAGCGCTGGCCGTACTGCAAAGACAATCCTGCCGGTTTCTCAAGGCTGCTCTCCCATACCGGTTTCACCTTGCCAGTGTCCACGTTCAAGAGCATCACGGAGAAACTATCAGCCTGCTCAGAGAATAACTTCTCGGCGATGTCCATATCCGGCCCCAGAAAACGGATAAAGGCAAGGTGGCGGGAATCTGGCGACCAGCATGGATGCAGATCTCGATCAAAGGCTGGGGATATCCAGCGAATATGTTTTTCTCCACGGGTATAAATGCCGAGCAGGGAGTGTTCATCACGCTGACAGACAAAAGCCAGGTGCCGGCTGTTGGCCGACCAACTGATTTCCTGAATCTGCCCCCGCAGGGAAAACAGTTTAGATATTGCAGGCTGGGTAATAGCGCGAAGATAAACAGTGCCATCAATCACCCAGGTAATGGCCGAATCATCCGGCACCACCCGCGCTTTCATTGCGCCTGCAATAATTTCCGGTTCCCTGTGATTGTCCAGATCCAGCAGTTTGAGCTGACCAGTTGGCGGAATAGTTTGTTGTCTCGGGTTTGGGCAGGGTAAACCATCATCAGAAAATGCACCCTGGGTAAGGAGTAGATAGTGTCCGGATGGTGAGAAGTCGATCAAGCGCAGTGGCTGGCCATCGTCGCCATCACTGCAGAGCACTCTTTGCCGTTTTCCATCGGGAAGATCCTGAATAAATAATTCATGCTGACCTTTGTGGTAATCAATCCAGGCAATCCGGTTGCGCATTACTGCCACACGATATTCCAAAGTGTGACGGAAAGAAAAGTACGCCTTGAGTTCCGGCATTCTTGTACCCGCCTAATTGCAATTGTCATCTCCGGTTTTCACCCGTGTTGTGAGTGCCGGTATTGTGCTAAGTACCCGGGTCATTGTATGTGAAAACAATGCTCTGGGTGCTTAAGCGTTGGTGGTTGGAACAAGGGGTTGGAATAAAGTTTCCCCATTGTCAGAAGAGCAGGCAGGCGCGTTGGTGGTGTTGGTTTTATTAATGCAGAGTTCTTACAAGAATGAAGTCTGGGTAACGGTGAGTGTCAGGTCGTAATATTCAGCACTTGATGTGTGTTTTTCATGAGAGCAGGTGCAAGAGTATGAACCGGTTCTTGTCGCAGCTCTGACATAATGTTCAGAACTGACACCGACGTTAATGGAGTGTTGCGCTCGCCTTTTTCCAAACCAGCAGGTGGAATATCCGGCGCATCAGTTTCCAAAACAAATGCGTTAAGGGGAAGATCGGTCACTTGCCTTCTTAATCGTTTTGCACGCTCGTAAGTCAGGCTGCCACCAATGCCGAGTTTGAAACCGAGATCAAGAAAGGCTTTTGCCTGCTGCTCACTTCCAGACCATGCGTGAACAATTCCCCCTTCCTGAAACCTGAGTTTGCGCAGCAGGCTGGCGGTCTGATCATGAGCTTTGCGTACATGGAGAATCAGCGGCAGGTTGTGGTGTGCGGCGATAATAATCTGAGCAGCGAATAGCTCTTCCTGCCTTGGCAGGTCAGGGTTCTCGATAAACAGGTCGAGGCCGGTTTCTCCTACGGCAACAACAGATTCAGGTTTATTCGACAGCAGCTGATCCAGCTCTTCAAGATAGCTGTCTTTATGGGAATGCAGAAAGAAAGGATGCAACCCTAAAGCACCGTAAAGGGTCACGCCACTTTTATGAGCTCCCAGCATGTTGATCAACCGTGACCAGTGGGGTTGCTCGGTTGCTGGCAGGCAGATATGGGTAATGCCCTGCCTGTAACATTGGGCGAGCAGCTCATCCCGGTCTTTATCAAAGGCTGGAAAGTCGAGGTGGCAGTGGCTGTCGAAAACCATAGGCGGTATAGTTTTGGTGTGTGAAAAAAGTGTCTCGTAGAAGACATTATTACACAGCTCTGGATTGAGCTGCCTACAATAAACACCGGTGTCTAGGGTCTGCCTAGTATTAGAGCCGAATTTGAACTGCATTACAGCAGTATCGGGATAACAGGGGTGAGTCAATGATCAAGAAGTGGTTGTCAGGCGTGTATTTACCATTTATGGCATTCGCCTACGTGATTATTCTTGCGGGAGGAGCTAATGCAGCACCGGTGGATAATATTCTGGTAACGGAGCCTCGTGTGCGTGCCATGCCTCCGGGCAGCCCTAACACTGCTGCATACCTGACTATCAAGAATCTGGGCAGGACCGATATCGCCCTTGAGAAGGTGGTTTCTCCCATCTCCCATCACACCATGCTCCACGATACCGTAAAGAAAGACGGGAAAATGAGCATGGTACACCAGATGTCTATCACCATTCCTGCAGGTAAGCGAGTGAAGTTCAAACCCGGCGGGCTCCATATTATGGTAATGGGGCTGAGCAAGAGCCTGACCATTGGCGATATGGTGCCTTTTGAGCTGCATTTCAGCAATGGAACGGTTTTAAATATTAAGGCTGCGGTCAAAAAGCAGGTGTCCGAGAAAGGAAACCTCTCCGGCTAAAAGCCTCAGGCCTGTGAACTCTCGCAGGCCTGACCGTTCCGTCCTTCCTTAATTAATTCTCAGAGCAACACTGAACTTTTTCTGAAGTTGTAACTCTAAAGTTACAGTGCTCACCTCTTAAAGGAAAGGAATCCTATGGAAGGTATAACGCAAAGTACGCAGCGCCTGAATAGGCCATCTATTGGCGGAATGAAACTGGGTTTGAACGGGCCCCAGAAAAAACTATCACTGTGGGCTCCTGCTACCCCTGTCAAAGAAATCATTACCCGCCCGGGTATGGATGCTTCATTTATAGGGCAAGCTATTACAGGCCGTTTTTGCCGTGATGCCGGTTCCGGTGCTTATGGTACAGTTGAAATTCGTAAAGCGCCTGCAGGTTGTGGGCATGAAACACTGGCCATCAAGAGCAGCTGCACTGAAAGCTATGACAGCGTAAAAGAGGAAGCGGCTGTTGGTATTACACTGGATCATAAACACTTGATGAAGTATTACGGCTATCAGTTGGAAACAGTACCAGCAGGTGCCGGTATCAAGAAAACAGCCTCCATTGTTATGCCGGCTATGGCCAGTACCCTCGAAAAGCGTTTTGAAGATGGTGCAGATAATACTTCTGAAAAAGAGATCGCCGGGCTTCTCTGTGAGTTGGCATCTGCTCTTGAGTACCTTCACGGGCGGGGGATGATTCACAGTGATCTGAAATGGGATAACGCCTTTCTTGATAAAGAGGGGAGAGTGATTCTCGGTGACTTTGGGCGCACCGGAACCAGCACGCGATTCCTTGATTGCTTTAACCCTTCTTACCCTCCTGAAATGGTGCCTTTTGCCAGAGGGGGGGACTGCTTATCGACAGGTTCGGAATCTTCACCATCCTCCTCCCATAATGGTTCAGGGGACTCGGGATATAGTGACCATAACGTTTTAGATGCGAATGAACCTGGTGCTGTGAAAACGGGTATAAACTATTCCAGCGATATCTACTGCCTGGGTGTGATTGCTTCGAAAATGGTGCTGGGGAAAAATGCCCCTTATGCCTGGTCAATGGACAAGGATGCGGAAACCGGATTTAGCTCTAAAGATGAAAGTTATAAGGTGGTGGACGCCATGGGTGCAAAACTGCCAGCGACTCTGGCAAGTAAGCAGCTTATTGAACTGGTGGGGGACTGCCTTAAGTTTGATCCCCAAAGCCGACCTGATATTCGTGAAGTGAGCAGGCGTCTGGAAGATATAACCGGCTAAGCAATCTGTCAGCCCCCTCACAGATAAAGTTGGGGGCTGACAAGCTCGAGTGATCAGTGCTCTCGGGTATTACGGAACTTCACATCCGGCCAGCGTTCCTCTGCCAAAGACAGGTTTACGCGGGTGGGGGCCAGATAGGTGAGGTGACCGCCACCATCAATAGCAAGGTTGTCGCTGTTCTTACGCTTGAAATCATCCAGCATCTTCGGATCGTCGCACTCAACCCAGCGGGCCGTGTTCACGTTTACAGCTTCGTAAATCGCATCCACCTTGTACTCATCCTTCAGACGTTGCAGAACCACGTCAAACTGCAGCACACCCACCGCACCCAGAATCAGATCGTTGTTGCGTTGTGGCATAAAAAGCTGGGTGGCACCTTCTTCAGACAGCTGCTGCAGACCTTTTTGCAGCTGTTTCACCTTCAGAGGATCTTTCAGGCGTACACGCTTGAACAGTTCCGGAGCAAAGTGAGGGATACCGGTGAACTTGAGCTTTTCACCCTGAGTGAAGGTATCACCAATCTGGATGGTGCCATGATTGTGCAGACCGATGATGTCGCCGGACACCGCCTCTTCCACCTGTGAGCGGTCACCGGCGAGGAAAGTTACGGCATCTGCCACTTTCACGTCCTTCCCCAGGCGTACGTGTTTCATCTTCATATTGCGGGTGTATTTGCCGGAGCACACGCGCATGAAGGCGATACGGTCCCGGTGTTTTGGGTCCATGTTTGCCTGAATCTTGAAGATAAAGCCGGAGAACTTCTCTTCTGTGGGTGGCACTTCACGGGCATCAGTGCTTCGGGGCAGAGGCGCTGGTGCCCACTCGGTGAAGTAGTAGAGCATTTCACGCACGCCGAAGTTTGCCAGAGCTGTACCGAAGAACACTGGGGTCTGCTGACCAGCCATGAACTCTTCCATATCGAACTCATGGCTGGCACCGCGCACCAGTTCGATCTCGTCCACAAACTCTTCGTGGATGTCACCCAGCAGCTCTTTAGCCTCGTCGGATTCCAGACCTTTGATTTTCACATCATCGGGAATGGTGTGCCCCATCCCGGGCTGGAACACGTGGATGGTGTCGGTATACAGGTTGTACACGCCCTTGAAGTTCTTACCCATGCTGATGGGCCAGGTGATAGGGGCGCAGTCGATTTTCAGGATAGATTCGATTTCGTCCATCACTTCAATCTGGTCACGCACTTCGCGGTCCATCTTGTTCACGAAGGTGAAGATAGGTGTTTCACGCATGCGGCATACGTTCATCAGTTTGATGGTACGATCTTCAACACCCTTGGCGCCGTCAATGACCATCAGGCAGCTGTCCACGGCTGTCAGGGTGCGGTAGGTGTCTTCGGAGAAATCCTCGTGCCCTGGTGTATCCAGCAGGTTGACCATGCGGTTGTTGTAGGGAAACTGCATCACAGAGGTAGTGATAGATATGCCACGATCCTGTTCCATGGTCATCCAGTCAGATGTTGCCATCCGGCCGGACTTCTTGCCCTTTACGGTTCCCGCCATCTGAATGGCGTTTCCGAACAGCAGCAGCTTTTCGGTAATAGTAGTCTTACCGGCATCCGGGTGAGAGATGATGGCGAAAGTGCGGCGTTTGCTCACTTCCTGAATAAAATCTGACATGGCTCCTCGCGAGCAGGAATGTTCTAACCAAAAATTGTGGCGGATTATACTCTGCTGGGCGTTCAGGGGAATGGGATTCTTCTAAGTTAGATGGGGGCGCTTGGTCTTCTGGATGGATTTGAGCCCTTGACCTTGCTTTCGTATAGGGCAAGCTTGGCGCTGAATGGCTCTTTCACGACTTCTTTCATTTCTTCCCAAAGAGGGTTGGATTCCACCTTCATACCCGCATCACGCATGGTACGGAACAGCCTGACCAACTCATCGTAGGTTTTGATCAGAACAGGTGATTCGTTATATACCCCCATTCTGGAAAACAGACTTTCCGGGATAAAAACGGTAGCCGGGATATTGGCCTTCATGTCAGTGACGGGGTTTTTGGTGTCGTCCCCATGGTGCACCATATTTTTGCCGGGCCCGCGGTCGAATTTGGCATTGAGAGCATCAATCAACGTTTCGTTACGGGTCGAGAGAATACCCAGCTCGGGGTGGAAATCGTGTAGTCTGTCAGCACCGCCAAGATCCACCTGGTCGTAAGGGGAGAAAGCAAAAAGTAAATCGAAATCGGCGGTTTTAGGGATAACCATGAGTTTCTCACGTTCGTCTCCGGAACCAGAGAATATGTCCCACTTTCCTTCAGCATTCCTATGGGCTTCAAAGGTCTGAGGGGGGAGTCCTTTGGGGTTCGACATTAAGGTTACGGCTTTGGTATACCCCTGAGCGGGTGGAATGTCCTGAAAATCATGGAGAATGTTAAGTTCTGTGAGTTCGTCCATGCGGCGCTGAGTGAGACTGAGGTGCTCTACAGTAGCATGTCCATCTTCCACTGATTTCACGTTTTTTGCGTTATATTTGGCAACTTCCGTATCCTGCTTATCAGGATCTTTGATACTGGCCAGTTTGCTGAACTTCTGATCAAAGGGAATAAAGCCTGCCATTGGGCCCCAGTTCGAGCTTTTACCCTTGATATTCAGCCCCTTGGATTCTGCCCCTTCTTCAATCAATGTGCGGCAAATCAGTTCTACGGGACGGTAGGACACGATGGTTTCGGTTTCGTTGGCGACCTGTTGGCTTCTTTCAAGATAGCTCCGGGGAATACCCTGATTCTCGTAGCCTGCCACTTTATCCATACCCATGACCACATGATCCGACATGCGTATGCCATTGGGCGCAAGAGCAACAAATGCACTCGCATTTTTAAGGGCTTTGGCAATACTCTCGAAGCTGCGTCTGTGTTTTGGGCTAGGAGGCTGCTCAAGTGATGTGCGGCGCAGTTGTGAAATTTTTCCATCATTGACTAAAAAAACATTGTCGTCTCTCTCCATTGACAAAGTGGGTGGGGCAGACCATGCCTTCACAGGTACTTCAGAAACCCGGCGAGAGAGGCCGGTTGCTGTTGTAGCGTCTTCTTTACGTTCGCTGAAAAAGGATTGCGGATGGCCCACATCCTGAGAGGGTTGAGGTATCTGCTTTTCGACAGAAACCACTTCAATGGCGCGGCCGAACCCTTGCCCTTGAGTAGGCTGCTCTTTCTGTTGAAGACTCGATGTATTGGGTTGTGTGCTGATATTCCCTGCAGTCTGAATATCATTCGAGCCACGCATTTCGCTGCTCCGTCCTGAAAACCTGTATTCCCTAAATATAGAAGGCAGATAGTTTTGGTAGGAGACTACGTATTAGCACGTAGTGCGGTTTAAGTGTTTTTTGTGATTGGAGCCGAAAATCTGCTAATAGTGATCCTCTCTATCAGCCGTCATTATCAGTAGCGTCATACAAATAACACTGATACCTGACAGCCTGCATTCACAACATCCCACCAGAGGATGAAGAGGTAACAATAATAATGAAACCCCTGCTGAAATTCCCACTCACCAAAGCCCTGATGGCTGCCGCAATGTGCGTAACGGCATTTTCTGGCTCTGCCCAGGCTGCGGATAAGGTGTATCGCCTGAAACTGGCAGAAACCTGGCCGTCTAACTTCCCCATTTTTGGAGAAGCCACCCGTAATATGGCTGAAATGGCGGAAAAGATGTCGAATGGCCGCCTGAAAATCACTATTGATTCCAGGAACAAGCACAAAGCACCCTTTGGGGTTTTCGATATGGTGCGCTCTGGCCAGTACGATATGGGTCACTCTGCATCCTACTACTGGAAAGGCAAGGTACCCAATACTCTGTATTTCACCACCATGCCTTTCGGTATGACAGCCCCTGAGCAGTACGCCTGGTTCTATCAGGGCGGCGGACAGGAGCTGATGGACAAGGTGTACAGCCAGTACAACCTGAAAAGCTTCCCCGGCGGGAACACCGGTAACCAGATGGGCGGCTGGTTCCAGAAAGAGATTAACTCTCTGGAGGACCTGCAGGGCCTGAAGATGCGTATTCCCGGATTCGCCGGTGAGGTTCTCGCCAAGCTGGGTGCCAAACCCACCAATATTCCTGCCGGTGAGCTTTACACCGCTCTGGAGCGTCGAACCATCGACGCACTGGAATGGGTTGGCCCGTCCCTCGATCTGCGCATGGGCTTCCACAAAATCGCTCCTTACTACTACACCGGCTGGCATGAGCCAGGTGCAGAGCTGCAGTTCCTCGTCAATAAGCGTAAGTGGAACAGATTGCCTGCTGATCTGCAGGAAATCCTGCGGGTAGCTATGCGTACCGCAGCTTACGACATGTACATTCAGTCTTACGACGCTTCCGGTGAAAACCTTGAGAAGATGCTGACGGAATACCCGAATATCAAGATCAAGAGCTTCCCCAAGTCGGTGACCACAGCCATGCGAAAGGCCAACGATGAGCTGCTGGCTCAAAAAGCTGCGGAGGATCCGCTGGCGAAAGAAATTCTGGAATCACAGGCGAAGTACATGAAGAAAGTACGTCGCTGGACAGATATTTCCGATCAGGCCTACCTGAATAACCTCTCCACGCAGTAATGCTGTTACTGAGGCTGGCTCCAGTTTATGTGGCCAGTCTCAACTCTATCCACTCATCGCTATCTGAGAGGTAAATGATAATGCTGGTGCAGCTGGAAAATCTGGTTAACCGCTTCTCTGACCTTTTGGGAAAAATAGCCGCCGTGCTGTTTATCCTGTTGTTGTTTAACGTTTTTTACGATGTTGTTGCCCGCTATGTGTTTAACAACGTGTCTATTGGTATGCAGGAGATGGAGTGGCACCTGTATGCCGCTATGTTCCTCCTTGGCGTGCCTTACACCCTGCGAGCCGGTGGCCATGTGCGGGTGGATTTGATTTACGAACGTTTAGAAGAACGCCATAAAGCTGTTATCGATTTTTGTGGTGCACTCTTTCTGCTAATGCCCTTCGCGCTACTGGTGGGCTATTACGGAATCGGCTTCGCCTATGAAGCCTACGAACTGGGGGAAACATCAGGCGACCCCGGTGGTTTACCTTATCGCTGGATTATCAAGGCGGTGATTCCTTTTGCCTTTTTCTCTATTGCCATCAGTGGCTTCGGAATGATGCTGCGCAGCATCAATGTGTTGACCGGACAGCAGGAGCGTAGCCAATGATTGGTATTGTTATGTTTTTTGTGGCGCTGGTGATGCTGTTGTTTGGCTTCCCGGTAGCTTTCACTTTTGGCGGTGTGGCGCTGATTTTTGGCGTATGGGCGGAAGGCGCAGATATGTTCGCGTTTATGCCGTTCCGCATTCAAAGCATTATGGAAAACGTAGTGCTGATGGCGGTGCCACTGTTTATCTTTATGGGCATCGTGCTCCAGAAAACCAAGCTTGCGGAACAGTTGCTGGAATCCATGGGCAAACTGTTTGGTGGCGTTCGTGGTGGTCTGGCGATTTCTACCGTGCTGGTGGGCGCATTGTTGGCGGCGTCTACCGGTGTGGTGGGTGCATCGGTAGTGGCGATGGGGTTGATCTCTCTGCCGGTGATGCTCAAGTACAACTACGACAAATCTTTGGCCTGCGGAACCATATGTGCATCCGGAACCCTCGGGCAGATTATCCCTCCCTCCATCATTCTTATCATTCTCGGTGATGTGCTGGGCATTCCTGTGGGGGATTTGTTTCAGGCTGCGGTTGGCCCCGGCTTTATTCTGATTGGCGTGTATGTGGCTTATATCCTTGGTTATGCCTGGTTAAAGCCAGAGTCTGCCCCTGCTCTGCCAATGGATGCGGATGTTGAGAATAGGCGTGAGCAGTATGTGAAAGCGCTGAAAGCTATTATCCCGCCACTGGCACTGATTCTGATTGTGCTGGGTTCCATCTTTGCGGGTATTGCTACACCGACAGAGTCGTCTGCTTTGGGAGGCATTGGCGCGCTGGTGCTGGCGGCACTTTACAAGCAGTTCAGCTGGAAGATGGTATACGACTCTGCACTGGAAACAGTAAAAGTCACCGCTATGGTATTTGCCATTCTGCTGGGTGCGACAGCTTTCTCCATGGCCTTCACCTACACCGGTGGCGATTATATTGTGGAAGAGGTTCTCTCCCAGCTGCCCGGCGGCGCAACGGGCTTCCTGCTGCTCTCCATGCTGGCCATTCTGGTGCTTGGGTTCTTTATCGACTTTGTGGAAATCAGCTTCATCATCGTACCGATTCTGGCACCGGTGGCAGATGCTTTGGGTATTGCACCTTTGTGGTTTGCCATTTTGATTGCCATGAATCTGCAAACCTCCTTCCTGACACCGCCGTTTGGGTTTAGCTTGTTCTACCTGAAGGGTGTGGCCCCGGACTCTGTGCGGACTGTGGAAATTTATAAGGGTGTAGTGCCGTTTATTTTGATGCAGGTTGCTGTGGTGATTTCTATTTTGTTGTTTCCTGGGTTTTATGGGTTGTTGTGATTGGGTAATATCGGGCCGTGTATGCGGCCTGTTACATGGTTTATTCAGAGTGTTCTCGGTAATCCGAAATACAAACAAGTACGCGCTTGTATTTTAATAATTAATTTAGAGATGGGTCGTGTTTGAAGTAGGAAAAGAATATCATCGGAGAAGTGAAATTCATGGTATTTATCGAGGGCAAGCTCAAGGGGGTATTTCAACACCCAAAGAGCATCCCGTAGTCTTTGTTTTTACATCTGATGAAGGTGCAAAGCATGGCTATAAAGATGAGTATCGTGAAGATGGAATATTCTGGTATACCGGAGAAGGTCAAAAAGGCCCCATGAGAATGGAGTCTGGGAATAAAGCAATTCGAGACCACAAAAAGAATAACAAAACACTTCATATTTTCGAGTATACAAAGAGAGCTTATGTACGGTATGTGGGAGTTGCAGAGTGTATTGGCTTCCACGAAGAGCAACGACCAGACAACGATGGCATGATGCGATCTGTATTTATCTTCCATTTGGATATTGATTCGACTGTTGGAATATCCAAACCAGAAGTGGTTAAAAACTACATCCCTAAATCGGAAAAAGAGCTCAGAAAGAAATCTCTTAGTGATCTTAGAGTATCTGCACTAGAAAAAGCAGATAATGTGCCCTCGGTTAAAGAGAAGTTAGCTCAAACATATTATCGTTCACAAGCAATAAAGCTTTACTCAATAAAGAGGTCAAATGGGTTTTGTGAAGCTTGTAATGACCCGGCACCATTCCTTACCAGATCGGGCCCCTTTTTGGAGTGTCATCACTTACATAGAATTTCTGATGGTGGGCCTGACCATCCAGAGAACGTTATAGCTTTATGCCCCAACTGCCACAGAAAAGCTCACTACTCGATTGACTCAAAAGAATTTAGCAAAAAGTTAAAGTCAATTGTAATGGAGGCAGAGACCAGAGTGTCAGCCATGTAATTTAAGTAAGGACTGACTTTTCTCAGCCCTCCCGGTATTCCTATGAGAAAACCGATAGGGATTGCACGGAGTTGACCCGTCTACAAGTGCAGGGTTGTGACGTAGCAAGGGCGGAAAAATACGCAGTCAGACTATGCGAAAGCAATGGTTTAGGTACTTACATATTTGATACATAAGTCTTTGAGTCTTAAACTGCGTATTCCATGAGTGACTCTCTTTTATTGGGAGTCGTTGTCGATTGTACAGATAGTGAGATGAGTAAAAGATAGTGAAACTGAATGATCAACTTAGCGCAATGAAGGCTAGGTTTGAGAGTAATATGCCTGCCAATATCTTAAAGGTTATGCATAATGCGAACGACCACCTTCGAAACTCTGGCGCTCTCGACAGGGCTTTGTCTGTTGGTGATAAAGCGCCTGAGTTCGAACTGACCGATTCAAAGGGTACTGCTGTAAATGTTGCATCTATTTTGGAAAAAGGTCCTCTAGTCCTCACCTTTTTCCGGGGTCACTGGTGACCATATTGCATTACAGAGCTGGAGGCTCTGAACGAAGTTTTACCTCAACTGCAAGAAATGAATGCAACCGTACTGGCAGTATCTCCGCAAAGGCAGCCATTTAGCCGTCAGGTTGTGCGGGATGCAGGGCTTGGATTCGAGATTCTTACCGACGCTGGCAATAAAGTTGCTGAAAAGTTTGGTATCGCATTTCCCATTACCGGTGAACTCAAAGAGGTTTATCAAGGGTTTAGTCTGGATTTGAAGCGCATTAATGGCGATGACTCCTGGACTCTCGCTATGCCTGCACGGTTTGTTATCGGTCAGGATGGTGTTGTTCACTCTGCGGATGTTGATCCAGATTACACACGTAGAACGGAACCAGAAGAGACTGTAATGGCAGTTAAACGACTGCTGTCGAACTGATATTCAGGTATTCTGTCGACCTCAGAATGCACTGATAAGGCTTCTGGGGTCGATTTGGAATTGCCTTAACCTTTCTGTGTCGTTAGTCTGCCAGCTGAGTCAGCCATAAAACGACACAATAATGACTCTAAAAACAAAAATACTCCTGCTGGCACTGCTACCGCTGATCATCATGTCGGTAGCGATAACCATTGTGAACCACAGCCAGGCACGGAGGCTTTCTGAGCAGGAAATTGCCACCTTCGAGCGTAATCTGGTGGCCTCGAAAAAAGAGCAGCTGCGACACTATGTCGACTTGGCTGAAGCTTCTATTGCCCACAGCTTGAGTTTGCTGGAAAAGGGCATCCCTCGAGAGCAGGTTGAAACCGATGTTAAACGCAAACTGAGCACATTGTCATTTGGTGACGATGGCTATTTTTTTGTGTACACCATGGGCGGTATCAACATTGTGCATCCGGTGCAATCCGAGCTGGTAGGCCGTAACCTGATCGACTTTCAGGATGATGATGGAAAATTCCTGATTCAGGATTTGCTGTACAAGGCCTCTACTGGGGGAGGTTTTGAACGCTATAAGTGGCGTAAGCCTTCAAAAGAGGGAGGTTCTGAAGATAAGCTCAGTTATGTGGTACATATTCCCGAGCTGAACTGGATGATGGGAACCGGGCTTTATGTGGATGATATAACTCAGGAAATCGCCTCTATTCGCTCAGATGTGCGCCATAACATCAACGATACCTTTTTTGTCGTGCTGATGATTATTGTCGTAACGGTCATTCTGATTGTTCTTCTTGGTCTGGCGATCAATATTCACGAATCCCAGCTTGCAGATAAACGGCTGCAGGAGCTGGCTCACAGGTCCTTGAAACTACAGGTCAATCAACGCCGTAACTTTGCTCGTGAACTGCATGATGGCATTAACCAGCTGCTGGTATCCACCAAACTGCGCACCAATCTTGTCGATAAAAAATGGGGGAAGGTGGAAGCCCGTGAGCATTTGAATAAAGCCTCCGATATGCTGGATTTGGCGATACAGGAGGTGCGCCGTGTATCCCATGATCTTCGCCCCATCGTTCTTGATGACCTCGGCCTGGAAGCTGCTCTGCGCAATATGCTTGATGATTTAGCTGAACGAACGGATCTGCAGGTTTTCATTGATATTCAACTGCCAAAGCAGCGGCTTCCTGATCTGGTGGAAATTACCCTTTACCGGGTGATTCAGGAAGCTCTCACCAATATCGAGAAACATGCTCATGCCAGTGAGGTAAAGGTATGTGTACACTTTGAAAACGACGAGGTGAGCCTGAAGGTGGAAGACAATGGCTGCGGTTTTTATGAGCAACAGCAAGAAGGTATTGGCTTAATTAATATGCGGGAACGTGTCGCTATTATCGGTGGGAAGTTCACGATTTACAGTTATCCATTACCGGCGAATGTAAGGCATGCCAGTGTGACCGGCGGCACAATTATAAAAGCCACCTTCTACCTGAATACTTATGATCCTGAAGGGCAGGAGATTCTCTATGGGTAATACTATTCGCATACTGCTGGCAGATGATCACCCCATGGTGCGGGAAGGGCTGAAGGCCAGTCTGGATGGCGAGGACGGTATTGAGGTGGTTGCCGATGTTTGCAATGGCCGTGATGCTCTGGATAAAGCTATGGCATTGAAGCCGGATGTTGTGCTGTTGGATGTGTCCATGCCGGTGATGGGCGGGCTGGAGGCTGCAACAGAATTTCGTAAAACACAGCCAAATATCAAAGTGTTGATTCTCAGCATGCACGAAGACCGGGAGTACATTCTCAAAATGGTACAAAACGGTGTAACCGGTTATGTGCTGAAGGATGTAGCGGCAGAAGAAATTGTGATGGCTATTCAAACCGTACACCGTGGCGGTACCTATTTTAGCTCTGGTGCTTCTCAGCAGTTATTTGGGCAGTTTCACCCGGACGATATCAGACCCCAGGCGAAACTCACTCCGCGAGAAGAACGGGTTCTGCAGCTTTTAGCGGAAGGCTGCTGCAATAAGGATATTGCCAGGAAACTGGATATCTCCGTGCGCACAGCGGAAGCTCACCGACACAACATGAAGCAGAAACTGAAGATTAAGACCTCCGCAGGGTTGATTCGCTACGCTGTGGAGCGACGAATGGTGCACGTATGACAGGAAGCTCGGCACCCTGGACGAACCGTTAAACGGCAGGTAACAGGATATTGCCCTGTAGAATCAGAGTATTTACCAATAGTTGAAAAACAATAATTTCCTCACACTCCTGATAAGTACCGGGACAATGGTCCGGGTACTCACAAACCAATTTAAGTCAGGAAGAATGAGTGACGAAAAGAAGAGAGCTTTCCCCTGAAAGCCTTTTATTGGCTTTTGCCTTTATGATGCCGCTGGTATTTTCCGTATGGCAGGTACTCCTGAATAACTTTGCTGTAGAAATGGCCTCGTTTACCGGTAGGGAAATTGGCATTCTGCAGAGCGTACGAGAAATTCCAGGATTTTTGGCTTTCACAGTTATTTTTGTGTTGATGGTGTTGAGTGAGCAAACGCTGGCCATTCTGTCCCTTGGCATTATGAGTGCTGGCGTAGCTATTACGGGGTTCTGGCCTTCTGCCATGCCGCTTTATCTCACAACTGTTTTGATGTCGGTGGGCTTTCATTATCTGGAAACGGTAAACCAGTCTCTAACCCTCCAATGGCTGGACAAAAAAAAGAGTGCCCAGTTTATGGGTAAGGTGATTTCGGTAAAGGCTGTATCTGCTCTATTGGCCTATGGCGTTGTATGGGTGCTGATGGAAAAGTTCGCTGTTCAATATAAGCAGATGTATTTACTGGCCGGTAGCTTTGGTGTTCTGGCGACACTGGTGATCTGGTTTACTTTCCCCAGATTTAAGAAAGGTGAAACCCAGCATAAGAAAATCGTACTGAAGTCTCGCTACTGGCTCTACTATGCACTGGTATTTTGCAGTGGTGCCCGTCGCCAGATTTTTATGGTGTTCGCAGGCTTTATGATGGTACAGAAGTTTGGCTACTCTGTAGGCGACATTAGCCTTCTGTTTATCGTTAACTATGTGATAAATATGGCATTTGGCAAGAAGATTGGCCATTTTGTCAGCAAGGTAGGTGAGCGTAAGGCGCTTACTGTTGAATATATAGGGCTGATTCTGGTGTTTGGTGGTTATGCAGTTGTGACCAATGCCCATGTGGCGGCAGGGCTTTACGTTGTTGATCATCTGCTCTTTGCAATGGCTATTGCCAGAAAAACCTATTTCCAGAAAATTGCCGACCCTAAAGACCTTGCCGCCAGCTCAGGTATCAGCTTCACTATCGGCCATATAGCTGCCGTATTTATCCCGTTCATCCTGGGCATTGTATGGCTGAAGTCGCCTTTCGCGGTGTTTATGATCGGCGTGGGTTTTGCGGTAACATCCTTAATGCTTGCGCGGTTGATTCCTGATAATCCCGCTCCGGGCCGTGAAACGACACTTGTTGTTCCCCACCTGCAAGTGGCTTAGGCTGCATTCATTGACAGCCCGCTCAATCAGCGGGCTGTGCTGTATATGTGCCCCACCTCTTCTGCAAACAATGCAGAGATGATATCGGATATTGCGTCGGGGTCTTCTGCTGAGAAAACCTTATTTTTCCCTACGCATCCAACAAGGCCAGTGTTGCCTGCTACATCGTAACTGAAACTTATCACAGCCATATCCAGCTTTACGCGTTCTCCGGAAGGTGTCCTTTGTTGTTCCACAGCTGATGTCAGCGTTTTGCAGTAACCATGCTCCACGAGTTGCTGATGTATATCCTTGTAGCTGTCTTCACCGTCTGTAAGAACAATAATGAGCCGTTTGGCATTGTTTGTTTTCAGAGCCAGTTGAGCGGCGCGGATAATGCCTTCAAATGATGCTGTTGCGCCATGGGGCTTCATCGCTTTCAGCTTATCTTCAATTTTCTGTGCACTGGTGGTGGGGTGAATGGTATGAAATGAGCCAGGGTCACTGGTGTCTGGCTCTTTTTCTACGAGAAGGTCGGGAAGCGATCTCAGTGGCCAAAGAGTATGAATATTGTTGACGGCAAACGACTCGTTCATCCCGGGGACGTACTCATATGTTGACAGGGAAAAGGGAATAAGAGCGATGGTATTCTTTTTTTGTGGATCTGTTTCCAATCGGGTGAACCCTTCCAGCTTGTGAGCAGCCTGAGTGAGAATGCCTTTGAGCATGTCTATTTTAATAACGCGCCTCCAAGGGCCTCCCATGGAAGAAGAAAAGTCCGCTACAAAGAACACATCAATCGCTTCGCCATGGTTTTTTCTTGCTGTCGCTTTACTGCCCAGAGTCACTGCAGAATTAAATCCCAGTGGCGTCTCTTGCCCCAGCCAGTTTCTGTGGGCGCCAGACACCTTTAACTGATACTCGGTAAATTTTTTGGAGGAGTCCGTGTGATTGCAGTCAGGGTTATCCGGGCAGGCAACTGTGTGCAGTGATACCGATACATTGTTTAAATCGCTAACCATTGTGTTGATGATGCTTTTTACCAGTTTCCTGTTTTGCTCTGGCGTATCCGGAGGGCGGGCGCTCATGGCCAGTGCTGCCACTTCCACAGCGTCACCCAGGCGGGCTTTGTCTCGTAGTTTGTGTCCCCCTTCAATGCCCAGGACCATCAGTCCGAAAATCACAGGAAGCAAAAGTAGAAATAGAATAATGGCAATACCTTGTTGCGGCTGTCTCATATCAACGACCCACCATGATTGCGTTGCTGGAAAGCCGATGAGCGCTCATCAGGTTTGATAGGAAAGTGTTGTCGCTTTTTATGTAGCAAAGGCTCACACGGTAAAGAGGGGCTGGATTGCCACGTTCCGTAAGAAAAAACAGTGAGACTTCATGAACCAGATGCTTCTGGGATTTAGGGCAGCTCTTCCCCTTTTTATAGAGCGTGAGAACGGGGTTTTTAATATCTTTTTGCAAAAAGGTGACTTGCTCCAGTGTCATGCCAAAAGCGGATTCCTGAAACCCGGCAAAGGAACGAGACATCGACCGTGAAAGCAGCTGATACAGCTCATCGGCCTGTTTGTGGGTGATTTGAGGGCTGCTGTCGTACAGCTGTGTACGTTCTTTAATCAGGCTGGCGCCGGAAAAACTGAGATTTTGCAGTAGCCCGTGAATACACTGCCGCTCGGTCAATTCACAAGTAAAAGTGATAAACGAGAAAATTATCAACGTGACCAGAGCCAGCTCAATGGTGAACACGCCCCTTTGCCTTAGGGTTGAATTACCCACCAAAACTGCTCCTTTCATACTCCTGAATGGAGATAACCTCACGGCTCAGGGTTGTGAAAGCGCCATTGCTGGAAAATAGCGAGGCAAAGAAAGGCTCATAAGAATACTGAATGCGGTACACAGCAATGGCTGCATGTTTTGGACGCTTTTTGGAACTGCAGAAGGCTTCTGCCGTTTTAGGACAGTGCTCCGACGACAGCTCTGTGACCGTATCATAGTAATAGGTTTGCAGGCTGAGTTTGCTTACCTGAATCACCGGTGCCCAAAGGGAGTGGCTATCTCGCAGGGCGCGTCTAAAACTTTCGCGGTAGTCTTTAGCCGGGGCGGTACGTGCCGACCGACTCGTTTCTGCAATGGCATAATCCAGCGTTGCGGAAACAAAACCCATATAACTGATCTCGCACCAGAACAGCACAATAAACAGGAAGAAGAACATTCCGAACGCTGTTTCTATGGCGACAGTGCCTTTCTCCTTAAACATAAGTAAATTATTTACGGAAAGCTGGAGTGGGTTTTTCAATTTTTGCCGACGAGAGCGCCATAAAGAGTGACAGCCGCTCCTGTTCAGACTTTGCTTCGCTATAAACCATTTTAAACTCGTTATAAAGCCCAGCGCGAACAAGAGCGATGGTGAGATTAGCTTTAATGCGTTCATCTGCCTGCCCACTGGTATACAGCGGCATTAACCGATTGATGGCGGCTTCATACTTCTGCTCGAGAATATCCAGCATCGCCAGATTGTTCTTGATCACCAGATCGTCAAACATCGCAGCACGGGCCTGGTTAATAGATGCTCTGGCCTTGTTGTATTGCCCCAAACTGGCATAAGCCAGGCCCTGCTGGTTGAGCATAGTGGCATGCTCCTGAGAGTTGGGAGCTACGAAGAATAAAGCCTTGTCAATATCGTCCAGCGCGTTGTCTGGTTGGCCCATCGCGAGATCGGCACGGGATTTTAGCAGCCATACCCCGGCATCTCTCTGTGCTTCAGTCAGAAGTGGCTCCAGAATAAACAAGGTGGATTCCGGATCTCCTGTAGCAAGATAGGTTTCTCCCAGTTGCAGGCGACAGGTTTTGTTTTCTTCTGGTGTTGTGGCCTGTGTCAGACGGGTTTTATAGAGTTTAATTAAACCTGCATGATTATCCGCTGCTTTGAGCAGGGCTTCATTGGCCGGTGCTTCGTCAGCCTCTTTTGCCGATTGTCTGGATTTTAAACCCGGAGACACACAACCGGTCAGCACGCTTACCAGCAACAGGACACAGAAAAGTGAAAAATGTTTGTTGAAATCAGGAACCACTCATTAACCTCATAATGCCGGGTGCCACCATGAGAATCACAGCAGGCAACATGATGAACGCAATCATGGGCAGCGACATTTTTGATGACAGCTTGCCGATCTCTTCTTCCATGGTGAGCATGCTGATTTGACGGATATGAGCCGCTTGAGTTCCCAACACATCGGCAATTGAACTGCCATACCTCAAACTTTGGGTGAGCGTGTAAACAAAGCCATTCATTTGTTGCGAAGGCACATCTTCTGCTAACTCCTGTAACGCCTGTTTCATGCTGTAAAGGCGGGCTACAGAATCCAGCCGGGACATGATGTAAGCCAGATCCCGATCAAAGGTTTTCAGTTCTTCTCCCAGGTAAGCGGTAGAGGCCTCAATGGTCATGCCGGACTGCATACATACAGACATCAAATCCAGAATATAAGGCAGTTGGGCAGAGATCTTATCTACCCGCCGTCGGGATAAAGAGCGCAGCAAAATTTCAGGTATGACCAGCACAGAAGAGAACAGGGCAGCCGCCGTCAGTAGCTTATTGGAGAATAGAGTGAAGCCCATCGCTTCTCCAAAAATCATGACAACCAACGCCAGAGTGGAAGCCAGAAGCAGCTTCATTGAGGTGTAGATCTTTGGCAATGTGCGGTTATAAATACCTGCACGAATAAAGACCTGTTCAATATCCCGCTGGGCCAGCCCATAGAAGCCTTTAAGCAGGTGTCTCAACCTGTCCTGAACAGATGCAGAACCAAAACTGAGCCCTAACCAGCGACGTGTATTCCTACGAATCAGATAGAGATCTATCAGTAGTGCGGTGGCAAGGGCCAATAGGCAGATAACGATAAGAGAAAGCAGCGCCTGCATAACGTCATCCTCTTACCTTGCGCATCAGGTACCAGATAATCAGCATCCCTAATGCTTCACTGCCAGCCACGTACATCAACAGCATGTGACCACCGGAATCATGGAGTAAAAAGTGAAAGTTCTCCGGCGTGATGTATTTCATAAACAGAAGGAAACTCGGTGGTAATGCGCCGATGATTTTGGCAGACATACGCACCTCTGAAGTGAGGGCGTTCATTTTCTTCTGGAGGGTTTGGTTATTGTTCATAACCTGCTCCAGATTTTTGAAGATATTTTTCAGCTGACCGCCCCGGCTGGTGTTGGCGCGCAGAGCCAGTACAAAAAATACAAACACCTGATAAGGGAAACGCTGGCAGGAAGCCATCAGCACATCTTCCATGGTGTGCCCGAGGGTGAGTTTACGCCCCATATTTTTAAACTCGCGCCCGACGATATTATCAAGGGAGTGCCCGGTAAAAACGATGGAGTGGTGAAGGCTTTCACCTGCTGTCACGGCACCGGTGAGTGTACGCAAGGCATTAGGGAATGCCTCCTCAAACTGCCTCCTTTGAATGTGTTTGATAACCAGAATACTGATAACACCTGTCACCAGAAAGAGTGCCGGTGTCAGAAGAGCAAGGGGGATCAGGGGGAGGAATTTATGACACCAATAGCTGGCACATCCCATCGCAGCGATATACAGAGCCAAAGCTCCGTAAAAGTGCTTGCCGAGGGTTTCTTTCACATTGTTAAAACCTATGCGGATTTTGGTCTGCAGAGGCTGCTCAGTAAGGGAGCGAATATCAAGAGCAGTGCCGGATACCTGTACCTTCTGACGCAGTGGGTCTGTCAGGAACTGCAGGGAGCTTTTGCGCACGAACAGGGATTTCATGGAGCATCCGTAGTGCTTGTAAACGCACTGCGCAGCAGTTCTTCCAGCCCAAAGAAACGAGCCTTGGCAGACAGCACAGAGCGTTTCAACAGTCCGGGAGTATTGAAGTGGCCTTGAATAGCCTCCCCCGGTTGTCGGGAGGCGATATCAAAACGGAACAGCTCTTCCAAAGTGATTTTGTCCCCTTCCACGCCCATCACTTCACTTATGCTCATAATCTTACGACTGCCGTCGTGAAGGCGGGAGACCTGAATCACCAGATCAACGGCACTGGCAATATTTCGGCGAATGGATTCCAGAGGCATATTAGGCACAGCCATCATCACCATACTCTCCATACGGGCCAGGGCATCCCGGGGCGTGTTGGCATGTAACGTGGACATGGAACCATCGTGACCCGTGTTCATGGCCTGGAGCATTTCAAAGGCTTCCGAACCACGGCACTCACCAATAACAATTCTGTCTGGCCGCATACGCAGAGAGTTGATAACCAGATCTCGCTGGCTGATAGCACCGGTGTTTTCGATACCGGCAGGGCGTGTTTCCATACGCACAACGTGGGGTTGCTGCAGGCAGAGTTCCGCCGCATCCTCAATGGTAACAATGCGCTCGGATTCTGAAACATGGTTGGACAAAGCATTCAGCAAAGTCGTTTTACCGGAACCGGTACCGCCGGAAATCAAAATATTCAAACGACACCGTGCTGCAATAGCCAGAGACTTGGCCATATCTGGAGACAGCGCTCCAAAATCCACAAGCTGTTCAAGGCCAATCTTTTTGCTGCTGAACTTCCGGATGGAGAGCGAGGTGCCATCAAGTGCAATAGGCGGGATGGCAATGTTTACACGGCTGCCATCTGGCAGGCGGGCGTCGCATAACGGATTGGCCTCATCAATCCTTCGCCCGGCAAAGGCAGCTATACGGCGGGCGATATTCTGCAGCTGTGCATCGTCCAGAAAGGTGATACTGGTTTTGGTCAAACAGCCACCCTGTTCGATATACACCGACTGAGGGCCATTCACCATAATGTCGGAAATGTCTGGGTCATCCATCAATGGTTGAAGTGGACCAAGGCCTTTAATTTCATTCACCATCTGTTTGGTGAATACACTCCTTAAAGCCACAGGAATCTGAATGTTTTCCTTATCTACCAGCGTATCAATCGCATCCCGCATCTGCTGATGGAGGTCGTTGGATGATGTGGTTTCCACAGTTTCTGCATCCAGCGCATCCATAATGCGGGTACGCAGGGTGAGGTAAGCATCCTGATAGGTGGATGGAATGTCCTGTTCAGAAAAGTGCTGCTCTGTCATTGCAGGCACCATTGCTTCACTGTGTGCCAGAGGCTGGTTTCTGCCTGTGGTTTACCGAGAATACAGCGGGCAAGGTTCTCCAGTGCAAACCCCACTGCCAGCTTGTCGCCGGGGAGACCCCTGCCTTCTGTCAGGTAGTTTTCACAGCCTGGCTGCCAGGGCAGCTCTGCAGACAGAGTGCATTGAAGGTATTCTTCAGCATCCTGGGATTTTACTGTGCTGTTGGGCTGATTGTGATTGATTATGGTTAGCGTACGAACTATTTTTTGTGCTTGTCCATGTACAGAGCCAAGATGCTGAAGCAGGGTTCTTGCCCCATACAGTCCGGATAAAGAGGGAGGCACCACTACGATCAGGCAGTCAACCATTGCCGTCTTTTGTGAAATCAAAAGGTACTTGGCCATGGATGAGTAATCTTCAATGATAAAGCTGTGTTCTTTCGCCTGTGTTTCCAAAATTCCTTGAGTAAACCTCCATATGTCCTCACTGGGAATCTCTGTGTTTTCAAGGCCTAGATAGTGAAAATTGGTTTGCAGGCGAAACAGTTGACTCTGTGCGTGGATGGCATCAACAGTCTGCGCATCTGCAAAACTGGCAAGGGTTTGTGCGTCGACAGGTTTTCTGCCAAGGGACTGTCTGCCTAATAGAATATGATGGTTGCTGTCTTGATAGTTGTGATCGGCAAGAAGTACAGGCTGGGAGGTTTCTTTCAGCAGGTTGCGAGCAAGCTCAACGGCCACCATGGAACTGCCGCACCCCCCTTTCACTCCCACAACGGCGATACGCATGGCATTACGTGCACTTTGCGGGCGATTGTTCAGGGCGTGGTTGTTTTGCAATCCTCTCATTAATTCCACAATGTCCGGGCGGGAGGCTGGCCAGAGCAGGTAATAGAATCCCAGGCTTGCCAGTTTGCGAATCAGACGAATACTGTCGTCAGAGCCAATCAGCACAATGTCGTGTTGTCTTGATACAAGATGGCGAAGAAAGGCAGCAAACTCTTCCGTATCAGTGCTGGTTTCAATAAAAATCAGCGAGGCTTTTGAGCTCTTGATCTGTTCAGGAATCCGTACTCGATTAAAGGGCTCTGGAGCAGGAGTATCCATGCCTTCCAACCTGCAGGCCTCTTCCAGCGCCGTCAGACACGCTTGAGTCTGGTAGAACACTTCAATAGTACTGGCTGCAGGCTGCTCGCTTGTGCTCTGGGTAGACGATTGTGGGTTTTTACTGAAATCCAGCATGGCATTACTCCTTTGTCTTGTTGACGAGTGACTGCCGTCGTGCGCTTTCCACATAGCAGTCCAGCTGAACGGCTTGACGAGGGTTCAGGTCATAAGGCTCGCATACCTGGCCTGGTGGTTGATTGGCGACAGAGGGCTGATAAGCATCAAAGCGAGCCGTGCAGCCCGTTAGCAGTGCCAGGGTAAGCAGGGCAGGTAAGAACAAGGCCGCTATATTCATTCTTTAAAACCTCCTGCCGCCAAAATGGATTTGGCTTGATCGTTAATTGCGCCATTGGCTCTGGCGCTGTCCAGATTGAAATAGCGCAGGAGG
The DNA here is from genome assembly GCF_009711465.1 of Parendozoicomonas verongulae. Taxonomy (GTDB): domain Bacteria; phylum Pseudomonadota; class Gammaproteobacteria; order Pseudomonadales; family Endozoicomonadaceae; genus Sansalvadorimonas; species Sansalvadorimonas verongulae. The sequence continues at coordinate 62,361 of NZ_SMME01000873.1, read as the reverse complement.
ATGCTGGAGTGGTTGATCTGGGGCAGTTGAATGGTGCCTGATGCCACAGGCTTCACCAGATTAACGGTAGCCACGATAATCAGCTCGGTTTTCTTACGCTGGTTACCGGTATGGCGGAAGGCAGCGCCAAACAGGGGAATGTCTCCCACAAAAGGCACTTTGGATAAAGCTTCCCGGTCTTCTGTACTGAGCAACCCACCCAGCACAAAACTTTCTCCGTCCGCCAGCTGAATCGTGGTGCGGGTGCGGCGGGTTTTGAAAGCGGGAATATTCAGCTGGTTATTGCTGTTGCTCGGATCTATGGAGCTGACTTCCGGCTCCAGGGAAAGGTTTATGGTATCGTCAGCCTGGGCTTTGGCGGCCAGCGTGAGGCGAATACCAAACTGTTTGTAGGTGATGTTCTGGGAGCCATCTACAAACGTGACGATAGGCATCTCACCACCGGCCAGAAACGAGGCACTTTCACCCGAAAGAACCGAAAGGTTAGGTTGGGCAAGAATCTGGCCCATGGCATCGTCGTCGGCTGCAGAAATGTAGTTGGCAATCGTGTTAGAGCTGATGTGACCAACTTTGTTGTAGAACTGCCCGTTTCCAAGGAAAACAGCGTTCTTATCGCCGCCGATTTCGCTCCCCCATTTAACTCCCAGCTGACGAATAAAGGAATGGGACACTTCCGCAATGGTGAGCTTTACATTGATCTGTTTGACGGTGTTCACCTGAAGGTTGTTTATCAAACCTTCGTAAGTGCGGCGAGTCATAAAGCGGATGTTATTCCCTTGAACCGAACCGTCTTTCCAGCTGATTTTTTCTTCCGTCACTTTACTGCCCAGCAGCTCGCCGGTCAGGTTGTAAATCTCCTGGCGGGATTCTTCCGACGTAACTTTACCGCTGAGAACAGTCTGGTTTCCGCTGCCTGCCAGTTCAATATTTATATCAGGGTAGCGGGCATGAATATATTCTTTGATGGAAGAGAGGTTGCGTTTAACCGTCAGCTGTTTCTTATCAATGGGAATGCCTTTGTCTCCCAGAACGATAAGGGATGAAGAACCAACAGTTTTTCCATAAATAATCAGGCGATTGCCTTCTACAACCTGATAATCAGCGATTTGTGCATCCGCAATAAACACCGTATCTATAGGTGTTTGATAATGAAGAGTTGTGGCCTCACTGATGTGGAGATTGATCTCTTCTGACGTATTTGTTCTCGCCAGAGCAAGCCCTGATAGTGTCAGAAACAGAATCAATGAAATCAGATGATAAGTGTTTTTAATCAAATGCATTTGGTATCGCTAGTGTTATTATCTGGCACAGGTTAGTTGGGTATCTGTTCGACCCGTTTATTCCCTCGAAGTTCTTTCACTAATGAAAAATCAGGAACAATTTCACTGAGGTTAATTTCAGGGAGTGGTTTTCCTGTGGATTTATGAATATCGAGAACCCCAATGCGGCGAGCAACCATAACTTTGGCGGCATTCTCAGGTGTTAATGCCAGCACGATAGTTTGCTCAACTTCCTTGCCGTTATAATCGTCTTCATCTCTCAGGGAGGGAGTTTGTAAAACGGTCTGTTGTCTCAACAGTGGAATGGCGCTGAGACCTTGATATCCAGTAAGTTGTTCACGGTAAGCCAGGCTGTGTTCCGGTGTGGCAATCAGCATGATATCAATCATATCGCCGGGTTTGATGAAAGTGCGAATATCTGAATGGCTTTTCACCGTGAGAGGGTAGGGTGTTTTGTCCATGCTGATGACCAGCTTCTGGCAGGCTTCTGAAGCAAAAGAGCAGAGCGCCTGTGGGCTGAGAATGTCGCCAGACCGGACGTCTCTGGTGGCTACATAGTTTTCCTCTTCCGTCATGGAAATGGAAGCCGTTACACCCAGACGCTGAGCCTCTTCATGGGGAATAATAGCCGGACGAACTTTGGCGAGGTTAACGGTTTCCCCTTTTTGGATCGGTGCATAAGCTATCCAGACATGCACATCATCGGCTTGAACGGGCTCCGTGGATTCCGTATCAGAGGTGTCACCGGAAGGCAGCAGACACCATACGCCCACAGCACCCATAATAAATGTAAATACGAGAAGTAAGCGACGCCTCATAAATCCTGTCTCACCTCACATATAAAAGCTTAACAGCCCGTAATCAACCGCTGTCAGCCACACGCCACACACACCCGCAAGAGCGATAGGAACACCATAGGGAATACCCCGCTGTCGCAGCTGTGGGAGGGTATTGTTGATACAGGCGAACACCAGATATCCAATAGCGAGCAGCCCACCACTTACCGCTGTTATGAAAAAAAATGTGGGCCACCAAACCGCATCAATACCCAGCAGAAGTGCCAGCGCAAGTTTGATATCTCCCCCTGCGACAATCCTGAAAGCAAATAGCATGCAGCCCGCCGCAAAGGCAACAGGCCACGCTATCCAGGATAAAGCTGAACCAGAGGTCGCCATCACACAGCTCACGGCCGTAATTGCGACAGAGTGATTGCTGATTTCACGGAATCGGATGTCTTGGTAACAGACCCAGAGAGCTGTTACCACAATAACGCCAAGGCAGAGAGAAACCACTTATTTGGATTTCAGCTTTTCCGTGATGCTATTGAACTTCTCCCTCAAAGCCCCTTCCATTGCATTGGTGCCATCACCGGCCAATACAGCCGTGATAATACCAATCATGGTGGCAGCCAGGAGCGCGTATTCAATAGTTACCAGGCCTTTATTGTCTTTATGGAGCTTTTCCATAAACAGGGAGATATCAACATATGTCTTCGTGATAAATGTCATCATGCTTGCAGCCTCTTTACTTGATTGTTGGGAGCTGCTGTTTTGATAGTGATATTGCCACTTGGTTCATGAAGAAATGAAAGGGTTTGTGAAAAATTGAATTAATATGTAATGGCTTGGGGCTGGATTCACTGCTTCTGCCACCTTCTCGTGAGCTGCAAATTCACCACTGTTATCCAGTGTAATCGTGTTGGTTGAGGGCTTCCGTTTTAGAGCCGTATCATGGAATTCGCCACAGCATCTGCCTGTTTTGTGTCAGTCTTTCCTATGAGGGTTAAACGGCTCTTGCAGTGCAGCTCTCGGGATAAGGCGCTCTCACTTATGTCGAGCTTTTCAGCAATCTCTTTTGGCCTGAGTGTCCCAACAAGAGCTTCTATCTGGTATCATTGGGCCTGAGTTAGCTGTTTGTATTATCTGGTTTGTTTACTCATTCCTGACTTCCATTTCTGAGTGTGAGATCTACGAAATCTACCAGTAGCTGGCTCACATCTGAAATTTCAGTCGATTGTACTTATTGCTTGAATCCAGCGTGAAGGGCTTGAAAAAATTCGGAAAGCTTCGTCTGGTGGGGCTGGTCGAAATGAAACGCTTGGTCTAAAAAAACTTGAGAAAATAGAAGTTCCAGTGCCAGCTTACGAAAAGCAAATCTGGTTCAATAGTCTACAAAAGAAGGTGACAGCGATTCTGGATGCGCAAAGGACCAATGAAACGGAGCTTGAAGCACTGATGCCCTCTATTCTAGATAAAGCCTTCAAAGGGGAGCTCGTGTGACTGAAGCTGTAGAATTTGAAGAGGTCTACAACACGGATTACGGCGCAGTCAGAGCTCGCGGCATTCGGCTCAATGGCGAATCTCTGCAAGTCATGCTTTCTGGTCCAGTGAGGGATATCATTCAAGATGAGGCTGGAAAGGATGACATTCGTGAGATGCTGGGCTCTATAGCTACAACAGGCTTTGAAACTGAAGGTCTGGAAGTAATGCTTACTGATGAGAGTAATATACCCGATTGGTTGGTAGGGGAGGCTCTTGCTGAAGTATTTGTGGCAGAAGTGAGTAATTGTAAATTTCCCTGGCCGACCGGAAGGGATCTGAAAAACCCAGAAGCCAGCCCTGCAGGAGCTGACTTGGTAGGCTTCCAGAAGACTAATAATGCAGAGTTGCCATACCGTTTTGCCTTTGGAGAAGTCAAAACCTCACAGGAAGAGAAGTGGCCTCCACAAGTAGTATATGGTCGTGGGGGGCTTCAGGATCAGATTAACGGCCTGACTCACTCAGAGAAAGTTAAACGTGGCCTGTTTTGCTATTTGGGGTATCACGCGAAGAATGCTGCATGGCTGGACATGTTCACAAGTGCTGCATCGCGTTACTTACAAAGTGGCCAAACAGATGCTGCTTTGTTTGGGCTGTTAGTCAGAGATGTAAATCCTGATGCTAGGGATTTAAGGCAAAGAGCAATAAATTCTGCGGAAGGAAAGCCTGACCGTACGACCACGTCATTTTATGCGTTATACCTGCCAATTGGTTGTATTCCTTCACTTCCAGAACTGATGGAAGAAGGAGTTATAGCATGAGTCTTCTCCAGAAACATCTTGAGCTAGTTGATCAACACTGGGCAGTCCAGGCTGTTGGTGAAGAAGATCTCAAAAAGGGCTTTGAGCAGGCAGGGCAGTATTTTGTCGAATCAAGTCTGCAAAACATCTTGAAACCTGTTAACTCTGCCAACATCAAGCATGAACTGTTTGAACGCCTGGCTATGGCTTATGAGCTTGCCGCTTACGAAGGACTTGATGCCAATATCAATCCGTCTCCCAGGCAGAAAGAGAATCAGCTTTATGGGCAGGCTGGAGCGCACAGAGCCTTTACGTTCAAGCGACTGGTGACAGTGTATCAGGAGACTGATGAAGCAAGAGTATTCCATATATTGCATCTGGCTGGTTTAGCTTATGGCGGCGACCGTTGGACTGATATGAAGCGCTGGCTAGCAGAAAATGAAACAGTTGCCAGAGTTGCGGATGTTGAAGGGAAACCATGGGATCAAAAGTTACTTCATACTCTTTATGAGGCTTGGCTTAAACTATTGCGCAAAGATGGGTGGTCTGATCTGGACTCCATCAGTCAGCTGATTCTAAGTTTGAGAGAAAACCAGAAAGTTTTTGAGCAGGAATACCTTCGCTCTTCTGCTGGTAAAGAAGCGAAAGTTTTAAGGTTGGTTGCACTTTACCATTGGGCAAAAGCTACTGAATTACTGGCATCTTTCATGTTGCAGGGGCAGCCAGCATCTATTAATACTGAGCTGGATCAGCACTTTGAAGCTTCCTGTAAAGCTGTGCAGGGTGGAGTGGATCATCAGTTCGAAATGATTATTCGTTGGTTGCACCTTGCCAGTAAACAAATGGTTGCAGGTTCTGTGTGGTGGGTTGCCCATAATATTAATTCTCGTGTCACCAGATTTGTAAACCAAGCAACAAAACATCGGGCTATGTTTGAGCTGTTGCCGCCACAGCGGACAGCAATTCAAGAGCAAGGTCTATTAAACCCTGCTGGTCGTGCTGTAGTTGTCGATATGCCAACTTCTGGCGGTAAAACAGCGCTGGCTGTATTTCGCATGCTTCAGGCTCTGAATCAGTTTTCAGATGCAGGGGGATGGATAGCTTATGTGGCTCCAACAAGAGCGCTTGTTTCTCAGATCACTCGCCGTTTGAGGGAAGATTTTTCTCCCTTAGGTATCAATGTTGAACCCTTGACAGGCGCTGTAGAAGTAGACTCTTTTGAAGAAGATATGCTTGAAGCGGATCGAGCTTTTGATGTGCTTGTTGCAACACCTGAAAAATTACAGTTGGTGTTGAGGAACAAAAAAGTCAATCGGCCTCTTGCTCTGGTTGTTATGGATGAGGCTCATAACATTGAAGATGAATATCGCGGACTGAGAATTGAACTGCTACTGGCAACAATCAAGCAAGAGTATGAAACTGCGAACTTCTTGTTGCTCATGCCATTTGTTCCTAATTCGGAAGATCTTGCCCACTGGTTAGGAGATGGCAGAGGAACGGCTATTAGCCTGAGCACTGCTGCCTGGCAACCGAATGAACGGATCATAGGCATATTTGATGCTAAAGAATACAAAGGGAAAGGAGCCAAGCGTGGTGACTGGAAGTTAGAGTATGAAACGCTGACAACGACGCATAACTCAATTCACTTGAAGGGGGCTCACCAGGTTGGAGATATACGACCAATTAAACGCCTGACAGCCTCGCAAGTAAAGAATGGTAGTGGTTTGAGTGCTCAAGCAGGTGCAATGGCAAAGGCTTTCTCTGCAAGGGGAACAAGCATTGCCGTTGCTCAAAAAATTCCAGATGTATGGAGCCTTGCCCGTAAACTTTGTGAAGATATGCCTGTACTACAGGATATTCACGAGGATATACAGCTAGTCCAGCGTTTTTTAGAAACTGAAGTGAGTTCAGATTTTGAGCTTATTGGGATGCTTTCTAAAGGTGTAGCTGTTCACCATGCTGGCTTACCTGCTGAAGTACTGGCACTTATTGAATGGTTGACTGAGAAAGAAAGGATCAAGGTTCTCTGTGCAACAACCACCATTGCTCAAGGGTTGAACTTCCCAATTTCGTCTGTCTTCATGGCGACGTATAAGCACCCCTACGGCATAAAAATGTCTCCAAGAGCATTTTGGAATATTGCTGGTCGTGCCGGTCGTGTCGATCACGGCAGTGTGGGAGTCGTGGGAATTGCAGCAGGGAAGGAACCTAATGAAGTCAGAAAGTTTGTCAGCGAAGCGACTGGTGATCTGGTTTCTCGGCTAGTTGGTATATTGGAAGACATGGAGCAAGCTGGAGAAGAGCTCAATCTATCAGACTTTAGATTCCAGGATCAGTGGGCAGATTTTAGAAGTTATGTTGCTCATTTATGGAACGAGAAAAAAGAGCTTGATGCAGTCATTAATCAGGCTGAACAACTTTTACGCGGAACATATGGCTATTCCAGTTTAAGAAGTAAGGGCGATGAGGCTTCCCGGAAAAAAGCTGATGCAGTGCTTAGGGTGACGAAAGAGTATGTGCACGAGCTTGCGGAGAGTCCAGCATATGCCACCCTGGCTGATGCAACTGGTTTCTCTCCTGAAGGTGTAAAAACTGCATTTAATGAACTTAGCAAGTTAGAAAACAAATTAGATGTCAAAGACTGGCAGGCAGATAGTTTGTTTGGGGAAGGAAAGGCATCAGCTTTGCCTGACCTTGTGGGTATTATGATGAAGTTGCCTCAGCTAAAGAAGTTGGAAGAAATCAGCGGTAAAGGTCCAAAGACTACCAATTTGGCAGATATCACTCAGGCTTGGGTTTCAGGAAAGTCACTTGAAGACATTGCAACTGAATACTTTCAGGGTAAGACTTCAACAGACCAAATATCTAATGCTTGCAAAGCCGTGTACAGAGATCTAGCTAACAATGGTGCTTGGGGACTTTCTGCCTTGAGTAAGATGCCTACATCCGGGCTGGATTATGAAAACATGTCTGATGAAGATAAAAGGCAGATCAATAATCTTCCAGCCATGATTTATCACGGCGTCAGGTCAGAAGAGGCTGTCCTCATGCGGATGAATTCTGTACCTCGTAGCGTTGCTGAAGGCCTGGGCGATCAATTCAAACAAGCAGGTAAAGGGCGGAGTTTGTCTCCTGCTCATGCAGGTGAGTTTTTGCGTTCCTTGACAGATAGTGATTGGGAGCGGGTTAAGCCTAATAACTCTGCTTTGAGTGGGGCTGACTATCAAGCAATATGGCGGCGATTATCAGGCAATACAGAGTAAATATATATAGATGTGAGCCAACACTTTACAAGATATTAGCCTGTACAGATCGAACCTCTGTTTTCGAGGTTTCTATGAGCAAAATTGACGGTCGTAAAATTTCCCACGAGGTAAGAGAAGTTATCCAAGTAGAAGCTACTCAGAAGTGGCTTCTTGCTTTTGCTTTTTCCGGTGCCTTTGGCCTCCCCTTTCTTCTCATCCACAAATTTCCGGCGCACATGGTCAAAGTATCCCAGCTGGGTAATACCTTCCTGCTGACACACGGCGGTATAGCCAGCATAACCATTTGATCGGGGGCTGTAGTTGCTCTGACAGTCTCAGGCCTTGGATTTGAGTCCAGCATGCCGATATGTCCCTTCATAAGCCAACTTTTAAAAGGACATATGTGTGCAGCCTCTCAAACAGGCTTTGGAATCGGGCAAGGCCAATACCTACGAACAGAGCGACCTTATTGCTAGTAAACCGGTCAAAAGCCCTTCTCAACGATGGTTGGTGAAGGTGTTTGGCCCTAAAGATTCCGGGCCGGTGTACACCAGACGTTCCGTGGAAGACAACCTGAGCAGTGACTATGGTGAGTCTGTCAGCAAGAAGGTGATGAGGCAGGTGGGCAATAAACCCCTGACTGCTCACAGAATTGTTAAGCTCCACAATAAAGCTGTAAAGCTTCGCCATGCTATCGACAAACACAACAGCCAGCATGCCCACACCTGGATGAATCTTGATAAGAAGGACTCCCTGGCCAGCCAGTTGTTTACCCGCACTCATGGCTACTCTCCCCAGAATTTGCTGGAGTATGAGAGGAACCGTCTTCAGCAGCACCTGGAGGCCGTTTTTTATCATAAAGGTGAGCATGAGCTCTCTCGCCTTGAGGCCAGCCAGTTGGTTGCAGACACACTGGCCATACATAACACGGCTCTTTCCGGAGCAGCTCCTGAGACAGCCCGCGTACTGGGTTATGCCCACGACAGTGGAGGTCATGGAAAAGGTGCATTCTACCCTCAAGCTATAGAGCAGTGGTTTGAGAGTGTTTCTCTGAATGATTCTGATCGCAGGTTGGTGCGGGCTTTTCAATATAACAGCTCTCACACTGCCCGAATTAATAGTCGATCCCCCTTTAAGTTACTGAAAACCCAGCCTTGGGAAGATCAGATAAGTAGCACAAGAACTCACACAGGACGTTTGCAGGCATCGTTAAAGGCCCTTCAGCGTGGTGCATTGACTGCAGTGCCGGAAGCGGTGCGCCAGGCTATGGTCCGTGACATTAATCACCAGATCAACCAGAGCCGGCAGCACATTTTCTATCTCGAAGGGCTTGAGAAGGCAGACTTCCGTGGGGCGGAGCAACAGAGAAAGGCAGAGGAGCATATGCTCGATACCGCTATTCTTGTGGTTCAGGACAATATTGATAAAGTCAGTAAGAAAGGGAATTTTGAGAAAGTAGGGCAACTGGGACAATTTATGGCTCAGTTGAAAGGGCGTAAGGAAAGGTTGGCTGGAAAGAGCTTTCCACCCGTTATGTCTATGAAGAAGCTGGTGAAGGGAAATACCAGTGCACTCCAGAAAGAGATGCTGGATGCGGGTATACAGCAGCGAGATTTAAAAAAAGTCTGGTCCAGGGCCTCTGCTGCTGTTGCCAATACTGCTAAGTGGGAAATTATTGAGAAGACAGTTCCCCTGAGAGCAGATGGTGTTCTTCATCAATATACATCTCGTTTGGTTCCGGCGGGGCAAATGCGTTTTACACCTTCCGGGCATGTTGAGGGAAATCGTGATCCCTTTCCCTCAAGCTATGCCGGAAGAGGGCGCAGCTCTGCAGATCCCAACGAGCGCATTCATGCTATAAACCTGTACGAGAATGAAGTGCTCTCCAGCGATGGTAAAACCCTCTACAAAGGCCTGCGTAGTGGCACGCTGTTTTCTCACACAACCAAAGATATGGCTAAGCAGCAATCCATACTGGAAAACCGGGCGATGGAAGTATTGCGGGCAGCATTTGTGCAAAAGCTCTCTGACCTGCTTCCGGCAAAGCAACAGGAGGTTTTGGATGGCGCCCCCTTGCCACTTGATCTGATAAGCACATCCCTGCTCTCTCCAGACCAGATCCGCCATGTGACAGGTATTCATGATGATGAACTGACTTTTCAGGAAGCACAGAACAAGATCTTACAGCAGCTTTGCAGTGAGCCGGTGACAATGGACATCCTGGATAGCAATGGCCACTCCCATACAGTAACCGCCGATATTCGGCTCACCACACTCAATATTCCTGTGAATAACATGGGGTTAAATCCGGTGTTATCGGGTGTCGGGCAAACGTGGGGGAAGGCAGACGGTTATAACCAGATTGGTTTTGAAAACCTGTTTGGGAACACCCATCCCGATACAGATATCGGGGGTGCAGTTGGTGAGTGGCTGCGGGGGCCTGGGCAAAGCTCTCCAGATAAGGACAAGGTTTTGCAGCTGGTACAGCAAATCCGAACTCTCTACAGCCGCGGGCTTCATCATCTGGAGGGTCGGGATGCTTATAAGCTGGTAGAGCGGGTTCAGCTGTTAGCATTTAAGATGGGGGCCGCATCCCATTTTAACTGCAAAAGCGGGAAGGATCGCACTGGTGAGGCTGATGCGCGGATTAAGGCCTTTGCTACTGAAGTGGATCGCTACGGTTACGTGCCTGACCCAGAAGCTCCTGCAACTCAGGAGCATCTGGAAGCCATACAGGCTTTTATTTACGGAGCCGGTAATCTGGAAATACAGCAGCAAAATATTGGTGTACCACACTTTAAAACAGGAACAGGCAAGGATGAGCTCGGTGAAGAGTTTTACGAGCTGGTTCATTAAAAGCCACTTCAAATGGCATGGAGAGCTTTATGGACACCGATAAGAGCAAGAAACCAGAAGCGATTCTGATGGGTGACGACGAGATGGAACAGGCCTGGGAAGAGTTACGGGAAGATGAGCAGTTCCAGGCGTGCAATGATCCGGTATTTGACCCGGATCATTATCCTGAGCGGTCAAATTAGGGCAGTAACTGTTGCCGCGCATAATCAATAAGGTGAGTGCTTACTTTCTTCATTGTGTCCGACTCTAGCGCCCAGCGATGCCAGAAGAGTATGCGGTTGTGGCGAATCTCTGGGAGCAGTTCAACCAGTTCACCGGATGCCAGTTCATCCCGAATCATCAGGTCGGGAATCATGCCGTAAGATACCCCCGCTTTTGCCAGATTCACAAAGGCTTCCGACGTACCGACGATGTGGCAGGGCACCTCACCAGGTGGTAGATCAAAGTGCATTTCCAGATAGCGCTGGTGCATGTCATCAAAGTGATCAAAAGCTGTGGAAGGTGCTTTCATCAAGCTCTCGCGGTCGATGCCATCAGGGAAATAACGCTCCACAAACTCAGGTGAAGCAGCACATACATATTCAATGCGCCCCAGTCGGTCGGCAATACACCCTGTTACCGGTGATGGTTCAGTACTGACTGCCCCCAATACTTCCCCTTTTCTCAACATGTCGAGAGTGCGAGATTCGTCGGCAATGCGGAAATCCAGCTCGATCAGCTGTTCTTTCAGGATGGGGGTCAGTGCCGGGATCAACCATGTAGCTACTGTATCGGCATTCACCGCCAGAGCCAGTGGCAGAAAGTGTGTTTCCGTGTCTGACTGAAGCTCAGGCATAGCTTCCTGTTCCAGCAGCTGGACTCGACGGTACAAGGCAAGCAGGCGTTGCCCTGTACTGGTGGGCTGTGGAGGCTGGCTACGCACCAGAAGCGGCTGACCCAGCTGCTTTTCCAGCTGTCGAATACGCTGAGAGACGGCAGACTGGGTGATGCACAATTGGTCTGCAGCCCGTTCAAAGCTGCGTTTGGTGATCACGGCATCCAGGGCGGCAATCAGACGGTAATCCAGATTATTCATTAGTGAAAACGATAGGGGGTTAGAATTCTGAGCTTAACGTTCATTTATTTTCCCGTTAATCTCAGTTGGATAAGTCAGCCGACATTCTAATTAACATTTCCTGAAAAGGTTACACGAGATAGTAGAAATAATGAGTTTTTTACCTGCTCTCCAAGGTGCTCAATCCTTGCTGGCAACAACAACCCCCTTTTTGCCAACAGACACTGTGCCATCCTGATGGAACTGTGCAGCCTGCTTGCGTTTACGGCCAATAAGCACACAGTCGTCATCAAAGAACAGGAAGTTCTTCCAGTGGCGGCTGAATACATCCCAGGTGGTTTCCAGCACTGCTTCACTGTCTACGCAATAGAAGACAGTGGTTTCCGGTGTCCACTGAAGGTGCTTTTCCACAACTTCAGGTAATGCTGGATTATCAGATTCCCACTCTTCCTGCCAGCTACCGGACTCCTCCCAGTTCTCTTCGCCTTTGAGCCAGTCGTTATCGCCGAAATCTTCCGGAGTCAGGCACTGCTTGCTGATATTGTTACGCCATACATCTGTAGCAGCCACCGGTGTGAGGGGCTTTATCTGCTCCAGGTCATCAGCGGGAACTGGCATTTCGGCATGGCGAAAAATCCAGGCGTTTTTGTAGTCTGACAGGGGAATGTATTTCATGTTGAGCGTCACAGCTTAGGAAAGGGTTCAGGGGGAGAGCCATCAAACAAACCAATGAAAAAGCCCCTGATTGGCAGGAACTCTACCAGATAGGGGCTGTTTTTTCAGGTTGTTCTTATTGAGCAGCCTGTATAAGGTTATTCAGCGCTGTTCACTTGGATACCCAGAGAGCGCAGCTCTCCCGTGGAAACATCATAAACACAGCCGTGGACGGACAGTTTCTGACCGCGCTTCCAGGCCTTTTGAACAACGGGGTTCTCCGCCACATTCAAAACCTGTTGTTCGATACTTAGCTCACAGAGGCGTTCTGCCCGCTCGCTGTCATCATTCAGGCTTTCCAGCTGTTCGTTATGGTGTTCACACAATTCGTGCAGAGGGTGCAGCCACTCTTCCAGCTGCCCATCAGCGTCTCTCTTAAGAGCAGCCGTTACCCCACCACAGTTAGTATGGCCAGATACAATGATGTGTTTCACCTTGAGTACATCGACCGCAAATTGAATGGCGGACATGCAGCTGGTATCTGCAGGGTTCACCAGGTTTGCGATGTTTCTGTACACCAGCATGCGGCCAGGCTCCAACCCTGTCAGCCGTTCTGCTGGCATACGGCTGTCGATACAGCCAATCCACAGATATTCCGGGGACTGGCTATTGGCAAGCCGTGCAAAACAACCGGGTTCCTCTTGTTCCCGCTGTTCAGCCCAGGCTCGATTCTGCTTCAGGAGTAGGTTTATTTCATCCATTCTTCTTTGCGCGCCCGAATATCCGTACAAAAATAACAATCGTAAGCAACAGAATCGTAAACAGGAGACCGGCAACCGTCCAGAGAATCCACGTTGCATTACGTAACATATCCTCTGGCTTCAGACTGCGGATAGCCTGCATACGAGTTTCTGTTACATTTTTATTAAGAATAATATCTGCGATTCCGTCGCCATCACTATCAGGAAGGCTGGCGAAAAAGTCTAGTTGAGCTTGCCAGTTTTTGTACTCCTGAAGCCCTTCTTTATCGGGGAATCGGTCTACAATACTTTGCTGCAACTCAGGCAAAGGCCGCCCCTGTTCATCTTTAGGAATAATATTGACCAGCCCATAGCTGAGATCTTTCACCACCCAGGCAAACTCGCCTACATAACTGGTGGCTGAGAAGCTGTAGAGCCGATTGCTGTCCGACATATCCAGCGGTTCAAAGCCGGTAGCATGGGAGCCAATTTCAATGGAGGTAATACGATCAAGCGGCGGGCGCAGAGTGTTATAGGTGAATCGAATGCCGGAGAAACGGGGGAAGTAGTCATTCCCTTTCAGCAGATAGGCGAATGACATAATTTCCATTAGCCCTCGCAGCTCTTTCCCAGTTATCCACACCTTCATCAGGGGGTAACCGGGTTGGTTATCCATACCGACGCCCAGGGGCTGCAGACGGAAAATATCAGAAACAGACTGAATACCGCTATCACCTTTCAACAGGTCATCACGAATCAGACTGTTGGTGGTCATCGACACATCGCTGCCGGTGGCCTGACGAATACCATCTGCCACAAGGTTGCCGAGAATGGGGTCTTCATAGGCTCGAGTGAGGGTTTTGGGTGTTTTGACGATGGGCTGGTCGAAACTGTATTCGCTATCAGCCATCACTTCCTGGTCAATCAGGGCTTTGAAACCCGCAACCTTCTGAGTGACGGAGTCTTTCCCGCGAATGCTGTCATCAATGGTGTGCAGCTTGTAATCTGAAACCGTGAGGTTGCCGTTCTCTTCTCGAATCATAGACAGCTCGCCGAGATAACGAGTATCAGAACCCGCCTGCAATACCGGCGTCCCATTCACAATAATCGGCTCATAGAGAGCGGTGTGGCTGTGGCCACCGACAATGATATCAATCCCCGGAACCTGTCGGGCGTATTCCACCTCTTCGCCACCCCAGCTGCCGTCCGGGTTTTGCACGACACCACTATGGGACATCAGGATCACCACATCAGCTTTCTGCTCTTCACGGAGCAAGCGAACCATGAATTTTGCAGTAGACATCTGATCCTCAAAAATTGCAGGTCTGGCATTGGGGGAGACTTCATCGGCCTCTTTGCCTATCAGCCCGAACAGGCCAAAGCGGATGCCGTTTCTTTCAATGATCTTCCATTTCTGGATGACCCCTGTCTCCTGGAGGTGTTTCTGTTGTGGTGGCAGCTCCAGATTTGAGGTGATAATGGCTGGGATTTCGTCGAGATGATTTTTGGCCGATTCCAGCATGCGGGACAAGCCATCGGGGCGGAAGTCGAACTCATGATTGCCCAGGGTCAGGGCATCGTAGCCCAGCTTTTTCATCAGGCGCAGTTCCGGGGCGTGGTTGCGGTACAAAGTGTGGAACAGCGTACCCTGACTGATGTCCCCTCCGTCCAGCAGAAGAACAGGCTGGCCTTCCAGTGTCTGGCGACGCTCATCTATCAGTGTGGCCAGGCGGGCTACTCCTCCGAGGGTTTTGTCGTCGCCCACAGTGGCAGGGGTGTACTCAAGGTTGGGGCCGAACCCCAACAGGCGGGATTGCCAGTCGTTAGTGTGCAGAATAGTGAAGGGCTGGCTTGCGGCGAAAGCATTCCCAAAACTGACAATCAGGGTCGGAAGGCTTAAACAGACAGCGAGCAGACAACGCTGAAAAACACTCATTTTTGTTATCTTTATTGTTTTATTGACGAGTTGGTGACGGTAGCAAGAGTGTACTGGGCTTGGAGGCTTCAGGTAAACATCTGAGTGGGGGTTTTATTCAGCGCAAGACGAGGGCGTTTTCACGCCCTCTGTTCTATTTTCACAAAACGGTTATTTCGCCACATTGCCTGCAACGTTCAACGCATCCCAGGTTCTGGCAAATGGTGGTGCATAACAGAAATCCATCATGCCCAAATCCGAAGTGGTTAAACCACCTTTGATCGCCATTGCCAGGGCGTTGACACGTAATACCGCGCCACGTCCCCCGGCAATCTGCCCACCAAGAATCTTCCGGGTTTCTGATTCATACACCAGCTTTACAAGAATGTCAGACTGGCCCGGGTAGTAGCTGGTGTGGTCCTTATCTCGAATAATGACAGCCTTATAATCAAGACCTTGCGCTATAGCCTCTTTCTCACTCAAACCAACCCTGCCAGCTTCCAGCCCCAGAACCTGTAAACAGGCTGCGCCATAGGCTCCGGGAAAATGGGTATCGGCTCCCCCCATGACCTCACCGGCAATACGGCCCAACTTATTTGCGTAAGTGGCTAAAGGGATCCACACCGGATTATTGATCTGTGCATGTGGAATCGTCGCACAGTCTCCGGCAGCAAAGATATCAGGCAAGCTGGTGCGGGCCTGGTCATCAACAATAATGGCTCCATTGCTGGCAGTATCCAGCCCCAGATGTTTAATGAAATCAGTGTTCGGACGAACTCCGGTACACAGAATAATCAAGTCGGCCTGGTATTCACCTTTATCCGTGGTCAGTATCAAACGCTGATTGTCAGCAGTTGTTACCTGCTGAAGAGCTTCCTGCCAGTGGCTGGAAATCCCATGCTGATCTAATTCTTCACAAATCAGCTTTGCGATGTCGCTATCGAAACTACCCGATAGTGGATGACTTGCACTGTCAAATATTCGAACTGTTTTGCCTTGGCGGTGAAGGGCTTCGGCCATTTCCAAACCAATATAACCGGCACCAATCACGGCAATATCCTGAATCTGTTCGTTGGCCACAGTTTCTTTCAGGTGAATGCCATCCTGCATCGTTTTCACAAAAGACACACGTCCATTATCAAAACCCTCTTGCAAGCCCGGAACCGGAGGCATTACGGGGGACGCTCCGGTTGCAATCAACAATCGGTTGTATGGATGTTCAAACGTTTCACCGGTTCGAAGATTGGTGACTGCAACGGTCTGGTTAACAGGGTCAACCTCTTTCACATGATGGCCGGTGCGAACATCGACTCCACGCTGAGCAAATAGCTCGGGTGTAAACTCAGCCATCTCTTTGGAGTCTGAAAAAAAGTCTCCAATGTAATAGGGCAGGCCGCAAGCACCAAAGGAAATAACATCTGAGCGCTCGAAAACGGTGATACGAGCATTGCGATTAACGCGCCGTGCCTTGGCTGCGGCGCTCATGCCCGCAGCTTCGGCACCAATAACAACGATATCGAATACGTCATCTGTTGCATGGGGAGTCATTAAGAAACAGCTTCCATGTCCAGTTCAAAAGAATCGTTTTCATTGAATGTGTCCATGTTAACTTCCCCCATGGCTCGAGCACCCACAAAGCCGGTTGCAATAGCTCCACTTACGTTCACCGCAGTACGGCCCATATCAATTAAAGGCTCAATGGAGATCAGCAGGCCTGCCAGCTCTACCGGTAACCCCAGGGCCGAAAGCACAATCAAGGCCGCAAAGGTTGCACCACCACCCACACCGGCAACACCGAAGGAGCTGATAGCAATGGTTATAACCAGAGTACCAATAAAGCTCAGGCTGGTGGGATCAACCCCAACTGTTGGTGCAATCATAACGGCCAGCATTGCGGGATAAATACCGGCACAGCCATTTTGCCCAATTGTTGTCCCAAAAGAAGCGGAGAAGTTTGCTACAGCCTCGGATACACCCAGACGTTTGGTCATGGTCTGAATGGTCAAAGGCATGGTGCCTGCGGAGGAGCGGGAGGTAAACGCGAAGGTCAGTACGGGAAGAACTTTCTTAAGGTAAGTAAGCGGGCTGCCACCTGCAAAAGCAACCATCAGCAAGTGCACCACAAACACTGCAATCAAAGCGAAGTAAGATGCTGCTACAAAGCGGAACAGCTCCATGATGTCGGCGAAGTTAGAGCCTGCAACGACTTTGGTCATCAATGCCAGAATACCAAAAGGCGTTAAGCGCAAAACCAAAGTCACCATGCGCATAACCAGAGCATGTATGGCATTCACGCTATTTTCAATGGTCGCAAAAATCTCAGGCTTCTTGCGATTCAGCCCCAATGCGGAAACCCCAATGAAGGCCGAGAAAATAACCACGCCGATAATCGAGGTGCTCCGTGCCCCAGTCATATCAAGGAACGGATTGGATGGAATCAGGCTGACCAGCATACTTGGAATGGTAAGACTCTGAATCTGGACGGCACGGGATAATAACGCTTCGCCCCGGGCAACTTCACGGGTACCGGATGTGATGGCTTCTGCACTTAAGCCAAAACCCAGGGAGGTGAGTATGCTGATGATGGCTGCAATAGAGACAGTAATCATCAGCAACCCAAGAACCCAACCACTGATTCTACCCAGAGAGCCAACGTCCTTAAGACGAATAATCGAAGAAATAACAGAGACCATGACCAGAGGTACAACGATCATACGAAGCAGGGAGACGTAACCACGACCAACAATATCAAACCAGCTGATAGATTGACTAATAACTGGCGAATCAAGACCATAAACTATTTGTAATCCAGCGCCGAACGCGACCCCCATGCCTAGTGCAATAAATACTCTTCGAGTAAATGGCATATATTTTTTCTGGAAACGAAAAAGGACATAAATAAGCCCTAGCATTATTAAAATATTGGCAATTACAGCAAGTTGCATAGGGTCTCTTCCCTTCAGAGAGTTCAGGAGTTTTCTTAAATGTGTTTATTATTTGATGAGTCCTGGATTAATACAATAAGTGTAATTGGCAGACATTCCTGGTGTGAGCCAGCTGCTGGTAGAGATAGATGCGCCCTATCCGGCCGCCTCAAAAAACATGCAGGGTTTGTATCCATTAAAATTTGTTTTACTCTGCGAAAGAGAGATCTCGCACCATAACGAGGGCGTCTTCACGCCCTCCTTTGGCGCAGGGGTAGTAGTTGTTGCGTCGGCCTACTTCTGTGAAATCATTTTTCAGATACAGTTCAATGGCTTTCCGGTTGGAAACCCGCACTTCCAGAAAAATTACCTCAGCCCCAAGGGCTTTCAAATCATTGGTAATAAAGCTCATCAACTTTTGTCCCAACCCCTGACGCTGAAAGCTCGGTGCAATGGCAATGTTCTGCAAATGGCCTTCTCCCACTGCGAACATGGTGACAGTGTAACCCGCCAGCGCACCACCTTTTTCCAGAATCCAGCAACGGTCACCCGTAGTTAAACAGTTACGGATAATGCCGGGTGTCCATGGATGAGGATTGGTGGAGGTTTCTAATGTGTGAATAGCATCCACATCGGATTCCATCATGGGGCGCAGGGTAAAACCGTCCGCCAGATCGTGCACTGTCATGATGGTTTGCAAAGCCCTTTCAGGTCAGCCCAGGCATCAGCTTTTAACTCTGGGATACCCATCATCTCTCCAAGGCTGCAGGTGATGGCATAGGTGACACCGTCTTTTTCCTGGATACCCCGGAAACTGTCAAAAGGCTTGTCCCAGCTTTCCTGAGAACCCCATAGATAGGTGCCACTGTTGTGACCGAAGAGAAGGACGGTTTTTCTGCGCTGCCAGCCAAACTGGTTGGCGAGAAAACACTGCACGGCTTCCCGGGCATATTTGCGGTCTACAGGAATTGGCTCTTGAATAATGGGCCATGCAAACACGCTGGCCTCAAAAGTCTGGTCACAGGGTTGATTAACCGCTTTGAGAATATTGCGTAATAAACGCTCGTGATACCCGGTGAACTGATTCAAGCCAGACCATGGCAGATCAACAATCGCAAGACAGGTTTCGCTGACATCCACCACTGCCAGTCGGAAAGGTTCCGCTGGGATCACTTCTGCATCGGTTGTTTGAGCTGCGCAGGGTTCATCCCCTTTGGTATCGGGAGTGCTTTGGGGTGTGGTAAAGCCCAGCTCACCCAGAATATCAGAAGACTCTTTCAGTACACCAGCAGCGGGAACGGGCGAAGGCTGGGGAGCCTGTTGAGGAATATAAGCCGGTTGCTGGTATCCCATATTCTGAGGCGGCACTGACAGGGGCTGCTCAGGTGCAGACATGGACGGCGCTGGCTCGGGAAAGGCTTCGACGGGGTAGTCGTCATAATCCCAGTCACAGGTATGAGACGGTTTGGCAGCAGGCAGCACAAAGCGGGGAAACCATGTTTGTATGCCCATGGCTTCCAGATAATCTTGTCGCTGCCTTTCGTTCATGTTGTTCCGTCAATAAATGAACCAGGACGCCATTGTAATGCATGTGGTTGCTTTTTGTCTCAAAGCTAATTAAATCGGTCCTGTCTGTGGATTACGCTTCTTCCCGGACTCTAAAAGATTAAGGGCATGAACATACGCCTTGGCTGAAGCTACAATCACATCAGTATCGGAACCATTACCGTTCACAATCCGCCCTTTACGAGCTAAACGTACAGTGACTTTGCCTTGGGAGTCGGTACCACTGGTGATGGCATTTACGCTGTACAGTTCCAGCTGGGCACCGGAACAGGCAATGCCTTCAATGGCTTTGAAGGCGGCATCTACAGCACCGTCCCCTGTGCTGATAATATCATTCGATTCACCGTTCACTAATAGAGTGATGTGGGCCTCTGGGGTGCCGCCCATCTGGGAGTGGATGGTCATAGCTTCCAGCTTGAACACTTCTTCGATATTGCGGGCTTCTGTCACCAGAGCCTGAAGGTCTGCGTCGTAAATATCCCGTTTTTTGTCAGCGAGTTTTTTGAAACGTTTGAAAGTGTCGTTCAGGTGCTCCGGTGTTTCGAAGCTGATTCCCAACTCCTCCATGCGGGTTTTGAAGGCATTACGGCCGGAGAGTTTGCCCAGCACCATTTTGTTGGTGTTCCAGCCGACGTCTTCCGCGTTCATAATTTCATAGGTTTCCCGGTGTTTGAGCACACCATCTTGATGAATACCGGATTCATGGGCGAAAGCGTTGGCACCTACAATAGCCTTATTCGGTTGAACCGGGAAGCCGGTAATACTGGACACCAGTCGTGAAGTGGGAACGATATGTTCACTGGCAATGCGGGTGTCCAGCTGCAGGGAATCCTTACGAGTGCGCAGCCCCATCACAAACTCTTCCAATGATGCGTTACCAGCTCTTTCCCCTAAACCGTTAACCGTACATTCCACCTGTCGTGCACCATTTACAACGGCCGCTAAAGAGTTCGCCACTGCAAGGCCAAGATCGTTATGACAGTGCACTGAGAAAATAGCTTTGTCTGCGTTAGGAATGCGGGTGAGCAGCTGGTGGATGGTTTCACCGAACTCATGGGGCAGTGCGTAGCCTACAGTGTCGGGAATATTGATAGTGCCTGCACCGGCATCAATGGCCTTTTCAATAATACGACAGAGGAAGTCCAGCTCGGAGCGCCCGGCATCTTCGCAGGAGAACTCCACATCAGCACACTGGTTGCGAGCCCGCTTTACCGCATGGACAGCCTGTTCAATCACCTGCTCCGGTTCCATCTGTAGCTTGTACTTCATATGGATGGGCGAGGTGGCAATAAAAGTGTGAATGCGTCCGCTTTCTGCCGGTTTCAAGGCTTCGGCGGCGCGATCAATATCACTGTCCAGTGCACGGGAAAGGCTGCAGACTGTGCTGTTTTTTATGGTGGAGGCGATAGCATGAACAGAATCAAAGTCTCCGGGGCTGGCCATGGCGAAGCCCGCTTCAATCACGTCCACTTGCAGGCGTTCAAGGTTTTTTGCGATGCGCAGTTTTTCGTCCCGGGTCATGGATGCGCCGGGGCTTTGTTCTCCATCCCTGAGAGTGGTGTCGAAAATGACAACACGATCATTGCTACGGGCATCGCGATGACTGGTCATAGGGTTGTCCTGCGGTTGTGTTTTGTTTATCGAGGGACTGACCTCTGCAGAAAGAACTATATCGTCAGCCTGGCTCTTTTGCCAAACCATTGCGAAGATGCAGGGGAGAAGAGACAATTCGCTGATACTTTTCAATACCCCTTGATGAGCATTTGTTATGGTAAGACGTTTATTTTCTTTGAAGGGACTCACCGCTCTGGTGTTTGTCGGTTTGCTGGGTGGTTGTGCTCTCAGCCCTCAGAATGTGACTATTGCGCCGGATGTCAGGCTAGCTGCAGATACAGTGAAGCTGGATGGTCCGGTTACGGTTACAGCTTTTGATGAACGCGTTACTCCCTGGCTGGGCACCCGTGGTGGTGTATATAAGGAGAGCAATCGCATCGGCATTGCCAACAACCTGCAAGATGCTGTGAAGGCCTCTGTGGAAATGGCTCTGGTTGAGCAGGGCATGACACCAGGCAGCTCAACGGATGCTCCTCAGTTTCAAGTGTATGTGGATACGCTGGAGTACAAAGTGCCTGCCAGCAATTATGTGTCCAGGGTGGATTTGAAGGCGGCGATTCGAGTTACCGTGCGTGCTGGCGAGCAGTTCTATCAGGGGGCTTACTCTGCGACAGACAGCAAACGGGTTCTGAAAGCACCCTCGGATGATGATAACACTCAGATGATTAACGAGATTCTCGCCAAGGCCATTGGCCGGGCCTTTGCAGACCCGGGGTTGATGCGCTTTATGGCTCGTCTCTAGATTCTACCCAGTTGGTGAGGGTCTGTGCCCATTGATCATTGTCGTTCAGGCAGGGAATCAGTTGCAGCTCCTCGCCACCGTGGGCGATAAAATCCTCTTTGGCCTGCATGCCAATCTCTTCCAGTGTTTCGAGGCAGTCCACTGTAAACGCCGGACAGATCACCAGTAATCTCTTGATACCTCTTTGGGCTAAATCTCTTACGGTCTGATCGGTGGCCGGTTCCAGCCATTTGGCTTTCCCGAGACGGGACTGGAACGCAAGGCTCCACTTCTCTTCTGCAATACCCGCTGCTTCCACAAACTTCTCGGTGGTTTTGAACACCTGATGGCGATAGCAGGTTTCGTGGGCTTTAGATGGGCGATTGCAGCAGTTTGGGCTCAGGCAGTGGTTGCCCGTCGGGTCATCTTTGCGCACATGGCGCTCAGGTACACCGTGGTAGCTGAACAGAATATGATCCCATTTGTCATTCTTCAGGTCTTCAAAGTAGGGTTGGGCGCCATTTACCAAATCGCGGATGTAGTCCGGGTGCTGGTAGAAGACCGGGTGCACAGTGAGCTTTTGAGACAGATTGTGAGTCTGTATTATGCGCTCGGCTTCGATCACGCAGGTTTTAACGGACGACATAGCATAGTGCGGGTACAGCGGGAGAAGCAGGATTTCCTCGATACCCTCTTTTTGGGAGAGTTTGAGCAGTTCCTGCTCCATAGATGGATTGCCATAGCGCATAGCCAGAGATACAGGAATATCGGTTTTGGATGCGACCTTATCCGCCAGTTTCTGGCTGATAACTTTCAGCGGTGAGCCTTCATTCAGCCATATGCTTTCATAGGCTTCGGCGGATTTTGCAGGCCGTGTGGGCAGCACAAAAGCGCTGACAATCAGCCTGCGAATGGGCCATGGCAAATCAATTACACACGGGTCCATCAGAAACTGGTTCAGATACTTACGCACATCCGCTACGGATGTGGAGTCTGGTGATCCGAGATTGACTAGAAGTACGGCTCTGTTCTTCACATTCTTCTCATATTTCTGTCTTCATTAAGAAAATGCCCACTCTAAGCCCTTTGTAACAACAGCGCTCAGAGCGGGCATTTATTGCCTGCAATTCTACGAAAGAATTACGTGGCTGACAGCTGCTTTGTGTCTCTCACAGCATATTTCAGTACAAAGTAGCCGAAGACTGCTGACATGAAGGAACCCACCAGAATGCCCGCACGGTCAGCAATCAGGTATTCGGCACCAGTTGTCTCGAAGGCCAGAGAGCCAATAAAGAGACTCATAGTGAAACCAATGCCACAGAGGATGGAAACCCCGTAAATCTGCAGCCAGTTTGTGCCCGTAGGCAGGCGAGCATAGCCCAGTTTGATGACCACGGCACTGAACAGGAATACACCCACCTGTTTACCAATGAACAGGCCAGAAATGACACCCAGAGGGCTCGGCTCCAGCAGTCCCTGAATCTGTGTCCAGTTCAGGGCAACACCGGCGTTAGCAAAGGCGAAGATAGGCAGGATAAAGAAGTTCACCCAGCTGTGTAGCTTGTGTTCCAGCTCAACCAGTGGCGAGCGGCCATCTTCATTCAAGGCACGCAGTGGGATGGTGAAAGCGAGGGCAACACCGGCCAGCGTGGCGTGTACGCCAGACTTAAGCACACACGTCCACATAATCACGCCCACAAACATATAAGGGCCCAGTCGTGTGATGCCCGCCCGGTTAAACAGGAACAGTACCACCAGACACATAGATGCCAGCACAATAGAGAGCGTAGATAAGTCAACGGTATAGAACAGGGCAATAATGATGATAGCCCCAAGGTCATCAATAATGGCCAGCGCCATCAGGAAGATTTTCAGGGCTGGAGGAACCCGGGATCCGATGAGTGCCAGCACACCCAGAGAGAAGGCTATATCTGTTGCAGAGGGAATCGCCCAACCTTTGATGGCCACCGGGTTGTCATAGTTCAGCGCGATGTAGAGCAGTGCCGGTACAACCATACCACCTACAGCGGCAACCGCAGGCAGTACAACCTGACTGGGAGTGGAAAGTTCACCGGAAATAAATTCTCGCTTCACTTCCAGACCAATGAGAAGGAAGAACAGCGCCATCAAACCGTCGTTTATCCACAGCAACATAGGTTTAGAGATATCAAAAGAACCCACCGCAACGGTGATGGGAACCGACAGAAGCATGTCGTATAACTTGTTGAGAGGTGTATTCGCTGCCAGCATGGCAAGCGCTGCGGCACCGATGAGCAAGATGCCTACAGAGGTGTCCTTGTGAAGAAAGCGTTGGATTGCCGGAAGCATAGGGTTATTTAAGCACCTTTGTTGCGAATTGTGCTGATGATGTAAGTAAAATGTATAATTCGGTTGCGTCAGATGCCCAAGAGTATCAACAGGGTTTTAGTTTTTAAAGAGAATTTGGTATGTAAGTTGTTGTCCCAGATCAATTTTTGGGGCAGGTGTGAAGGTAGTGTGTAGTTTGTGAGTGCCTGATAAGCATATTCTTTTTATTTGTTAAATCTGGTTTTGCTGCCGCCAATGCTCAGCGATATCGCTTCTTCGGCAAAACCAGACCCCTTTATGATGAAGTGCGTACTCGAGAAACCTTCGCACGCTGCTGGCTCTGCCAGGATGCCCAGAGAGACGGCTGTGCAGGGCGAGCGTCATCATACGGGGAGCCTCGTGGCCTTCCCGATAAAGAGTATCGAAAGCGGCTTTCAAACTGTGCCAGGCATCCTCAGGGGAGTTCCATCCCGGAGACATGGTGTAACGGCAGTCGTTGGTGATCAGAGAGTAGGGAATGACCAGATGGTTGTGCCCTTCTATAGGAACGTAATAAGGGATGTCATCGTCATAGGCATCGGAATCCCAGCTTAAACCATGGTGAAATGCCAACGCGCGGGTATATTGGCTTTTGCGGCCCGTGTACCAGCCTTTGGCTTTCTGGCCAGTCAGCTGTTCGATAACTTGTAGAGTCCGCGCCATATGGCGACACTCGTCTTCTTCCGAAAAGCTGCTGTAGTCCAGCCAGCGCCAGCCATGCCCCGCGATTTCCCAGCCAGCCTGATGAAAGGCTTTTGTCAGCTCAGGGTTACGTTCCAAAGCCAGACCACAGCCGAAAACAGTGGCGGGCACATGAAACTCCTGCAGAGTTCGGATCAGCCGCCATGCTCCAGCCCGTGCACCGTAGTTGAATACAGATTCACAGGAGATATGGCGGTGATGGCTGGGAACAAGGCCGGGAATGTCTGTCAGCCAGGATTCAGACACGCCATCACCGTCCAGCGGGCAGGACTCTGAACCTTCCTCGTAATTCACCACCACACTCACAGCCAGCTGTTTGTTATGGGGCCAGCGAATATTGGGAGGGTTGGCACCGTAGCCGTGGAAGTTGCGGGGGAAGTAATCGGGCATGGGTGCTTATCTTATCCGTCATCAAATGGCGATGAAGATATAGATGAGAAGCACCACACGCGCAATGAAAGTCTCAGTTTAAGGGGCAGGTTAGCTGCTGCAGGTTCTGCACTCTGGATCTTTCGCAAGCCCCATGGTGCGAACATCCATAGTCAGCCCGTCAAAGACCATCAGCTTGCCATCCAGAGGTTTGCCAATGCCGGCAATAATTTTAATAGTTTCTGTTGCCTGCAGTGTGCCAATTACCCCGGTAATGGGGGAAAGTATGCCAGTTTCACTGCAAGACAGCTGTTGCTCATCCACATCGCTGTAAAGGCAGTTGTAGCAGGGGGCCTCCGGTTTGGCGTTAAACACCGCAACCTGACCGTTAAAGCCAGTGGCTGCACCGGAAACCAATGGCTTGCCGTGCTGAACGCAGAAGCTGTTCAGCAGAAAGCGGGAAGGAAAATTATCGGTACACTCAATAACCACTGTCGCATGCTTTACGTGCTCCGCCAGCTCTTCGCCTTTGAGCTTGCGAGTAATAGCGTTTACGTGGGTGTCCGGGTTCAGGGCATGGATGCTTTCGGTGAGTGAGATTACTTTGTCCTTGCCCAGATCGCGGGTAGTGTGAGCAATCTGACGCTGCAGGTTACTGAGATCCACCTGGTCGTGGTCGCAAATAGTCAGTGAACCAACACCTGCTGCGGCAAGGTACAGGGCAACCGGACAGCCAAGCCCGCCAGCACCGATAATCAGCACATTGGCATCCAGAAGTTTCTCCTGCCCGGTAATATCGAACTCAGGCATCATAATCTGGCGACTGTATCGTAACAGCTGGTCGTCGTTCATCATGGTTTTGTTTATATCTCAGAGGAGCGAATCTGCCCCATGGTAATCCGGTCGTGACCGGCTAAATCCTGTACCGTCCGGATGCTGGTAAAGCCGTTGCTTGCGAGGATCTCCCGCACATCTTCACCCTGATGGTAGCCGTGTTCCATCATCAACCATCCACCGTCCCTCAACCAGTGTGGTGATTCACTGCTGATATGGCGGATATCATCCAGACCATCGGCTCCGGACGTAAGTGCACTCAATGGCTCGAAGCGCACATCACCCTGCTGGAGGTGAGGGTCGTTATCAATAATATACGGCGGGTTGCTGACAATTAGATCGAACGATTGCTCAGGAAGCTGTTGAAACCAGCTGCTTTCAATAAATTGAACGCGTTCCAGATTGTTATGTGCCGCGTTCTTTTTTGCCAGCTCCACAGCGTCAGGAACACGATCGCAGCCGTATACCGCCCAGCCAGGGCGTTCACTGGCTAAAGCGAGAGCAATAGCGCCAGTTCCGGTTCCCAGGTCGAGAACCTGCTTAGGTCGGTGGTCGCACAGCTCCAGAGCTTCTTCAACCAGGCATTCAGTATCAGGGCGAGGGATCAAAGTGCTGGGTTCAATCAACAGTTCCAGACTCCAGAACTCCCGCACTCCCGTGAGGTGAGCAATCGGGTGACCTTCCAGACGTTTGTGAAAAAGCTGTTCAAACTGACTGAGCTGGTCACTGGTGAGCTCATATTCCGGATAAGAAAACAGATAACTTCGTGGCTTGTCCAGCACATGGCACAGCAGCAGTTCGAGATCCAGACGGGCAGTGTCGCTGACCTGAGCCAGCTCTGTGGCTCGGGTCAGCAGTTCATCAATTCGGCAGGCTGGCATTAAGAATCCTGAGAAAGGGCAGCCAGCTGTTCAGCCTGATGCTCTGTCATCAGCGGCTCGAGAACCGGAGCCAGATCACCTTCCATTATATCCGGCAGTTTATAGAGGGTGAGGTTGATGCGGTGATCGGTTACCCGACCCTGTGGGTAGTTGTAGGTACGGATGCGCTCGGAACGGTCACCGCTACCCACCAGACTCTTACGGGTGTCGGAAATTTCTTTGGCCGCGGCATCCTGCTGGGCGGTTTTCAAACGGGCACTCAGCAGAGCCATAGCCTTGGCTTTGTTCTTGTGCTGGGAGCGTTCGTCCTGACACTCCACCACAACGCCGGTTGGCAGGTGGGTAATACGAATCGCGGAATCTGTGGTGTTTACATGCTGACCACCGGCGCCGGAGGAGCGGTATGTGTCGATGCGCAGGTCTTCTTTGCGGATATTGATCTCGGCCTGCTCGTCTGGTTCCGCCATGATGGCGACGGTGCAGGCAGAGGTGTGAATACGGCCCTGAGATTCGGTGGCAGGTACACGCTGTACCCGGTGTGCGCCGGACTCAAACTTCAGCCGTGCATACACATCTTCGCCAACCACTCGGGTTATGATTTCCCGGTAGCCGCCGTGTTCGCCTTCGTTGGCGCTGATCACTTCAATCTTCCAGCGGCTGCTTTCCGCATATTTGGAGTACATGCGGAACAGGTCGCCGGCAAAGATCGCAGCTTCGTCACCACCGGTACCAGCACGGATTTCCAGAAACACATTGTTGGCGTCGTCCGGGTCTTTAGGCAGCAACAGGATTTGCAGTTCCTGACTCTGGGTTTCCAGACGCTCAGTCGCTTCGCTGATCTCTTCTTCAGCCAGCTCTTTCATCTCGGCGTCGCCGTCGTCCAGCATGGATCTGGCTTCTTCGAGATCGTCCTGAGTCTGGCGATATTCGCGGAAGCAAACAATTACCGGCTCCAGTTCGGAGTACTCTTTGGAGAGCTTACGGAAACGATTCTGGTCTCCGATCACTTCCGGGTCGCTGAGCAGTGCGCCCAGTTCTTCAAAACGGTCAACCAGACTGTCGAGTCTGGCCAATAATGATTCTTTCATAAATCTCTGTTCTAAAAGGCCGTTTAGTCGGCCTGATCCAGTTCCAGCAGTTCTCTGGCCCAGTTGAGGTGTTCGGTTTTGCCTTCACTGCCCGCCTTACGCATCTGTACGCTGGGGGCGTGAATCAGTTTGTTGGTCAAGCTTCTGGCCAGCAGTTGCAGCACCTGCTCCGGTGGGCGGCCATTGTCCAGCAGGCGCATGGCTTTGGCCAGCTCCTGAGCCTGAATGTTCTCAGCTCGAGAGCGGTAGCTGCGTACCACTTCCACAGCATCAAGGGAGCGCATGTGAGCGAAATATTCATCAGCGCCGGTGATAACAATTTTTTCTGCCTCTATTGCTGCTTCCTGCCGGCTGCGGACATTGTCTTCAATCACTTCCCGCAGGTCATCGACAGTGTAGAGGTAGATGTCTGCAAGTTTACCAACTTCTGGCTCAATATCTCGAGGTACGGCGATATCCACCATAAACATAGGGTTATGGCGGCGCCTTTTCAGTGCACGTTCCACGGCACCCTTACCCAGAATGGGAAGCTGACTGGCGGTGGACGCTATCAGGATATCCGCTTGATAAAGATGTTCAGGGATATCTGCCAGCAGAATTGCATCGCCGTTATACTTGTCTGCCAGTCTCAGGGCACGCTCTAGCGTACGGTTGGCGATAATGATTTTGCCAATACCCTGCTCTTTCAGATGCTTGGCCACCAGTTCAATGGTTTCACCCGCACCAATAAGCAGGGCCGTGTTTTCCTTGAGGTCGGCAAAAATCTGCCGGGACAGGCTGACAGCAGCAAATGCTACCGAAACCGGATTCTCGCCAATAGTGGTATGGGTACGCACGCGCTTGGCCGTGGTAAACACATGCTGGAACATGCGCCCCAGCGGGCCGTGAATAGCGCCAGCTTCCTGGGCAACGGCGTGGGCAGATTTAGTTTGTCCGAGAATCTGGGGTTCACCAAGTACCAGCGAATCCAGCCCGGAAGCAACGCGCATAATATGCCGTACAGCTTCTACATCGTGATGGCTGTAGGCGTGCTCGGCAATATGCGTTGCGCTGGTATGGTGGAAAGCCCCCAGCCACGCAAGCACAGCCTCAGAGCTGGCATTGCCCTGTATGTAAAGTTCAGTTCGGTTGCAGGTGGAAATTATGGCTGCTTCCTGTACACCAGAAACCTGCTGAATATCCTGCAATGCCGGAATAAGTTGCTCTGGTGTGAACGAAACTGTTTCTCTCAGGCTGACCGGCGCTGTTCGGTGGTTAATGCCGACTGCGAGAAATCCCATAATCTACCATTGTGAATGTTATATCTAAGTGTGGATCTGACTAATGTTCATGGGAGCAGTGTCCTGCTGCCCCTGAATTGTCGGGGTGGTGGATTGTCCTATGGATGTGGGATGACTGCAAATCTGTTCTGCGTTTTCCCTTGGGTTGTGTCATCATGAAGCCATTCACCCCTTCACATGCATGTGAGAACAAAACGCTGCCATATGACTGGTTTTAATAAAGGTTCGACTCGGCCACTGTTCCTCAAAATTTTCCGCCTTTGTGGCGTCGCTGCTGCAGGCGCTGTGCTGACCGGTTGTGCGGGTATGAAGCTTCCCGGCAGCCTGCAAACGAACAGTTCAAAACAACTGGCCCCAAAAACGGAGCAATCTGTGACAGCTGAAGAGAGTAGGGCAGAAGTGCCAGTACTTCCTCCCGCATCTTTTGAGCCCGATACGGTTTACGACTTGCTGGTAGCTGAAATGGCTGCTTACGGGCAGCGTTATGACCTGACTTTAGGAAACTATCTGCAACAGGCTCACAAAACGGAAGATCCTGGTTTGGCAGAGCGAGCCTATCAGGTGGCCACTTATCTCAATGCCCGTCAGGCAGCACGGGATGCGGCTCAGCTCTGGATCAAGGTAGACCCTGACAACCCTGCGGCTATTCGTGCACAGGCTGTTGAACAGATTTGGGATAACAAGCTGATTCTGGCAGTGGCTGGCCTGGAGAAAGTGCAGGCAGCCGGCCAGGAAGCACCCTTTATGTTCCTTGCTATTCAGGCCGGTGGAGCAGACGATGAAACCCGTGAGCAGCTGCTGAGTGAATATGAGCGCCTGCTAAAGATATTCCCCGGTACTGCAACCCTGCAAATCGGACAGGCCATGCTGTTGCATCAGCAGGAGCACCCGAATAAAGCACTGAGCTTAGTTAATAAAACCATTCGTGAGCATGGGGAAGATCCTGCCTCTCTGCTATTAAAAGGGCGCCTTTTGAGCGACCTTGATCGGTTGGATGAATCGATTGCCATGCTGTCGGTGGCTGTAAAGAAGTTTCCCAATGCGCCCCGGATCAGGCTGCTTTACGGTCGGCAGTTGGTAAAAAAAGGGGATTTGACCGGTGCCCAGCGGCAGTTTGAAGTGCTGGTGGAGCAGCAACCCCGAAATCCTGAGCTTCTGTTATCTGTTGCTCTTGTGGCTATGGAAAATGGTATGCCGGGAGAAGCAGGGCTTTACTTTCATCGCCTCAGTAAGATTCCTGATCGTGCCAATATTGCCAATTTCTATCTGGGCCGTTTGGCGGAGCAGATGGATGACTGGCGGGAAGGTCGTGAAAGTTATTTGAAGGTCACACCGGGTAAACAGTTTATCCCCGCTTATTCTTCCCTTGTGCGCATGCTGTCTGACCACGATCAGTGGGGCATGGCTCAGCAGGATTTGGCGAATGCTCGTAAGAAGTACCCAGATTACGCCCCTCAATTCTATATGATGGAAGGTGAAGTGTTGCTTGAACAGCAGGGTTACGACGCGGCGGCCAAGGTTTATGACAAGGCTCTGGAAGAGTTTCCAGATAGTATAAACCTGCTTTACTCTCGGGCCATGCTGGCCGAGAAACTGGATGATCTGGCTCGTCTGGAAGTGGAGCTGAACCGCATTCTCAAAATGGACCCGGATAATGCTGCTGCTCTGAATGCGCTGGGTTACACGTTGGCTGATCGCACAGATCGCATTCAAGACGCCCAAAAGCTGGTGGCGCGAGCATACAAGTTAAAGCCCGATGATCCATCGATTATCGACAGCATGGGTTGGGTGGAATACCGGCTGGGCAATTACCAGGAAGC
Source organism: Parendozoicomonas verongulae (assembly GCF_009711465.1). Taxonomy (GTDB): domain Bacteria; phylum Pseudomonadota; class Gammaproteobacteria; order Pseudomonadales; family Endozoicomonadaceae; genus Sansalvadorimonas; species Sansalvadorimonas verongulae. The sequence continues at coordinate 31,414 of NZ_SMME01000873.1, read as the reverse complement.
ACTTGGCTATCTGCGTCAAGCCTACGAGCTGTTCAACGACGCGGAGGTGGCTGCTCATCTTGGCGAGGTGCTGTGGATGATGGGTGAGCACCATGAAGCCACATCTATCTGGGAAGAGGCTCTGGAGCGTCAGCCCAATAGTGAGGTGTTGAAAGCCACCATTGAGCGCCTGAAATCATCCAGCAAAGACATAACTGAGTAGCTGTGTTGTTGAAACTTTCTTTCCTTCGGGCAGTAAAGACTGCCCTTGTTCTCTCTGTTATCGTGCTGAGTGGGTGTGTTGCCGGGCCGTCAACACGCCCTCCTGAAACCATTCTTTCTAACGAAGCTTTGCAGCAGGCGTGGCAGAATCACTATGCCCAGGCCCATGCAATGACCGATTGGGAGGTAAGAGGGCGTGCAGGTGTTGTGACATCAGAGCAATCGGGGGCAGTAACCATTCGCTGGGAGCGTTCCCCTGATAGTTTCTCTATCTATATGTCTGGCCCGCTGGGACAAACGCTGGCACGTTTGGAAGGTTCCGGTGAATTGGGCAGCGGGCGGCTGGTGACACTGGATGTGCCCGGGGAAAAGAGTGTAACGGCTTCATCGGCTGAAAAGCTGTTATATCGCCAGACTGGCTGGGTTCTCCCGTTCTCTTCGCTGGATTACTGGATGCGGGGCATTCCGGCTCCCAATACGGACTTTGTACGGGTGCTCAACAGTGAAGGGTATCTGGCCGAGCTGGAGCAGAATGGCTGGCAGGTGGTGTATGGCAGTTACAAGGCTGTCGGAAGTGTGCGCTTGCCGTCTCGCATCAAGGCAACCCGGGGGGGCGTACGGGTGATTTTTTCGATTCGGGAATGGGTTCTGCATTGAGGCTGAAGTGTGTAAAGGCGCAGTCTGGCTTCGGTCTTTCTCGGGCGGTTCTCATTTGACACAAAGCCCTGCTGACAGTAAATTAGCGCCGCTTTCGGGAGACGGAATCTTCTGAATTGCTGCAAGGTCAGCTCTCGTATATTGCTGGTAGTTTTTCAGACTCAAAGCAGGTTGCAGAACTCTTGCGAAATTCGTGGTAGTCAGTGTAACCTTCAGCATTCGGGTGCGACAGAATAATAAGACAGACATGGCTTTGCGAAAGATAGTTTGTGAAAGATAGATGGGGTGTCGCCAAGCGGTAAGGCAACGGGTTTTGATCCCGTCATGCGCAGGTTCGAATCCTGCCACCCCAGCCATACTTAGCTCTATCATTCCGTCAATATGTAATACTCCCGAAGTTACCAGGCCTTTAGCGCCCAGCTTAATTAGCGCCTGACTTCACTCAGCAATGATCCAAGGTATTTGTCGTGTCTAAAATGATGGTGTTCGCCGGTAATTCGAACCCGGAGCTTGTACAGAAAGTTGTCGACCATCTCCATATTCCTCTCGGCAAGGCCTCGGTCGGCCGTTTCAGTGATGGTGAAATCGCAGTAGAGATTCAAGAAAACGTGCGTGGTAAAGACGTTTTCATTATCCAGTCGACCTGTGCCCCGACTAACGATAACCTGATGGAACTGCTGGTTATGGCTGATGCCATGCGCCGCTCTTCTGCTCAGCGTGTAACTGCCGTTGTTCCTTACTTCGGCTACGCTCGTCAGGATCGTCGTCCTCGCTCTTCCCGTGTGCCTATCAGTGCCAAGGTTGTTGCCGACATGATTGCCAGCGTAGGTGTTGATCGTGTTCTGACCGTTGACCTGCACGCAGACCAGATTCAGGGCTTCTTCGATATTCCTGTAGACAACATCTACGGCTCTCCAGTACTGCTGGACGATATCGAGCGCCAAGGCTTTGAGAACACCATGATTGTTTCTCCAGACCACGGCGGTGTGGTACGTGCCCGTGCATTTGCCAAGCACCTGAACACCGATCTGGCCATCATCGACAAGCGTCGCCCTGAAGCCAACCGTGCGGAAATTATGAATATCATCGGTGATGTTGAAGGCCGTACCTGTATTCTGGTTGATGACATGGTTGATACCGCTGGCACCCTGTGCATGGCTGCCAAGGCTTTGAAGGCCAAAGGCGCTATCAAGGTTGTTGCCTATGCCAGCCATCCTGTACTGTCTGGCCGTGCTCTGGAAAACCTGGCGAACGCCGAGCTGGACGAGCTGGTTATCACCAATACCATCCCTCTGAGCCCGGCAGCTCAGGCTGTGGATCAGATCCGCGCTCTGGACATGTCTCCTCTGATTGCTGAATCTGTACGCCGTATCAGCAATGCCGAATCCATCAGTGCAATGTTTCGATAAGCTATGTTTCGATAAGGCATGCTGACAGCACCGGATTCCGGAATCTGAAAGCCCGCTCCTGCTTTAGCAGGGGCGGGCTTTCTATTTTTCGGTACTGGAAAACCGCAGCAATTTCCGCAAAGAAATCTATCCTTAGCGTTTGGCAAATCTGCGGTTAGTCGTTATTATACGCCGCTTGCTTTTTCGGGTGGATCTGGTCGCGGGTCTGCCCATTACTCAAAATTGGAGACAATCATGTCTGAATTTGCTATCGACGCTGTAGCGCGTAAAGACGTAGGGAAAGGTGCGAGCCGCCGCCTGCGCCACGCGGATCTGGTACCTGCCATCATTTACGGTGGTGAAGCTGCTCCTGTACAGGTTACTCTGGAAGGTAAAGCTGTTCGTAAGGCTCTGGAAGCTGAAGGTTTCTACTCTCAGGTTATCAACCTGAACGTAGACGGCACTGTTCAGCAGGCCATCCTGAAGGATGTACAGCGTCATCCTGCTCGTGGCGACGCCATGCACATGGATTTCCTGCGTGTTGATGCGGCTCACGAAGTGACCACAACTGTATCTCTGCACTTCATCAACGAAGAAACTTCTGTTGGTGTAAAGGCTGGTGGTGCTGTTGCTCACAACCTGCAGGAAGTAGAAGTACGTTGTCTGCCTTCTGCTCTGCCTGAGTTCATCGAAGTCGATATGGCTGCTGTTGAGATGGGCGCTTCCCTGCACCTGTCCGACCTGGTTGTACCTGCTGGCGTTGTTCTGACTCAGCTGGCTCACGGTGAAGATCACGATCTGCCAGTAGTGAGCATTAATGCTCCTCGCGGTGCAGAAGAAGCTGAAAGCGAAGAAGCCGAAGGCGAAGAGTAAAAGTACCCGGCCACACATAAGCGTATATTATCAGAAATAAACGTTTACATGTGACCGTGCACTGAAAACCAATAACTGGCATTGAGGCAGGATACTCGTGGCTAAGGCAGCAGATGCTTCCATAGAATTGATTGTTGGTCTGGGTAACCCCGGCCGGGAATACGACGATACACGCCACAATGCCGGCGTCTGGTTTATTGAAGAACTGGCTCGCTCCGGCGGTGCCACTCTTCAGCCCGAGAAGAAATTTCACGGGCTGACAGCACGGATTTCTCTGCAAGGCAGGGAAGTCCGTCTGCTCTTTCCGACCACCTTTATGAACAAGAGTGGTCAGGCGGTCGCTGCCATGGCGAATTTTTACCGCATCCCTCCCGAAAATATTCTTGTTGCCCATGATGAGCTGGACATTCCAGTGGGGACTGCCCGTTTGAAACAGGGCGGTGGTCATGGTGGTCACAACGGCCTGCGAGACATCATCAGCAGTCTCGGCAATAACAAGAACTTCTACCGTTTACGTATTGGTATCGGGCACCCGGGCGACAGCAGCAAGGTTGTTGGCTACGTACTGAATAAACCATCTCGTGAAGACGATCGTAAAATCCGTGAAGCTATTGATGAGTCCGCTCGCGTGATGCCAGAAGCCATGGGTGGCTCCTGGGCGAAGGCTGTACAGCAGCTGCATACCTTTTCTGCCTGATTTTCTTATGCGCCTGAGTGCGGGATAAAAGAAAAGCCGCAACTCAGTGAGTGCGACTTTCTAAAAGCAAGCTAATCAGCAGATCAGGCAGTACGTACCTTTCCGTTAGCAACCGCTTCTTTCTTGTTATCGTTGCGCAGGAAGACAAACCAGTTGCCCAGGCCAACAAACACGGCACCGCCAACAATGTTGCCCAGAGTAACAGGCAGTTCGTTCTTCAGCAGGAAGTTGCTGACAGTCAGTTCTGCAAAGTCCGCAGGAACGTGGCCTATGCCTGCCCAGAATTCTGGCGTGGCAAAGTGCTGGATAGCGATCCCCATTGGGATCATAAACATGTTGGCGATGCTGTGCTCAAAGCCGGTGGCAACGAACATGGCAACGGGGAACAGCATGGCCAGAATCTTGTCACCGGTGCTGCGGCAGGAGAACGTCATCCATACAGCCAGACATACCAGCAGATTACACATAACACCAAGGATGAATGCTTCAAAGAAGGTGTGGTGAAGTTTGTGGCTGGCAATCTTCAGTGCTGTCAAACCCCACTGGCCACTGTCGCCCATATACACCTTGCCTTGCCAGATCATCCATACAAAGAACACGCCCCCCACGAAGTTACCCAGGTAAACGCGGACCCAGGTGCGCAGCATTTGCGGTGTGGTGATGCGACGGGATGCCCAGGCAGTGGAGGTGAGTACAGTGGAAGTGAAGAGTTCAGCTCCCATAATCACACAAAGAATTAAACCAAGGCTGAAGCACAGTGCGCCTACAAGTTTGGCCATGCCCCAGGGCATGCTGCTGGAACCGGTTACAACAGTGATATAGAAGACAAATGCGATAGCGATGAAAACGCCACCAAAGATTGCCAGAGTGAAAGACGACACAGGGTCTTTAGAAGCTTTGTAAACGCCAACATCAACAGCTTTCTTCGCCATGGCGGCGGGGCTGAGATCGTTAAAGTTGTTGGTTTCAGAGCTCATACGCAAGAAAGTCCTCGCAATGGGTTGTTGACTCGAATCCGAAGATCGAGAAGTGTGTGAAATAGGGGTATTGAAAGGTGATTAGGCTATGACACTCATTAAACAATCAGGAATGAGATAGGCTAAATACCCTTGGTGCTATAAAAGTAGTTATATATGGGTGGGTAAAAAATACTGGGTTTCCCTGATGCATGAAACACAAAACCTACGAGGAGATGATATCTGTCAAGGAATCCGTCGCTTTAAGTGGTGACTGCTGATGTTCTACTTTTTTAGCAGTCCTGGAGTTCATTTACCGTGTCGATTTTCGTAAGTTTTTATATTCATGTTTTACGCAATCTTTATAAATAGTGATTGTGACTGTCCGTGAAAGTGTGAATACGTACTTGGGTTAAAATTGGCGGATAACCTGCCGCCCCTTCACCTTAACCTTATATTCATAAATACCTTCATAGCGGGTTCCGGGCTCATGGACGCTGAACGTGAGAGTGATCTCCTGCCCGGCCATCTGAGCGGGGAGCCGAATGGAAGAGCGATAGTCTTCTGTACGGCTGTCAAAGTTCAGGGGGAAGTCTTTCAGCCAGGGTTCTGCCATTACGTCTATAGAAATGGAGAGGTTGACGCGAATATTCCTGTGGGGACGACCACCCCGTTTAATCTCCACCACCGGCACCAGGGGCAGGGCTGTGGTCAGGTTATTGCCCATATATCCCAAAGACATAATCATACCATTGAGAAAGGTGGGGCTTTTCAACCAGGTTGGCTGATCTGTGTCACTCTCTTCCATCTTTTCACCAGCACCACCTGTCATGGTTACGGGGGGCATCATGGGAAGAGCGGAGGACGCTTCTAAAGACATAGGTTCCTGAGTTGTGGCTGGCATGTTTGCCCACTGGCCACGCTCGTTTACTCCATTGCGGCTGAAGGCAATATATATACCGTTGGGAGGAAGGCTGGAAAAACCATTAGCAGGGTTTGGTCCGGTCACAATAACCTGCCAGAGGCCCGCCTCGTCGCTGAGGTTGAGAAGCAGACTTTCCGGCCTATCCTGATCCGAGGAAGGTAAGTCCCCCGCCCAGGAGAACATTAAGAGAGTGTCTTCCTTTTCAGGTATTAAAGAAGGGCTGCCAAGATGGCTTTTCAGCATCGTCAACAGTTGGTTGAGCAGGAAACGTCCTTTGGTATTGATACTTGCGGCTGATGTCTGAGCTTCGGGCTTTATCTCGTTCAACATGGACAAGGTGCACTGGCGCTCGGAAACAGGCTCTCCAGCACAGGTACGCTTTCTGACATTGTCAGGGAGAGCAGTTAAAGCCTGAATCAACGGGAGGGTGGTTTGTCCCAGAGCCATCTCTCCGACGGACTCTCGCCAGCGAACAAAGGGGTAATGAACGTTCGGTGTACTGAGGTCGGGCTTCGGAGCAGGAGGAACCTGGCTGGGCCATTGAGCCATAGTCAGCTGGTTAATCATCCATTGATTCCCGGCCGCGATAAGTTCAAGGGAAAAGGTTGGCCCCTGAATCCGGAACATACGACTGCCCTCAACATCCTGAATCATCAGCCTTACAGGCATAATGGCGTCGGGGCTTTGCATTTCCTCCTGCACTTTTTGCAGGCGTATCAAATGGCTGAAGCGAAGATATCCGAGAGGACTCAGGGCTGTAGATGCGAAGCTGTGAACGGCCATGAGTTGTTGCGGGTTGAGGGAGCTGAGCATCAGGCCATCAGGCATCTGGCTGAGCTCCGCCGGGGAGAACCATGCGGCCAGCTGATCAAACTGCTCGCTCAGCCTTGAGTGCCACATTTGCAGACTTTGGCGCTTTAGCTCAACCACCAGGTCATCCTGACCTTTGGCAGCCATTGCCCCTGTCAGGACAAACACCGCTATAGCTGCAGAGAGGTATCGTGTGTAATGCAATAACCAGTGTTTCATGTCAAACCTGCACAAACGTGACCAATGAACAGGTTATCGGCATGGCACTATGGGGGCTTAGTTCAACATATCCCACTCATCTCTGGCTTTGACTGTGTACTCTTTTAGGACCTCCATTGTGATTTCACCATCGAAGGCCTGAAAGCCGATAACACCATCTCTTTCTCTGGCCCAGCTCTCAAAGGCTTCAACGGAGTCATCTTCGCTCTCCTCCATAAACTCTATAACCAGCTTCTGGATGTTTGTTTCGATAGTGGCTGTTTTATCCAGTTCAGGGTCCTTAAAGTCAGGGCCAATGTTTTCCATATCAATACCAAGCATTACGGTATTAAAGGCTGTTTGTGCGTGAGCTATCTGTGCTTCATGGCAAGGGTGCTTACTGGAGAGTAAAGCCAGCAACCCTTCCCGGGCTTTTTCTGCATTTTCCGGCTTGTTAATTTCCCCCAGCATATAGGCAACGCTGTCCAGAGCGGTGCTGGCCAGGTCCGGAGTGGTGGGATCATCTTTCCGGGTGAAGTGGAAGAACAATCCGTATTTCTGGTTCAAAACTTTCTGCTTTTGAGTCAGGGTCAGATCAGGGTTATGGAGTGTTTCCTTGCAGTCATCAAGGTGCCTGAGAGCTGTTTCATAGGTAGCAAGACGTGAGTGAAGAACCTCATTATCTCCCTCGTTTTCAGGCATAAGGCGCCAGAGGGTATCAAAATCAATATCCGAATCGTTGCGAGCTGTGTTGAAAGAGGTCTCTGCCATTTCGACACTATCGTCCACGACCAGAGGGGCGCTACCCATGGGTGATGAGCTGGGCACCAGGTTATGAATGGCTATTTTTTCTGCTGACCGGAGAAAGGGAAAGACGTCTTTGTCAACGAGGGCCACAACCCGCTCTCTGAGAGGCGTATCGGTATTTGATGTTTGCAGGTAGTCGTGGGCTTGTCTGTAAAGCATATGACAGCTGTTCCTGTGGAAAAGAGAGTTGATCAGGAACCGCTTCAAAGACCATTGTTGCGTGGCTTCGACAACAACTCTCCCGTTCACCTCGGAGAATTGTAACTTGCCAATATTTCCTTCTGCCTGATCCAGTTGGTTGAGATTGAGCACAAGAGCCTGTGCTCTCGACAGTGGAGTATCAGTGGCTGGCATTGCTATTCCTCCCTGAATTTGCAGTTTATGAAGAAAGTGTATATGCAATCCGGCATCCTGCGGGTGAGTGCTGCATTTTGCGCTATCCCAAACCTCTGTATAATCTGCGCCTTTGATTTTTCGAATTCCAGACAGGACAACATCATGGGTTTTAATTGCGGCATCGTCGGTTTGCCTAATGTGGGTAAATCCACTCTGTTCAACGCCCTGACCAAAGCGGGCATTGATGCCGAGAACTTCCCTTTCTGTACCATTGAACCCAACGCTGGCATTGTGCCAATGCCTGACCCTCGCCTGACCAAGCTGGCTGAGATTGTCAGCCCAGAGCGTGTTCTGCCCACAACTATGGAATTTGTGGATATTGCAGGACTGGTGGAAGGGGCTTCCAAAGGTGAAGGTCTGGGTAACCAGTTTCTGGCCAACATCCGTGAGACCGATGCCATCGCCCACGTAGTGCGCTGTTTCGAGAACGACAACGTGATTCACGTTGCTAACCGCATCGACCCCATTGCTGATATTGAAATCATCAACACCGAGCTGGCTCTGGCAGACCTGGACAGCTGCGAAAAGCAGCTTAAGCGTGTTGTGCGTGTTGCCAAGAGTGGTGACAAGGATGCCAAGGCTCAGGTGGCACTGCTGGAGAAAATCATTCCGGCTCTGGAAGAAGGTCGCCCGGCCCGGGCACTCGAGCTGAACGATGCCGAACAGGCACTGATGAAGCAACTGTTCCTGCTGACCTCCAAGCCCACCATGTACATCGCTAACGTGGATGAAGACGGCTTCGAAGATAATCCATATCTGGACAAGGTATGTGAACTGGCTGCTGCGGAAGGATCTGTGGTTGTGCCCGTGTGCAACAAGCTGGAAGCAGAAATTGCCGAGCTGGACGACGAAGAGAAGGGCGAATTTCTGGCAGACCTGGGCATGGAAGAGCCCGGTCTGGATCGAGTGATCCGTGCTGGTTACGAGCTGTTGAATCTGCAAACCTATTTTACTGCAGGCGTTAAGGAAGTACGTGCCTGGACAGTGAAAGTAGGGGCTACCGCTCCTGAAGCTGCGGGGGTTATTCACACCGACTTTATGCGTGGTTTTATCCGCGCGGAAGTGACTTCTTACGATGACTTCGTAAAATTCAATGGTGAAAAGGGTGCGAAAGAGGCTGGCTGCCTGCGACTGGAGGGTAAGGAATACATCGTGAAAGATGGCGATGTCATGCACTTCCGCTTCAACGTTTAATTATTTTTCCATGGCCTCCTGTTTCAGGAGGCCATTCTTAAGTACCCGGATCATTGCTTTCGCATAGTCTGGCGGCGTCTTTTTCCGCCCTTGCTGCGTCACAACTCTGGTTACGTAGCGGGCTACGCTCCCGACGTTATTCGCCGTCTTCCCGTGTCACCCTTTGAACCTTTTCCATAAAGGGCTATGCTGAGTTTGCCTGAAAAATAAAACCACAATAACACTGCAATACTGCCAATGAGACGCTCTATGACATTCAAGAAACTTATTCCTTATGCTGCAGCTGCTGCATTCGTGAGTGTGTCTGCTCACGCCATGGATTTTGCTAAGGATGAAGACGCCGTTAACCTGCGCAAAGCGCATATGGATCTTGTAGGTACTTACTTTGGTGATATGGGGGCGATGATTAAAGGCAAAAAGCCCTTTGATGCTGCTCAGTTCCAAAGTAATGCAGACAGGCTGGCTGTTGTCACCCAATGGTCCGGCGAAGGATTTGAAGGCAAGCACCTGACATCTGACTCAAAAGCAAAGCCAGAAATCTGGGAAAATAAAGCCGAATTCGACAAGTTGATGAAAGCGTTTTCTGAAAAGGCCGGTAAGCTCAAAATCGCTTCTGCCAGCGGTGTTATGAAAGACAGTATTCCAGCGTTCAAAGAAGTGGCAGACAGTTGTGGCTCTTGCCATAAAAAATTCAAGAACAAGTAACTTTTGCTACTGCAAGAGGGTTAGAACTTCTTGGTTCTGACCCTCTTGTTTTTCGGCGAGCTTTTCTTAAGCGGTTTGGGTGCGTGTGCCTTGATCGTCTGAATCGCAGAAAACAGTGTGTCCAAATCCTGTCTGTAATTGACCAGCGCCTTGCATAGCTCCGGTTTGTTGTTTTGCAGATCTTTGGAATCGATTTGACTCAGTTCATCCACTGAGTTTGTATGCTGCTGAAGTTCTTTCAGGCTTTGATCCGCTTTTAGCTGCAGGGCGATTAAGTCATCAGGAAGGGAGTTATTCACCGAGGTTGAGGAAGGGGGCAGGCCAGATATTTCAAACAGGGCATTGATATCGTCAAAATGCTTTTTGTAGTACTTGAAAACCCGCTGGGCAGAACGCCCGATATCTGCAGCCGCCATGTTAATCCCTTAATTGCTTCAGTTGTGTTTCAAGACCCTGAATCTGCCCTTTCAATATATCTGCGGCCGGCCTGTGAAAAACAGCTATGAATGGGTTTCTTTTCATCATGCCTTCAAGGTTTAATAGCTTTTCCTTTAAATTTCCAAGCTGATCGAGCAGTTTGATCTCCTGTGCACGTTGTGGGCTGGGTGCATGACCGGCTTCCTGAATTCTGTTCAGTTCTGCTCTGATATTGTGTTCATGGTTCTGAAGCTTGGTAAGACGATCTCTGGCTTGCGGGTGAGTGATCTGAAAGAACGGGTTGCGCATCGCCTCATCCAGCTTTTTAATTTCACCCTGTGCATGACGTAACTCGTCGAAGAGCTTTACAAAGCGTACTTCGTTTTTGGTTTTTGCGGCAGCTTCTGCCCTGGCTGCTTCATCGGCTTTTGAGGTGTCTGGTGGTGGCATTATGCCTCCAACCTTACCAAGAAAGTCAAAAGGCCCCCTTAAAGGTGGCTTGAAGGGGGCTGGCGTGGTGGTTGGCCAATCTACGGGTTTACTCTGCAGACCCAGCTCCCGTGCCAGAACACGTTGCTCGACAATTTCCGGAAAGTTGTTGGTTGCCAGACTTAATGCATTTGTGCCCTGACGTGTTTCTATTTCTTCGAGCTTATTGAGCAGTTTGCTGGCATTTTTGCCCAGCCCATACTCCTCTGCCAGTTTGACGTAGCCGGAGAGGTCGGTGTCCACATAGGCGGCAGCCAGCTTAAGGCTTTGGGGTTGAGTCAGACCATACTCTTTGCCTGCTGCAAAAATCTGGTTTTGTATGGACGTATCTTTAGTGAAGCGCCGGAGCTTCTCCAGGGAAATCACCGGACTTTTGCCAATTTCAGTGAGAGATCGGCTTACTTCGGGGAGAACCTCTTTCAGTTGCGCCTTGCTCAGCCCTTCTTTCTCGCCAATAGCGGCAAAGGCTGCTGAATCTTTGGTGACCACAGCATTGGCCAGATCATTAAACAGTGGCGGTGAGAGGTTAAGGGTTTTGGCGGCTTTATTCATCTCGACAGAGAGCTCAGTGTTAACTGTGCGAGCCGCATCCCCAAGAAGTGCATCAAGCTCAGAGGTGGAGAGGTCGTACCGTTTTCCCACCGCCTCTAAGCCTCGCAGCAGGTGTTCTGCTTTTTTTTGAGGGACTCCGGTAGCCTCAGCCAAAGCTATAAATCGATCCACTTCATTATGTGTGAGTGCGCCCAGATCGACGACCAGTGAAGCGGGCAGGTTGATAGCTTTGGAGGTGGCCAGTCGACTGACATCGTCCAATACAAGAGTGGGCTGGATCTCTTTGGCAATCAGTGAATGATCACCTTGTATCTGGGCAAATAGCTCAGCCAACCCTGTTTTTAGCTGCTCAGCAACTGAACTGTCCGGTGGAATATCCAGTTTTCCCAACTGATAAAAGTAGTGAGCATCGTTTCCGGAGGCTTTAGCATGAGCCAGCTTTGCTATATCTGCTTTACCAAGGCTGAGTGTACGGCCCAATGTATCCAGGCCTTCTTTCAGGGCCGTTTTTTGATCTGCACTCAGTGGTAAAGGTGCTGGTGGTGGTTCAGTGCCTTCCTCAAGGTTAGGTTTCTCCGTGGGAGGTTGGGGAGCGAGTGGTGTTGTATCGGGCTCCACCACGGTTTGTCTTCTTGATCTGCGCCATCTGCAGATCTGAGCCAGGCTTTTGCACCGGTGCTTGTTGAGAAGTGGCAGGGCCGCCTTTGAGTTTATTCAGCCACTGTTGAAGCTGTTGGAGGTCATTGCTGACAGGCTGGCTGTTAAAGCTGTTGATGTTGCGCAGGATACGCCCGGCCTGCCCCAGTTTTCCCTGGGGAGGCTGCTGACTATTACCAACCGCAGGTTGTTTGACCCGAGGCTGTTGAGGTTGAGTCTGTGGGCCAAGAGGGCGAACACCGCCACCTCCACCGACGTTCATGGACATTCCTGTCTCCCGAGTATTTGTCGCCCAACACATTGAGCGACATCAGGGGCTTAAGTACCCGGATCATTGACAGGAGGTATCGGCATTGAAGTTTTATCCTGAACCAGTCTTGGCTCTAAGCCAGGTCAGCCAGCCAGGTGAGCAGCATGGTAGCGAACAAGACGATCACGGTGAACAGTTCCCAGGAGCCGACCTCTGGCTGTGAGTATCGTGTATGCACTTTTCTGCGGCCAGTGATCATGCCGGGAAGAATGTCTTCTTTGTAAATTAATGTGTGGAAGAGTACGGCCGCTACGTGCAGGCCGACAATGCCCAGAAGAATGTCGAAGCTGTCGGAGTGCAGGCTGGTCAGCTCATCGCTGAGGCTACCACTGATAAATTGCGCGAGTGGTCCTTCCGTTAATATGCTGTCGTTGGAGAACAGCCCGGTGCCTACCTGAAAGAACAAGCCCGCAAGAATCAAGACAACGCCCCAGCTGCCCAGTGGGTTATGTCCGGGGTAATCAGTTTTCATACCCTGGCGCAGGTAGTTGATAGCAACTTTCGGGGAAAGCTGCAGCGCCTTGAAGCGGCTAAAGCGTCCACCCACAAAGCCCCAGCACACCCGGAACAGCAACAGCCCCGCTACGGTGTAACCCAACAGAACATGAATATCCATTATTCCCTCTTCACCGGTGTACCAGAGCCCGCCAAAGCAGGCGACCAGCAGCCAGTGAAAAAGACGGGTGGGAAGATCCCATACACGAATTGGACGATGTGTGCTCATGTTTTGCTCCCGTTTTTATTAGCGTTGGAGGATAGGGATTGCTGAGTATGATAACAAGATCTCAACAGACCCTGCATCAGGCAGGCTGTCAGACTTCTTCCAGCTGTTTTTTCAGACTGTCGGGAATGCCGATAATCGTGATGGTATCCCGGTCAGAATCATAATGTACCCGGCTACCAAGAACATCTGAGTCAAAGGCAATATTAATACCCTTGTCCCGGCCTGCGAAGCGTACCAGTTTTTTAAGCTGGCTGCGGCTGGGTTGAATGTCTGGGTTTACGTCGTAGTCCCGGGTATTTACGAAACGTTCGAAACCTTCTGGTGCGTCTTCGTTCAAGTGAGCAGAGAGTTCACCCATGGAGACGGTTTTGTACTCCTGCAGCTGGCCATCGCAGTACTCGAATACTTTTTTCTTAACATCGCTGCGTTCAGTGTCGGATTCGATGGTTTTGCAATAATCCGATACGGCGCTCATCAGCTTCTTTGTATCGTTCTTGGTATCGCCGGTTTCTTCACAGCCTACGAAAGTCGTCAGGCAGTCACTCAGACGACGGCCTGCTTTCGGCTTGATCCAGGAGATATAACGGGAGCTGTTTTCGTTGTTCTGCCACTCGCTCAAGTTGATGCGGGCCGCAAGGCTCAGGCGGGCCAGATCAAGATGAGTGGTGTCTGACAGTTCCAGCTGCTCGGTAATCGTTGTGCTGGTAGCGGGAGGCAGTGTGGCCACCATCAGGTATTTGGTAAGGCCGCTCACGTAGTGCGCCACCAGAATAAAACCACCGGGGAACATGCCAGCTTCATCCAGTTTGTCTTTCAAACCTTCCGCAATGGTGAGGCTGAAGTCGGTGAACGCCATGCGCTCTTCAAGATAGTCTTCCAGCTGGGTACGGAATACAGTGGCTTCACCGCCGAAAGCACCATGGCCCTTGTCGCCTTTTTTGTTGTAAGACGCAATCAGGTCTTCCAGAAAGCTTTCACAGATATTATTGCTGGCAAGAGGGGTGGCCCGGGTGCGCAGTTCGGAGCTTTCGGCATCCGGGCGGCGTTCGATCCGGTGAACGATCAGATTGGTAATACTCATAACGGAAACAAACTCATTATTTGCTTTGGCGAGCAATTATACTCATCTGAGCCTGTTAAGCAGGGAGTAATTCAAAGATTTTACGAACGTGTGCGTCCAGTGTCTTACGATTGCCCAGCAAGTTACCTGAGAGTTGCAGGGCAAGATAGCTTCCCAGTAGCGTTCGCCCACATTCCACAGGTCGGCCAGCTGTTATCAACGTGCTGGCAAAACCGGATTCAAGACGATCCATTGCCTTTTGCAGAATAGGCTGAAGGCTTTCCCTGTGACCCTCAACCATTGCCATCACAAACAGACAGCCGCAACGGTACTCATTAATATCATTCCTGCGATAACTGGTGGTGAAAAACAGACGCAGGCTTTCCATGGGCGGATGGTGATTTAAATGGTGGGCAAGGCGGGAGAGAAGATGATTCTCAATGTAGTGATTGAGCACATCACAGAATAGCGCTTCCTTGCTGTGGAAGTGATGGTAAAGGCTGCCAGGATGCAGGCCAGTGGCCTCCTCCAGGTGGCGTAAGGATGTACCTTCAAAGCCGTTGCGCCAGAAAGTGTCCATGGCTCGTTCGAGAATATCTTCCCGTGCAAAGCTGGCTGATCGCGTCATGGCAGAACCTTCCTTGATTCTTATATGACATTAGAAATATCAGCTGAGGTTTTGTGCGTCCAGTACTGAGTGCTTAATTACTCAAATTGGCTGAAGTCCGGTTGGCGTTTTTCAAGGAAGGCTGCAAAGGCTTCTCTGGCTTCACCGGAATTGAGCCGTTCTGCGAACCAGGTCATTTCCAGCTTTATCTGTTTAATCACTTGCTTCCGGGTTTCTGAATGCATCAGCTTTTTGCCAAGACGTACGGAAGCCGGGGGCAGGGCAGCAATCTGCCTGGCTTTCTCCAGTGCCAGCTCCAGATACTTCTCACTTACCTCATTGACCAGCCCGAGAGCTTGCGCCTGCTCTGCGTTCACCACGTCCCCCAAAATCAGCATTTCAAAGGCTTTTTGATGGCCAATCAACTTTGGCAATACAAGGCTGGAGGCAAATTCCGGGCATAAGCCAAGGCGGGTAAACGGTGTCTGGAGTTTGGTGTTGGGCCCTGCGTACACAAGATCGCTGTGAAGAAGCAGGGTGGTGCCAATACCCACTGCAACGCCATTCAGGGCAGTGATGACAGGTTTGGGGCACTCCAGCAGAGCCAGCATAAACCGAAGAACAGGTGCATCATCACCAATGGGTGGTGTGTCCAGAAAGTCTCCCAGATCATTACCTGCTGTGAAGCAGTCCTGCGTTCCTGTGAGAACAATCGCCCTGATGGGACTCTCCCGGGTAGCCTGCTCAACCTCCTCAGCCAGTGCGGAGTACATAGCGTGGCTGAGGGCATTTTTGCGCTCGGGACGATTGATAGACAGCACAAGAGTGGAACCTCTGCGCTCGCTGATGATCTGATCAGTCATGGTATGCCTCTAATTCTTATTTGAGCGGCGCCAGTATCGCACCCTATGGGCTAAACTTCCCGCTAAAATGCAGGTATGGACAAGAATGAAAATAATTTGGGCGTCGTTCAATCCCTTCACACTTCCAAGGCTTTTATCCATTTTGTTACTGGCATGGTGCACCGTGGCGGGAGCTGTTTCTGTGGATAACCGTTCTGTTGCAGGCACCGGTGCGTTGGTTGAGTTTATCCAGAAACCGGACGACAGCTTTCAGTGGGAAATTGTGCATGCTCGTGAGGAAAGAGGGCTGCAGGTCTTTGAGTTGTCTATGACTTCCCAGCACTGGAGCCCGAAGATTCTCGAAAGCAATCATCCGCTCTGGCAGCATCGGCTTGCTCTCTATGTGCCCAGGGGAGGGCAAGATATATCCGCTATTTTGCATGTTAACGGCGGAACCCGTTACGCGCGGGACAACAGTCCAGGGCCAGAAGTTACGGACGAGCTGGATTTTGCAAAGCTGGCTCGTGCAACAGGCAGTGTGGTCGTCAATCTGCGGGATGTTCCTCAGCAGTTTCTTTCTCTTAATGGTGAACTTCCCCGTAAAGAAGATGATTTGATCGCCAGAACATGGGTTGCTGCTTTGGATTATCCAGAGTGTCCTGACTGTCCGTTACAGTTCCCTATGGTCAAAGCCGTTGTCAGAGCTATGGATGCGGTACAACAGCTTTTAGCATCGCGGAACCTTACAGGAGCAGAACGGTTCGTTATCACTGGTGCTTCCAAAAGAGGCTGGGCTGCATGGTTGACGGCAGCTGTGGATAAACGCGTACAGGCAATTGTGCCCATAGTGATTGATGTGCTGAATGTGCAGGATAGCCTTGATCACTCTTTTGATGTTAATGGTGGATGGATTCTTCCTCTTCACTCTTATCTTGCTCAGGGGCAAAGTGTTTTACCGAGGCTCCATACGCCTGCAATGGGGCTGTTGATGAGTAAGGTTGATCCGTGGTCTTACAGGCAGAATCTGACGCTGCCCAAGTTCATTATCACAGCCGCGGGGGACGATTTCTTTGCGCCGGATGGGAGCCGGACCTACTGGTCGGGACTGCAGGGACACAAATGGATGCGAACCTTTCCAAACTCTCGCCACTATATAACCCGTGAAACGAAACAGAGAGAGGCTCTGACTGGCGCTATTGCTCGCTTTGTCGGTTATCTGACGAAAGGGGAAACACCTCCAGAGCTTCTTAAACAAAAGTTGGAGAAATCTGCGGGAAAGGGGCTGATGCTGTCAGTGACTCTCAGCCAAAAGCCAGACAGTGTTCAGCTGTGGCAGGTGACCAACCCTGATCGCAGGGACTTTCGCATGACGACTTTGGCTCCTATGGGCTTAGAGTATGTAGCCACGCCAGTAGAACCCGCTGCCAATATGCAGGTGAACATTGAACCTCCCGCAAAAGGCTGGAAAGCCTGGTTTTTAGCCTTTACCTATAAGAAAGACGGAGAGCCGGACTTTGTAATCAATACACCGGTGGATGTGGTATCTGGTGCTGATCTCTCAAGGTGAGAGTGAATGGCCAGTGTGGTAAGCCAGTGGAAGAATATTATGAGCAGCAATATTCTGCTCTCCCAGCCAGGATGTCAGCCTGAACACAGGCTTGGCCTTTCCGAGAAGAATCCAGCGTGCATCGCGGTAGAGGGATGATGAGAGATATGTCTCGGCAGTTGCTTCAAGTTCGCTGTCCTTCACTTGCAGAACAGACTTTTCTGAAAGTGTGTGTTTGTGCCCTTCTATATCCCCTGTCAAGAGAACCTGTGCTGCAGACCTGTGATGATGCCACTCGGCATCTTCCGCAATAGCCAGAGCTGCACTGATGCCGGAACCCGCGCCGAAAATAATAAGCGGTTGTTGATTTTCTGGTTGATAGCAACATTCACCCCCAATATTGCTGATCCAGATTATCTGTCCTGTTTTTGCTTCATCAAAAAGCCAGGAAGAGAACCTGCCTCCCACTTTTCTGGATACAAAAATGCGCAAGTCAGCTTCTTTCCATGGCCGGGAGATGAGTGTGAAGCGCGTTCCCTGCTCATGCTTATTGAGAGAAAGAGATAAAAACTGGCCGGGCCGATAATTCACCGGCAGTCGTGGTGAAAAGGTTAATTCCAGTAATGTGGGTGTGACTGTGCGAGTACCTGTAATAATGGCCTGCATAGGCTGAAGGGCGCGGCGCAGAGTTTGTAGTTTCAGTGTGGATTTGGGAATACACTGGCAGGCCAGTAATAAACCATCGGAACGCTGTTCTTCATTTAAGCCGCGTTGAGATTCGGGAGGAATATCACCATCAGTGGCTTGTAAGAGACAGGAATGGCAAAGCCCAGCCCGGCAGGACCAGGGCACCTGCACATTGTGCTTCAAGAGTGTATCAAGGGCTGTATCGCCGGAATCACAGTTAAGAACATGTTCACCAAAGTGGATCTCGGCCATGGCTTAATTAACCTTTTTCTCGACCTCAATGAGCCACAGTGTATTCAGCATGAGTGTATACGTAAATGAAAATCAAAATTCATCCAGGGCTTTGCGAACGGATCTCACCGTTTTTCCATCGACCCATCTCACCCAGATGGATTGGTAGTTTCTCAGGAAGTGTTCCATGGCTGCCAATCCGTCGGCCTGATTATCATCCATCCAGGCCAGTATTTCGTTCATCTGATCGTTAGTCCAGCCACGGCGGGATAAGTACTGGAAAGCTTTTGGGGCCCGTTCTGCAAACTCACTGGCCACAATGGTTTGCACCATGGGGGCAGGAAACATTGTTACTTTGGGATTTGGGCAATCTGCACGCAGGGAGCAGTTTTTGAATTCCTGTTCATCGACCCCAACACCAAAATCCACCTTCACCATTTTATAGCGCCCCATAATAGCGGTGGGGGACCAGTAATAACCAAACCATGGCGCTTTACTGTCGTATGCCTCTTGCAGAGATGCGTCCAGGTCTGCTCCTGTGGGGGGCGTTGTAAATTCAAAGTTGGCCTTATCGAGTTCCAGTGCCTTAAAGATGTTTCTGGACGAGGTATGGCAGATCCAGCCTTTTGGGCAACCATAAAACGGGAATGGTTTCTCGCTGGTGGAAGGGAACAGGTGAGCATTTTTCTTGATACCGGCGATGGTTGCTAACTCAGGTGTTGATTCCACCATATAAGCAGGTACCCAGAACGCTTCAATAGCGCCATCGATGAAAGGTGAACGGCCATAACGGATTTTTTGTTCTTGCACCGCCTCGGCCAGTTCTTCCCTTACCGCATTGCCCCAAAACTCGGGAACAACTTCAGGCTTGCTCTCCGACAGCAAAGAGGCTCCGGTGATTTTTGTATTGCCAAGTACCAGAGTGGCCTCGCAGCCAAAACCGTGCTCAAGAATAAATTGATCTACGTGGGCTACAAAACTGGCTGAGTTCCAGTTCATATCGGCGACTTCAAGAGAGCCGCAGCTGCCATCGTCCCGGGAAGAGGGCTGATGTTTATGGTCAGCGTAAAGGGATGCACTGATAAATAAGGAGAATAAAGTTGCAAGGGTGAATGTCGTAAAACGTTTCATAAAGCTTCCATGCTCCCAGTATGAACAACAAAATTCTGTATTTAATGAGTGATCACAGTATAGGTTACTCAACAATCAGCCAGGGTTTGAACCAAACTTCGACCCGGATGTTCTGGGTGTTGTCCTTAGCTCTACGTCCTGTTGATAAAAGCCGTTCATCTCCCAGCCCCCGCACTATGATGCGGCTTTTGCGCACCCCCGTATTTATCAGAGCTGTACTTACCTTAGCTGCAGCCTGTGCAGAAAACTGGCGATCATTTTTTCCTTCTGATAATCCATAGAACCCCAGCAACAGGAGAGTGCCATCATTCTCCCCCATAAACCTGGCAAGGCGCTTAATGCTCTGTTGACCAAGGCTATCTATCACTTTGCCTTCCTTAGAGAATCGGATGTTCACACTCAGCCGTTCGTATCCCCTTGTGGCTCTGGAGTAACGGCTTGAGGTGGTGTGGCTAACAGCCTTGAGCTTTTTAACGGTCAGGGGGATAAAGCCGGATCGGGCAACAATAGCTTGTGCGGCCTCTGTTTTAACATACTTCAGAAAAGCACGGGCATCAGGGTTAGTTATCTTGGCAGGCATATAGAAATACAGCCTGCGAGCCAGAGGGTAATCCTCGGTAGAAATGTTGGCAGGTGTCGGGGAGATGCCTGCCCCGCCTGCCATAGATACGGTCAGAGCCTTGTTGTTGCCAATGGTGCTGAAGCTGGTAAAGCCAATGGCATTTTTATCGGCAGCCACCCCATCCGATAACTCTTCATTGGATACAAAGGCAGTATGGCGGTTGTAGATTTTTACTCCCTTCCCCAAAACCAGACTATCGAATGTATCCCGGGTTCCAGAGGCTTTGTCCCTGGCAAGCAGGCGGATAGAGCCTTTTCCCTCGCCAACCCGTGACCAGTTTCCAATCTGCCCCTGGAAGATTCTGGCGATGCTGTTAATGGATAGCGCTTCTACAGGGTTGAGGGAGTTCACGATGATGGCGACAGCATCGAGGGCCACCACGGTTTCTGCATCATGGGCTTTCATATTGCCGAAGCGTGCCAGCTGTTTGATTTCCTTTTCTTTCACCTGGCGAGAGGATGCGACAATATCCGCTTCACCGCGATTCATGGCTTTAAATCCGGTACTGGAACCTTTAGAGGCAATTCTCACGGCCAGCGACTTGCCATCACTGACACATTGCAGGGCAATATCTTCTTCACCTTCAAGGAACCGAGTATCAATTCTTTCGCAGCCACGGGTTTTGAGAAAGGTTTTGACGAGTTCAGGCCCTAACCTGGCACCAATGGTATTGGAACCATGAATTTGAAACAGGAACGAAGGAGTAGCGGAGGAGGGTTTTGATGGCGAATCAGCAGCCAGAATGTCTGTAAACATCCATGAACTGATCAATAAAAGTGCCAAGCCAAAACTCTGATGTTTCATAAGAGCTTCCGTGCATTTCAAGCCTAACCGGATAAATATAGACGATTCTTTGATTTAGGGATGCCTTTTGGCTTTACAAGGCGCAGACACAAGCATTACCGGTGATATAATGCCCCCGTAGGAATGCCGTTCAGGAATAGCACTCACTTTAAATATGAACAATGTGTCTTATTCCTTCCACCGCATGTCATAACCGAAAAAATATTGCAAAGCACTGCCTGACAATGGGGTTGTTTGTATGACAGTTATCCGTGAAAAAGATGTGGTACAGAGTGTTGCCGATGCCCTGCAATTCATCTCCTATTATCATCCCGTGGATTTTATCCAGGGCATTCATGAAGCCTGGGAGCGGGAAGAATCCCCCGCAGCCAAAGATGCGATGGCGCAGATTCTAATTAATTCCCGTATGTGCGCGATGGGTAAACGGCCGCTTTGTCAGGATACGGGTATCGTTACCATTTTTGTAAAAGTGGGCATGAATGTTCGCTTTGAAACAGAAAAAGGTCTGGAAGATCTGATTAACGAAGGTGTTCGCCAAGCCTACACCCACCCAGATAACGTTTTGCGTGCTTCCATTCTGGCAGACCCGGCTGGTAAGCGTCAGAACACCCGGGACAACACTCCGGCTGTTATCCACGTTCAACTGGTACCCGGCGATACTGTGAGCTTTCAGGTTGCTGCCAAAGGTGGTGGCTCCGAGAACAAAGCCAAAATGGCGATGCTGAACCCATCAGACAGCATTGTGGACTGGGTTCTTAAAACCGTTCCAACTATGGGAGCCGGCTGGTGTCCTCCTGGTATGCTCGGCATTGGTATTGGTGGTACCGCAGAAAAAGCCGTTCTGATGGCGAAAGAATCCCTGATGGATCCTGTTGATATCCATGAACTGCAGGAGCGTGGCCCACAGGACCGTGCTGAAGAGTTGCGCCTTGAGCTGTTTGAAGCAGTTAACAAGCTGGGCATTGGTGCACAGGGGCTGGGCGGTTTAACCACCGTTCTGGATGTAAAGATCAAGGATTATCCAACCCACGCAGCGTCTCTGCCAGTGGCCCTGATTCCAAACTGTGCAGCCACCCGTCACGCACACTTTGAGCTGGATGGTTCTGGCGCAGCAGAACTGACGCCTCCAGGCCTTGATGATTATCCTGACATCAGTTGGGAAGTTGGTGAGAACGTACATCGCGTGAATTTGAATACCGTGACCAAGGAAGAGATGCAGGACTGGAAGCCCGGCGATACTGTTTTACTGAGTGGTAAGATGCTCACTGGCCGGGATGCGGCCCATAAGAAGATGGCCGATATGCTGGCCAAAGGCGAAGAGCTGCCGGTTGATCTGAAGAATCGTTTTATCTACTACGTAGGCCCTGTCGATCCTGTTCGTGATGAAGTGGTTGGTCCGGCAGGCCCAACAACCTCTACCCGCATGGACAAGTTCACCCGTACCATGCTGGAGGAAACTGGCTTGATTGGCATGATCGGTAAAGCTGAGCGAGGCCCTGTGGCAATTGACGCGATCAAGGACAACAAAGCGATTTACCTGATGGCTGTTGGTGGTTCGGCTTATCTTGTGGCCCAGGCTGTTAAGAAAGCCGAAGTGGTAGCCTTCCCTGAATTGGGAATGGAAGCCATTTATGAGTTTGATGTGGAAGATATGCCGGTAACCGTGGCTGTGGATACTCGCGGCAGTTCTGTTCATGAAACCGGCCCTGCTGAGTGGAAGGCAAAGATCGCTGAGTTTGACCCTGTCACGCTTATTGAAAGCTAATACCCTCTGCTTTACCCCTCCCCTGACAGGGGAGGGCTCCTGTTGTTATGGGGCAACTGTTGTGTTGCTATCTACATAACGGATAACTGTTCGTCCCTCGCTGTTCTGAGTGGCGGCTGGTGATAGTGGGAAAATCCCCTCTAAGCCTTGTCGGATGGTTGCCTCAGTTTGGGTTGCCAGCTCTTTGGCTGTCATATCACAGGCTTTCACCGGTGGGTGATAGTGCAGGTGCACATGAATCTGCTTTTCCCCCAGAATTCGCCAGATATGGGGTACCAGGCTGTCATCACCAATAAATGGTGCAATCGTGTGAGGGCGGCCAGAGTCACAATAAGCCAGAGTGATGGGCTGAATGACCACCTGACTGCTGATAGCGCTTTCAAATAAACGGCTATGGAATGGCAAAGTCTGAGTGCCATCGGAAGTCGTCCCTTCCGGAAAAAAAAGAATACTGTTGCCCTGACTCAGATGATTCGACAGCTGTCGGGTAATGCTGCGGCTATCCCCTGAGCCCCGACGAATAAACAGCGTGCCCGCTACTGCTGTCAACCAGCCAATCACTGGCCACTTGCGAATCTCCGACTTGGCGAGAAAGTGAAATGGTACATTGGTGGCCAGAATAGGAATATCCATCCAGCTGATATGGTTGCAGGCCATTAACACCGGGCCCGTCCAGGGGCCACCTTTGCGGTGCAATTTGAGGCCTAGAATCTTGCATAGTACACCCAGCCACCACTGTTTGAGAGCCAACCGGATTTCGTCGGTTCTGATTGAAGTCGGGCGGGTTTTATCTGCCCAGATCAACAACTGTATCCAGCATGCCAGCGCAATGCCCAGGGTAATCAAAAGAATGATTGCGATTGTGCGAAATATCCTGCGTAAGAAAGTACTCATCAGACCTCCGGTTCAGGCTTTCCAGTTTTCCAGATGAAAACGACGGGCATAGCGGGGGCAAAGATTGTGCATATCCAGCAGGATAAATACATCGGCACAGCCAAACTCCTGATCCCAGCTTGGTTCTCCGCACACGCGGGCACCGAGACGCAGGTAGGTTTTCAACAGAGCCGGTGGGCGGGCAACGACATTCTCTGCCAGTGAAATTTGGGGAACCTGCACCTTTGGGCGTGCCTGAATGCGAGAGTTGTCCAGATATTTTTCGCGGATGTCCTTCATGATGGCTTCTGTCTGAATACCGCCATCATCCATGCTGATGCTGGCACAGCCAATCAGGAATCGGTATTTGTTGTCAGCCAGAAAACGAGCGAGAGTCTGCCAGAGAGTAAATATGGCAGCGCCATCCCGGTATTGCTCATTAATGCAGGTTCTTCCCAGCTCCAGCACCTTACCGGGAAGCTCAGTAATGCCGGGCAGGTAGAATTCGTTTTGACTGTAGAAATGTCCGATCAGGCTGGCATTCTCATCACCCAGCAGGCGAGTCGTGGCCACGGTTTCTCCGGTACGGATATCCCGGACGATCAGGTGTTGGCAGTGGTTGTCGAACGGATCTGTATCCAGACTGTGTTCGCACTGGCTGTCAAAGTTTCCGTTGAATGTACTGGAAAAGACCTCGAAGCGCAGACGGAAGATATCTTCCATGTCCTGCGCGCTGGTCGCGAAGCCGGCCATCAGGCCAGATTCCGACTGGGCCACAGAACGCTTTGCTGATTCCATACGGGTTACCTGAGTTTTAGGGTTTCAGGGACAGGCTATGAATCTGCTATGACGGTGGTATGACGAAGATATTACGAATCTATGACCTTACCTGAGGTCGTTCGGGATGGAAGGCGGGCTGAAGAATGTCAAATACCATTGTGGACTCCTGGCAAGAGAACGTTTGAACAAGCTTTCTATGATAGCTGCCGGGCTGACCGGGTTGCCTGAGCATTTTTCGGCGGTTTCCAGTGAGCCATACGCAGCCTGCTTTCCTCATATATAGATAATTCTTCCGTTCTTGCACCCTGTATTACCGAATCAGATGGCGAAGACTTCCGGCCCTGATGCCGAAATAAAAGCCTCTCTGTCATAAATATTCAGCGGACTTGTCTGGCAGGCTTAAATTCTCCCGACTAGTCTTGCCCCTCGCTTTGTAGTTTCTCACTGCACGAGGGCTGTTGAATGAGGGCACTGGCCTGCCTTTTCTTTTTTGCACGAGCAGGGTTGCTCTACGGGCTGTGGCTGGGGGTGTCTTTGTCTTATGCAGAGCCTGCTCGTTTTGATCTGCCGTGTACAATTCCCAGCGGACTGTACAGCATCCACCACCTGGGTGCGGGGCATGACACGCTTCATCTGGCTATCACGACTCAAGGTGATGTGCGTGGTGCTTATCGTGTGTTGGAGAGTTCAAGCGGCGCACATTACCCTGCCATTTATGAAGTGTGGCTGGATAATCGTTCTGCACGCATCAGCTGCCATGGTGACTCACTTGAAATCTCTTCCGGGGCTTTGGGGCGATCTGTAAGCCTTGCTCTGGTATGGAATCGGGAGCTCTCTAAGCTGTATGCCACTGGCACCTACACAGGAAGGTTAGAGTTTAAGAAAGCACTATTTCGTGGTGTCCATATAGGCGCCACACTTCTGACCTTGGGATACAGCGCACTGTATGTGATGGCGTCATGGGATGATTTTGCCTACCGATACCGCAATCGCGTAGGGCTATATCTGTTGAATGAGGCACTTTTCCGTCTGACTATCCCCGCACTTGCGGGTGGAGTTGGTATGGCGACATTGCCGTTTATGAAATTTAGTTCGTCTTACTCTTTGTATGGCTTTGGAGTGAAAGATGTTGCCGCCAGTAAAAAGCGTGTTTGTGAAATTCCTCCAGGTTACTACCATGGAAGCTTAAATATTCCTGACAAAGGGATTGTTGAGGTGACTATCCCAGTTGGTGTTGATCGTTATAAAGACCCGCCCAAAGTTGTTGTGACGGCGGATAGCTTCGTAGAAACCTATACCCTCGCCCCTTCTGTTTATTCTTGCCAGGGGAATGAGTTGATAGTGGAGTGGGATAGTTCATTACCGGATTCCAAAGGGTATATAGCGACATATTATCAAGAGGGGAAAGGTTTAACTGGCATAGGTTACTTCTCCGGTAGTGTGTGGTTAAGTCGTCTTCATGGGGTTATGTTACCCATGATAAATCTTCTAAAAGACAGCTGATTATTGGCATTTCTTTTTGAATAATTCCAAGTTTTTCAGGCTGCTATAGTGTTACTCGTTCGCTTGCATCATTGAGAACTTTTGCCGAGGGGCATAAATGACACCGGTTCAGAAATATCTTGTGTGGCTGGCTCTATTTTCTGCTGCTTCTATCGCCTGCCAATATGGTGCACAGGTGCCTTTTTCGCTGGGTACGTGGTTTGGAATTGATATCTGGGTTCCATTCTCCGCTTTAACAGTTATCCCCTTACTTGATGTCTCCCGGTCATTTGTACAGCACTATGCTGAGCAAGCGAGGGTTGAATTCCGTAAATCTCTCTGGCATATGCTGTTGATTCCGACAAGTATTGCTTTTGTTTGCTCATTGATAGCCGGGCTTCCCTTTACCATCTTCCTTGGGGCGCTGGTGGCTGTGAATGTTGGGGGATATATAGATATTCGAGTATTCCGGTGGGCACGGGTATTGAGTTCCAAACCCCATGTAAGAATGCGTTTTTCGAATGCCGCAGCAACTACGTGTGGAACCTATGCCTTCTTCTTAATCTCTTTCACCGACTGGCCAGACCAGATGGGGCTGTTCACCAATGAGATTGCCAAGCCTTTTGATGTACTGGTGGTGGGTGGATTCGCTCAAATTGTGGTTGTCTGGTGCGCTGGCATTGCCATGGCCCATGTGATGGCTGCGATTCTTGAGAAGCTGGAGGGGGAGCCAGTAACCCCCTCCTAGCCTCTTTAATCCAGACCGTGGGTTTTGATGGTGAAACCTGCGTCTGGGTTCTGTCCCAAAGCATTGATAAGAGCAGGTAGAGAATCCCGTAACTGCTTTTCCAATAACCAGGGCGGATTGATCACAAACATCCCGCTGCCAAACATCCCTTCCGTATTGTTGCCTCGCACCCGCATGGTCACATGCAACCAGCGATCTGCGCCACAGCGTTCCAGTTTATGGGGAAACATGCGGGAGTGCTCGCTGTTGATTTCAGGGTACCACACGGCATAAACGCCTGTTGCAAAACGCTGTAAAGCGCCTTTGAGGGCTTTTATGACAGTGTTGTAGTCATCTTTCACTTCATAGGGCGGGTCAATCAGCACAAGTGCTCGGCGCTCGATAGGGGGTAGCAGTGCTTTCAAACCAGCAAAGCCGTCTCCCTGAGTCACATTCACTCGGCGATCTCTCTGAAAATTACGATCCAGCTCACGGCTATCGGCAGGGTGGAGCTCAAACAGTTGCAGCTTGTCCTGCTCACGGAACAGCTCTGCTGCAACTGCCGGTGAGCCGGGGTAGAGTTTGAGAGTCTTGTTGTCACCGTTAAAGGCTTTGACCACGTCTACGTACTGCTGAACAGGTTCGGGCAGGTTGTCCTGATGCCAGAGCTGGGCGATACCCTCTTCCCATTCGCAGGTTTTCTGAGAGAAGGTGTCACTCAGGGAGTAGCCGCCGGTGGCAGAGTGGGTATCGATATAGCGGACGGGTTTGTCCTTCTTGGTCAGGTGTTGAATCACAAGAGTCTGGACGAGGTGTTTGAGAACATCGGCATGGTTGCCAGCGTGAAAGCCGTGTCGGTAACTGAGCATATTCGAGAAAGGTTCTGCAAATGGAGTGGGCGGGGACTATACATCAATAGCTTGCGGATGCGGAGTCTGGCATTCTTGAAGCCATAGAAATAATGGGCTGACCATGATGCCTGATAGTGGGTGGAGCAACGAACAGTACAGACCCTGGCCTGAGATGTCAGTGAACAGCTGCAGGCTTCTGCAGCTGTTCACCATAAATATGACTATTGACCCAGCATAGCCGCTTTCAGCTTTCTGTCCGCAGGCTTGTCACCCAGCCAGATGCCAAACAGCGCTTTACGGAAGTCATCGCCTTTTACCTCTGCGGCTTTCTTGCCGTTACGGTAGGCAATTACGCCAACACCAGGCTTACCCACTAGAGTGAATACTTCGCCTTTCTTGATTTCAGACTGTGTGAAAACAGCCAGAAACTCATCAATACGTTCCTGCAGGGGCGCAACATTATTGGCCGTTGAAGCCATAAAGCCTTCCTCTACGGTGGAGACCATACGGTCGGAAGTAATCATGCCGGAAATAATATCCAGACGAACCGCAGCCAGCACTTTGCCGTCCAGAATCACTTCAGAGGTTTTGGCTGGGGCTGAAGTGTACAGCGAGCCGACATACAGATTCATGAAAAACTTGGAGCGAACGCCTGCACCGTTCAATTGCAGGCTATGGTCAGCGTCCTTGATACTTGGAGCGAGGGTCACACCAGCCAGCTCTTTGGCCTGTACAGAAAACGTAAAAAACAGAGAACACAGCAGAACAGCCAGTCGTTTCATCGGAGGCTCCGGTATGGAAAATTCATTCGGCGGCAATCTTAGCACTGAAGCTTTCTTTCAATAACGACTCTCAGGCCTGATATACAGTGTTTTTTCAGTCTGGTAACAAAATTTTACGACTTTTGAGTACAGCGGCCCTGCTGATGGTGACTTCTCAGACAGGCTGAGAAAATTCAGCTAGTTTAAGTGACTGAATTTTTAATACAGTCTGTTGGCTATGTCTCCATTGGAATACCTCCAGTACCTGCTGCTTGTTGCTATGAGCTGGGTTACTCCGTCGGGAGATTTGTATGAGGCAGCCTGCCTGGGAACACATTTTTTCTTTCGGGAGTATCACGAAGGTCTTTGTCCTGCTCGAAAAAGCTGGGACGAGGTAGGTGCCGAGCTGGATTACGAATTCTTTTACCCGCCCAGAAATATCTCCGAACCTTACCCGCTGGTTATTTTGGTACACGGTACTTCATCGGCTCATACCCTCACGATGAAAAAGCGTAGAGATTTTTTCCTGCAGCAGGGCTATGCCGTTTTAATCCCGGACAGTTTCACAGAAGCACGGGTGAAAGCCGGTTTACCCCTGTCTTTGCGTAAAGAGAAAATCTATGCTCCGGGAGTCAGTGCGCCAGAGGCATTCACCGGAGCGAGGGTTTCTCAGACTCAGATGCAGCTTTTTCAGCAGCGTGTAACTGAAGGGTATGCGTTTTTACCAGCGGTCAGGGCGGCGGATGTGTTTTTATCTTTAGAGGTCGCCCGGAGCAACTCCATGATCAATCCGGATACAATCTCTATTATTGGCTACTCCCATGGAGCTTCTGCAGTCCTTGAAGCGCTGACTCTGGCGAAACTGGGAATGCCTGTTCCGGGTGTTGGGGATATACCGGATGCAAGCCTGCCAGAGAGCATTCGCTCTATTGTTCTGTATTACCCCAGTTGTCGTCCGGGACATTACTTCTCGTGGTATAAATCCTGGCCACAAGTGCCAACCCTTATGATTCTGGGGAGTGAGGATTCTCAATGTCGTGCTAAGAATTGTCAGCATGTGAATCGGATAATCAATCAGCAGGCAGGATTCTCTTTGATTAAGGAGGTTGTTTATAAGGCACACCACAACTTTGATATGAGTGAATATCCGCTCGACTACCGAAAAAACCTGGAGGAAAAGGCTCTCACAGAAAGCCTTCATTTTCTGAGGAACCATTAATCTGGTAGTGGGCGAACGGTGTGTCTTGAGATTACAATCAGCAATGGTTTAGGGACTTATCTCTTTTGGTGCTGAAATCTTCAGGTACGACATGGATTGCCGCTCTCTTATTTACTCGCTGTGTTTGTTTTTTACCCTCATTGCGGGTTCAAATTCCTATGCCAGTGAGCCTGTTGAGTGGCCATTACAGCATCCAGATAACTGGCAGCAACTTAAATACTCGAGTCTTCCAGCTAATGAGGTTTCTTTTGCTGATGGGCGCATGAGCATTCATGTCAACCAGTCTGCAAGTCCTCTGATTTACCCATTTTCTCAACCTGTAGCATTGCAGGAGATTGCCCTCACTCTCCATATTCAAGGGGAAATTAATCTGTCGGGGCGAAAACAGGGGGAGGAGGGGGCAGATGACTTTCTTTTCCGTCTTGGGGTTGTTTACGAAGGTGATCGCCGTATGGGCCGATTCCAGCGGCTTATGGCCCCTCAGTGGATAAAAACATTATTTGCCCTGGCACCTGAGGGAACAGGAATTGATTATATCTCCTTTTATAACGTGTACTCGGATCACCGATTGGCAGGGCAGGAGAGGGTTCATCCAGCATCGCAGCTGCTAAAAGAGCATTTTGTTGAGCCGCAAACCGATGATGGCCATGTGACAATGAAGGTTTCCCCCGAGTCTGGTAAACGGGTGCTGGGCTTGTGGCTCAGTTCTGATGGCGATGACACGGCTTCAGAATATTCTGTCCAAATAAACAGTTTGGTTTTGAGCCCGGAATAGCCAGTTACTAATGAGGAGAAGGGTTACCTTAAGTATGGGGGGCATGCTTGGGCAGTTATATGAGTCAATAGCTCTCGTTCCTTTAGCCTCCAGGGGTCATCTTTCATAAGTTTATATCGATGGGGATCAAGATCGTTGGCTATAGCAAAGAGGAAGTCTGATGTATGTTTGAACTCTTGCTCCTTTCTCTCTTTGATACCCAAAGTTTGCAGTTTGAATTTCGGCCAGACTGATAAAAGGCGAAAGCAATGAGCCAGTTGACTGAGAGAGGATGCACTTAGGCCTCCACTGTTCTCCACTGCAAGAGCAGCCCAATGAAATGCTTTCCCCAGAAGAATCGAATGTTTGGGCAAAATGTCCTTAACTTCCGTTAATTCCCGGAAGTGACGGATACTCAAACATAAGCAGGCTTCGAACCCTGAAAACAACTGCTTTTCGAGTTGCAGTTCATCAAACTTCTCCCAATCTCCCGTATCAACGAAAATAGCTGCCAGACCCAGTTCGATCTCCTTGTCCTTAGAGCGGGTGTTTACTTGTCCTCCGGCCGCGCGGGTACGCAGTCGGGTATAGATATCCAGGGCTGTTTTCATGTTCTCCGGGCCCTCCATAAGTTGGACATGCCTGCCCAGG
>NZ_SMME01000873.1:0-1055 GCF_009711465.1 Parendozoicomonas verongulae | reverse complement strand
CCGCCCGGGTGCGCAGCCGGGTAAAAATGCTCAGAGCTGTCTCCATGTTCTCCGCACCACCCATGACCTGGAGATGCCTGCCCAGTGTTAACTCGATCTCTTTGTCATCACTGGGGGTGTTCTCATGCCCCCCGGCCGCGCGTGTGCGCAGTCGGGTAAAGATGCCCAGAGCCGTTTCCATGTTCTCCTTTCCTCCCATGACCTGGAGCAGCCTGGCCAGTGTTAACTCGATATCCTTGTCATCACAAGGAGTGTTCTCCTGTCCCTTGGCTGCCCGGGTACGCAGCCGTATAAAGATGTCCAGAGCCGCTCTCTGGTTGTCCCTGCCCCCCATAGCCTGGAAGTGTCTGCCCAGTGTTAACTCGATACCTTTATCATCACAGGGGGTGTTCTCCTGTCCCCCGGCTGCACGAGTGCGTAGTCGGATATAGATATCCATGGCTGCTTTCATGTTCTCCGTACCCCCCATAATTTCGAGGTGTCTGCCCAGAGACAGCTCGATCTCTTTGTCATCACAGGGGGTGTTCGCTCGCCCCCAAGCCGCCCGGGTGCGCAGCTGGGTAAAGATTTCCAGGGCCGTTTGCAGGTTGTCCGTGCCCCCCATGATCTGGTGATGTCTACCTAGAGCCAGTTCGATCTCTTTGTCATCACTGGGGATGTTCGCCTGCCCCTTGGTTGCTCGGGTACGCAGTCGGGTAAAGATGTCATGGGCTGCTATCAGGTTCTCCGTACCCCCCATGGCCTGGAGATGTCTGCCGAGTGTCAGTTCGATATCCTTATCATCACAGGCGGTATTTTCCTGCCCTTTGGCAGCCTGGGTGCGCAGGCGAGTATAGATATCCAGAGCCGTTCTCATGTTGCCTGTTCCCCCCATGCTTTGGAGCAGTCTGCCCAGAGCCAGTTCAATCTCCTTGTCCTCACAGGGGGTGTTCGGCTGCCCTCCGGCCGCGCGGGTGCGCAGGCGGGTATAGATGTCCCGGGTTGCTATAAGATTGTTCGTGCCCCCCATGGTCTGGAGTAACCGACCCAGAGCCAGTTCAATCTCCTTATCCTCA
>NZ_SMME01000430.1:601-839 GCF_009711465.1 Parendozoicomonas verongulae | reverse complement strand
TCCCAGTCTTCATCTGAAGACGCCTCAAAATCAGAAGTATCAAGCGATGGGAATACATCTGACCACAGCGATTCCTCATATTTGAGTGGAAGTCTGGGCTCTATAGTTTCCACTGACAGTCAGCTGTCACAAGACTCACTACTTTCGCTGTCTGAGTTTTTTTATACATCCACAGGCCCATGGCGAATAAACTACAGCGATTACGCCGAAAACCTATCTACCGCCCGAAGATGCATTG
>NZ_SMME01000430.1:0-497 GCF_009711465.1 Parendozoicomonas verongulae | reverse complement strand
TCTCCGGTTTACACTGCTGTCCGGCCAAACGATGTCCCCCTTTACGCGCCACTTCCACTGCGGAATTCACCAGAGCTTAAATCTGTACAACTTCAGGCACACAAAATCCGAGACAACCTTTATGTTGTGGAAATAGAACCCGCTCAAGCCTGGAATACACCTTTCTGGGAAAAATGTCGGGAGTTAGAAAGTGTGTGGTTAAAAAAAGCTGATCAAATTCTGTATGTCACATTCCCACATTACAGTAAGGAGATATCAATGGGATTGGAGCTGGCCGGAACTCTGAGTGCCTATGGAGGGCATTTCTGCCCTGTAGCCAAGTGTTTACAAGACCTGAATAGAGTTTCTTTAAAAGAGAATTGTGTGATTATCACTGTTCCTTCCGAGCCAACCTTTGCCAATAAACCCAGACTATTGACAGAATTTTGGAATGCTATGCTGCCATCCATGGAGCTAACCTTTATTAAATTGGATAGTCCTGACTGGGAAAACGATAT
>NZ_SMME01000124.1 GCF_009711465.1 Parendozoicomonas verongulae | reverse complement strand
ACAAAATTGGCTAGAACCAGAACATTGTCCCCGTACCGAGGTCACGGCACTTTATGACCTGTTGAAAAAGCTGGACGCTGCCAATGAGCTTAAACCATTGGTACAACGCCTCTTGAAAAACTGGTATGCCCATTTTTTGGGTAAGAAAAGAGATACGAGCATCTGCATCAGGGAGATATTAAATGCTGCTTCACCTTTAGACTTGCCAATATACAGTGGGCATTCACCCTTACTGGAGGGCAGCCTGAAAATGGATGATCTCACACCCTCCT
>NZ_SMME01000003.1 GCF_009711465.1 Parendozoicomonas verongulae | reverse complement strand
AGAACAAAGAAGATAGCAACGTAGCCTTGTCATGTTGGTGTTTACGAGGCTGGTCGTTATATTGCCAGTCGCGGTGTGGAAACAGTCGCAGAGCATAATCAACGCTGAATTCTGTCCTGCCGGTGACACTGGGGATATTGATGACAATACTGTTAAACCATACAGCCTGTGCAGTATCAGTGCATAGCTGTAAAAGGGACAGA
>NZ_SMME01000374.1 GCF_009711465.1 Parendozoicomonas verongulae | reverse complement strand
GAGGAGGGATAACTGCCTGTTGGTTTAATGCTCAGGTCGGATCTGTAATAGATCAAATGGGACACCATATTCCTCAATCAACGGCTGAGTTGAATACGCTTATGACGAAGGTAACAAGTTATCATCAGTGGGACGGTGCCTGCGAGCATTACCTCAGAACAGCTTTTCGATCCCATGATGCTCTGGTCCTTGATGATGACGATTTAACGATTATCGCTCAGGAATTTATTAATGGGCTGAGACTGGATAGTAGTAGTATCTCAGTACCCAAACCATTGCCTTCGCATATGCCGACGGCGTCTTTTTCCGCTCTTACTGCGCCACATAGACGCAGGAGTCTACGCTCCCGACGCTGAGCAACGTGAGGTGTGGAACCAAAAATGGCTTGTGCTGTCAATATTGTTAGTAATTCAGGGAAAACAGCACAAGGATGATCAAAAATGCAGCCATTTCACGCTATTTCAAGGAAAAGATCTTCAGCCTGTGAACCGGCATTTAGCGCTGAAAAAAGAATATGTAGCTCTGATTCTGATTCGGACTCAGTCTCAAAACTCAGATATGCTCTCTCAAGGTTAGGTACGGATAAGAAGAAAGCTTCCTCTTCCCCGATTCATGATAAACAGGTCAGGCATTCTTCCGTTTTAAATCCTGCATTTGACCTGAAATTTGTTGCTTCT
>NZ_SMME01000748.1:5758-8832 GCF_009711465.1 Parendozoicomonas verongulae | reverse complement strand
AGGCTCGCTTGAGTCTTGCTGGCATTTATTGCCGCTCAATCAACCGATCAAGTTTTGAATTCATCTTATTCATGCTGTCTTTTGTATCGCGCCATTGCTCCCTATTGGCATCCCAGTTGCGTTTCTGAATCTCGCGTACCTGCTCAATGTCCTGAGCGTTTCTATCAATGCGTCGCTCAATACCTCCACCCCAAACAAACAGGGATGCCACGATCATCATTGTGCTGATAACGTGAGTGATGCTGATTTTCTTGTCGATATGCCAGGGTTCACTCATCTACATCACCATTTGATCCAAGGCCAGCTCCGAAAAAGAATTCAATTACTGTCTGCCGCTCTTTCCACAGCTGACTCATAGCAAATCCAATCACGTTGCCCAGTAGCTGAGCCACGGCTGAGTCTTCCACCCAGACAGCAACAACCACGTTGGCAACAACCAGCAACGCAATAAACGGCAGGTTCCAGGTGATAACACGGCGTGCGATCAGGTCAGCCATGTTGCCATTGATTTTGTACATTGCCCGGGCGTCTTTGCGATCTTCCCAGCGCAGCTTCCTGAGTTCGTGCTTTCGCTTGGCACAGGCTTCAATGAACGCGGCCTGTTGCTCAGTGTTTGCCCGCAAACTCTTGAGGGCGTCTTCAGGTTCAGCTGCTCCAGTTATGTCCTGGGCAATCTGCACAACCTGCTGTGCAACCTTCCCGCCCGGGGTGCTGCTGATCCAGCCTTTGACTTTCTTATCAAAGCCGGTGAGTGTGGCAAGACCCTGAGCAATTCCGATAATGCTGACTGGATCCATTACTTAAAATCCTTGGGCCAGCGGTTTGTCGCCATCATCGCAGCCAGACGGTTAGCTCTTGCGCCAACCTGCTTAGCCCAACGAGAATCCAGCATTTCACAGGCTGCGGTTTTGTATCGTCCAGCAGAGACAGCGGCCAGTGTATTCTTGAACTTCAGCAGCCCAGCCAGACCGAGGTTGTACGCCATATCAATCAACACAGCCTGACGAACCTCTGAAAGCTGGTCCCAGCAATCGATACGCTCCACCAGCTGGCGGCGTATGTCGTGCAGATCATTCTCCAGCAGGTAGTCTGCCTCTTGGCGTGTGAGACCACGGTCTTCCAGATTCCGGCCATAACCGATGGTGAGCTTTTTAGACGTGCACAGGTAAGGCCGCAACCGTAACCCTTCGTGATGACGGATGATTTCAGCAGCGTTCATGGTGTTTACCGGGTGCAGAAACGAAAACGCCCCGGCGGGTTAAACCTGCCAGGGCGCAACGATAAAATCTATGTTTGGTGCCGTAGGTTACAGCGCTGATATCGGGGGAACCAATATTTCAGACGCTATAACCACAGCATGAATATATTATGTTACCAGGTTACCACTATTGGCAAGTATGTTGGTGCTTCAATGGTTGATATCACTCGCCCTGATAAACCCTGAAAGAGAAAGTGGCACCCCTCCAAATCGCTACTATCCTACTTGATCGTCACAATGATTTTTTATGTGTAGATTCTTGGGAGGCAAACATGTCTGACTATATAGCTGACGCCAGAAAACCTTTACTGGAACGGTTAGATGAAATTCATACCCAGCAAAAGATAAATGGTGAATCTGACGGGCTTTCTTGGACACTGATTATGGAGGAGCGCAGTATTCACCAAATGCTGGAGCTTTTGCGCTCGCCCCGCTACTTTTATTAGTCACCGCCTCCCCCGTATCCGCATTTCATAAACCCCGGGTCGTTGAAGCTCCTGATCTTCAATAGCGTTCTTCGCCAACGCCCGGGTTTGATGGCTGCTGTGGAACTCCCACTTGGGTTCTGGATACACCACATCCGCACGGCGGTACTGAACGATAAAGGGTTTGCGATTCATGAGTTCTCCCAAAGCAGCTTGTTAAGCCTGAGAATGGTGTCGGCTTTTTGGTACACGTCATCTTTCCAGTTGTGGAGGTGACGCTTTACCTCTGACTGCCGAACGGTAATAGTTCGCTGATTCATGGCCCCGTCAAAGGTGGGTTGAGCCTGAAGCAGCTTGGGTTTGATGGCTCGCAGGCTCATATAATCCAGAGCGATATTGTTCTCACGGATAGACTTGCGGATACCGGTACAGTCCACCAGCTCCGGGCGTAAATACATCCATGCCCGGCTTATAACAGCCACCTCATTGTCAAAGTTATAGAAACAGTGGAGTAACCAGTATTCCGCAGGTTCCAGTTGATCCATCAACAGAGCCGAAACCATACCCGCTTGGGTATGCCAGTCTTTCTTACGCAACCGGCCATGTTCGTAACCCACTGCCTGCTCCACAGCATCAAAGCTGATATAGGGAGCCTCTTCCGGATACTTGTCTTCAACCTGCTGCTGCCAGCTGGCCAGACTGGTGTCATCAAACAGAGTGTCATTGAATGCGTAGAGCAGAGCTGTACCTGTGGTGGGATACATGGCGGCTCCTAATCCATGGATTGATCTTCACGGCGCATCACATCCAGCTCATGTGCGGCCTCACCAGCCAACGCAAAATAAGCGGCACCATCCTCATAATCGTCAAGATTGAACTTACCAGCACTGGCGCGGGACATTTTCAGCAGCGTCATAAACTGCCATCCCTGCTCAACGGTTAAGTTAACGCCATACATGGCATAAAACGCCCGGATAGTCCGCTCCATAGTTTTCTCACCGGATCCGGCCTTATCTCTTGTTTCAGAGCGCTGCTTGATATGCTCCGCACCCTTAGTCAGGATTTCGACGGCTGTGTTTTTCATATTCCCCTCAATGTTTTTCTTTTTAAAAATCCGGTTTCAATCACCGCAATACTTTGACCGACCAGGCCCCCGCTCATTGTCCGGATAAATCTGAT
This sequence comes from Parendozoicomonas verongulae, assembly GCF_009711465.1. GTDB lineage: Bacteria > Pseudomonadota > Gammaproteobacteria > Pseudomonadales > Endozoicomonadaceae > Sansalvadorimonas > Sansalvadorimonas verongulae. Next base: position 5,970 of record NZ_SMME01000748.1, on the reverse strand, counting down.
CTGCCAAAGACGGTGGCGGTATCTTCGCCTTCAGCTTTTTCACTTCCTTGCCCAGCTGGTCGCTGATAGCAATCATTCGGGTCATGCTCTGGCGCATCAAGGCAATGGCGTCCACTTCTGTCAGTGGCTCACCGCCATCGGTATACACAAAGCCCACCAGCAAGCAGATACCACAGGGGCGACGCAGGCCACCGTGATAAAACATCTCCGCC
>NZ_SMME01000748.1:3843-5748 GCF_009711465.1 Parendozoicomonas verongulae | reverse complement strand
CTTTTTTTGCGGGTGTCCAGGCTGTGTAGACTGTCCTGTCTGTGCAGTGCTGTTTGCTGACAACGTAGCCATCCCTATCTTTCTTGAAATACTCAGTCATTTGCCGCTGGGCATTGGGTGGGCTGGGTTTCCGGCCAGCTCATGTACTCATCAATCACCGCCTTAAACTCCCCATACCCTTTACAGATACGAGTGCAGTAACCGGCCCCAGCCAACCGAGCCAGCCACTCCTTCTGCTTGGGGCTAACTGCAGAGCTGTGTGGAGCCTTGGCTTTCATCTCCACATACAAGCCAAAGAAGCCACCACGAGCCAAAGCCACCTTGATATCGGGCACACCAGCCTTCACCCCTTCCGCCTTCAGTTTCGCGGCAGTGGCCTTGTGACGATGGCCGCCATTGGGCACGTGATAGGCATGAGAGAACGCCTCACGGTGAACAACCCGCATATATTCAAAGCAGAGGCGCTGCTCATGGGATTCACGGTCTACCCGCTTGTGCTGCAAAGCATGGTGAGCCATTACGCCACCTCCTGTTCGGTGAACACCATGTGAGTCAGGTTGCCGTCCCAGCTCTGCTTCATGGGGAGTTTGTTATTCAGGTACTGAATGTAGAGCCAGCGCGCGCCCTTCTGGGTGAGCTGGGGCTGATGGGAAACGTGGCCGTCTTCGTTGGGGATGGTGTGCCCTTTGAAATACTTATCACGAACCGTGGAGCTTGGGGAGTGGCCGCGCTTTTCACGGATCAGGATGCCGCGATTCACCAGTGAGTTGTTCACCTGCTGAATATTCACACCATTCAGCTGCCTGCAGAACTGCGGTGCTGTCAGCCCGGGTACAAACTGGCGGGCAACTGTGTTGCACACATGGTTCAGGCGCTGCACTTCCTGTTCAGCATGAGTTTTCTGTTCAAACTGTTCTGCCCAGGCACGGGCGGCCTCTGCTGGGTTGGTGAAGTCCGGCAGGTTGGCTGCTGGTGGATTGGCTATTCGCTGAGAGGATTTTCCTGATTTGTGATCAAGAAAAACCTGATTAACTTTGAGCTGGAATGAAGGACTGATCCAGCTCGCATAACTGATTGCCAGCAATTCATGAGCGAAAGTACCCCCGTGTTTTCCTCTGGAACTAAATACCGGAATCTCGGTATTTGACTTTTTTAACTCCTCAATCAACGCAATCGTAGAATTTAAAGCCAACCAGTAGCTTGGGCCGTGTTTTTTCTCAGCTCCACTGGCTTTGTGCAACGCATTCAGGTTAAACCGGCCTTCCGCATCGGTTGTAATTTCTACATCTGAAACAATTGGGTTATTCATACCGCCATCCCCATCAAAAACCTGTTAGCCAAACCGAACGGGTGGCTCTTCTCAGGCTCAAGAATGACCACCTCACTTTTTGAAGATTGTGTTTCATTCCGCTTTGATGGCCCCAGGTAGCTGACAACTGTTGAACGATGACGACCAATAAGCTTTGCAATTTCATCGATGGTCTTGCCCTGCTGCCTTAGCTCAACGGCTCGCTGCTTCATGACCGCAGAGTAATTCGGAATGGTCAGGCCAAGCTTGTTGATATCATTTCGAATCGTTGTCTCACCACAAACGAGCAATGCCGCCATTTCTCTGATGGTGAAACCCTCAGCGTGCAGCTCTGCCACCTGCTCACGGCGCTGAAGCGTTTGCTGTATTTTGTCGTCTGTTGACATACGTCCCCCAAGCTCCAAAGCGCTTAAATGCGAAAATCACCATTGCTGGACGGAATACAGGGCCATGCGGACGCAAGATCACACAGGCCGACAATGAACAAACCGCACAGAATCGCTGCTGGGAAAAATAAAACCTGATACATCACGCCACCTCTGCTTCAGTTTCACGGGCTTCGAATTCATCCCACACACCACGCCACTCCCGTGCAA
>NZ_SMME01000748.1:0-3541 GCF_009711465.1 Parendozoicomonas verongulae | reverse complement strand
AGCGTTCTTCCTCGCAGAGTGCACGAAGAGAAGAATCACGGGATGGGTACCACGTTCGAAGAGGTAATCAATCAGGGAGGGTGGCTCTTCAACCTGCACAATCAACTCACCTTCGACTGCTGCCGCGTCAGCGTCAGTATCAGTGCTTTGAGTATCTGCAGTACTCTCTGAGGTATTCTCTGAAGTACTCTCTGTAATGTTTGCTGAATCCTGCAGTTTTGTTTGCTGATTCCTGCATTCTTGTTTGTTGATTTCCGCATTCTTGATTGCTTGATTCTGCAGACTGGCGGAATTACTGGCTCCGTTCAGATTGTCGGATTCTGCAAACTGTTGATTCTCGCCGCTTTTTTCTTGCTGGGCTTTGATGGTTTTCTCTGCCTTTCCACCCTTGTTTGTTGAATCCTGCACTCTTGTTTGCTGATTTCTGCATTCTTGTTTGCTGGATTCTGCAAACTGTTGATTTTCAAGGATTTCAAAAAGTGCGGCATTCAGCATGGATCTGTTCACCCGGTACCAGAGTTTTGCAGGGTTTCCCTTGCGCTTCTCTTCCAGAACACCCGCTTTCTTAAGAGCCTTCCGTGAACGCTCCTGCTCAGAGCGAGACAACCACGTTTCCTTGTGCCACTCATCCTGAGTTTTATAAAACCACTGACCATCACGCTCTGATTTGCCAGTCCAGTACAACGCCTGGCTCAGAAACAATCCACCAGCTGCAAAACCAGCAATCTGGGCATAGGGCTGCTGGAACGCTATTGGCCGTTCAAGGAGCTTTGCCAGATCGGGGATAATGTCGCTCATACCCTTGTTTTTTCTCTTATGGCTTTCCATAATGACTCCTGCCATTTCGTATGGTTGAAAAGCCCCGGTTCTTGGTTGCTACGCCGCCGGGGCTTTTCTTTGTCTGATTACTTCCGGTAAAAACTGCGACCGCGGGCGCTTTTCGCCATCTTCCTCAACTCAATCGCTTTAAACCTTCCCCCAGTCACTTCTTCGATCGCATCACAGGCAGGGCCAGAGATATAACCCTGACGACGCCAGATATAGACATTCTTCACTGAGAGATTCAGAGCCTTTGCCAGTTCTGTGGGTGTATTGAAGTGGTCAATAACGCTCTGAACCGTTGTTTTCTTTCTTCCCATCTTCTTATTCCATGTCTTAACAGAATAATTATTTACCTTTTTAAGCTATTTTGACAAGAAAAAATAGGCCAAATGATCCATTTAGTTAATTTACTGTAACGTCGACACTACATAGGTAAAGGGTAAAATGTTCTGTCAAAAGGGAGAGCACATGACCACGCTAGGTGAACGCGCAAAATACGCCAGAAAGAACTGCTACAAGTGGATACCAGGGCGAACCAAGGGCTACACGCAAAACGACGTTGCAGATCAGTTAGGACAAACTCGTAACTCCATCACCCAGCTTGAGCGCGGTGAGGTGGCTTCAATAAAACCACGCAACCTGAAGATCATTTCGGCATTTCTGCATATAGATGCGGACTGGCTCATTACAGGGAACATGGACAAACACCCTGAGCGGATCATGTATCAGGCGTTCATGGAGAAGCACGAGACACCAACAAGCCAGAGTAGCGGCCACGTAAGTACGCCTACCGAACACTTTGAAGATATGCAGCAACAAGCTGCGAGACTTGAACAAATTTCTGTTATCCATGCCCTTGCCGGACAAATACTCAATAATGCAAAAAACAAGCTTCCGTGGACGCAAATGGAAAAGCGCCTCATACAAGCTTGCAAGGAAGTTATTAACCCATGAGAAAATTGAATGAACGACACCACCGAGGAGCTCGGACCCTTCCAGTTTTTTATACTGATACTGTCCGTGTTTTCACTGCTCCTGCTCTTTGCCCAGTCTGCCTTTCCTCTGTCACAAGAAACCCGCAGCATATTTAACACCGCAGACACGATCATCTGCGGCTTTTTCCTTTTCGACTTCTTCTACCGCTTCATCAAGGCCACCAGCAAACGGGCGTTTATGCGCTGGGGCTGGATTGACCTGATATCAAGCATCCCTATGATCGACGCCTTCCGGGCGGCACGTGTCGTGCGGGTGATTCGCGTTCTAAGAATACTCCGTGCAGCCAAGTCGGCTCGCATGCTGATTACTTTCCTCCTCCGCAATCGCACACAGGGAACCTTTGCCACTGTGTCAGCCATATCTATGGTGCTGGTGGTGTTCGGTGCGGTTGCGATTATGCAGGTTGAATCGGGAGCCAACAGTAATATTGGAAACGGTGCTGATGCTTTGTGGTGGGCCTTTGTCACGATCACTACAGTGGGATACGGAGACTTCTATCCAGTGACTCCGGAAGGCCGCGTGATAGCCGGTATTCTTATGACAGCCGGTGTAGGGTTGTTTGGTACGTTTACAGGCTATATAGCCTCATGGTTTCTGGAGGATGACTCCAGCAGCCAGCAGGACAGGCAGCTGGAAGAAATCCACCAGCAACTTGAAAACATAAACCGACAATTACAAGCGCAACGCAGCAACCCTGCCCCCTTGAAAGAATCTGCCTAAACCTCTCTCCCTGCACGATCATGACCAGCCTTCGGGCTGGTTTTTTTACACCCAAAATTAACATTACAAAGAAAAAGGTAAATTATTTATTGTCATTTTATCGGCCAAAGGTTAATTTAAAGAGGTAAAGGTTAATTACCAAGGACAGCAACAATGCAAACTCTCACGCCGAAGCAGAAACAAAGCCTCCAGCTAGCCGCCAGCGGACTATGCCACAAGGGTACTGCTCGTGAGATGGGTTGCTCACCGCACACTGTGCGCCGCCACTGGGAGCAAGCCCGTGAGCGTCTTGAGAGCAAAAGCATGGTTCACGCAGTCGCCATCGCAATAAGCCGCGGCATTATCGCGCCACTGTGCCTGCTGCTCTCCATTGTCCAAGTGATCGGCCTTGGCACCACACAAACAGAAACACCCGTACGCCAGCCAGTAAGAACCAGCGTGCGGTTGGTAAGAACAACACGAGTCGGCCGCAAATACGTAGCGGGGATAAAAGCATGACCATGAAAGAAACAGCTGTTTGCTGCAGATGTGGCGTTGAAAAGCCAATCAGTGAATTGAATGGATATGACCCGATCACCAAGGATGGCACTCACGCGTACTGCTACAAAATCGCCGAGTGCAACAGTGCTGAAGCTGAGGAAATCATTGGCGGCCTGATTGATGACATCTATGGCGATGATCAAGAAGAGCAGCCTGCAGTCACAGCTGAGAAACTCGAAACCGGCCACTGCATCGAAACCAGAACCTTTGGGGAGCTTGTTCAGATTATCAAGATGCTCTCCCGTGATTATGTCTTCTGCTTTCACTGCGTAAAAAAGGGCGGCTGGTGGACGGCCACAGTGTCCAGCCGCGTGATTCAACAGCAGCCCCTGACAGCTGCCGCCTGATTAACCGAAAAATAAAGAGAAGGGAAACCATGTTTAAACACGCCATTATCTACACCTTTAGTGATCAATTCGTCCTCACCGGTGAGCAGCTGGAGGATGCGCTCAAGGAACAGCCG
>NZ_SMME01000054.1 GCF_009711465.1 Parendozoicomonas verongulae | reverse complement strand
AGCAAAACGATTTAAACTGAAGAGTTTGATCATGGCTCAGATTGAACGCTGGCGGTAGGCTTAACACATGCAAGTCGGGCGGAAACGATGATAGCTTGCTATCAGGCGTCGAGCGGCGGACGGGTGAGTAACACGTAGGAATCTGCCTGGTAGTGGGGGATAGCCCAGAGAAATTTGGATTAATACCGCATACGCACTAGCTCTTTAAGAGCGGTGGAAAGCAGGGG
>NZ_SMME01000189.1:114-345 GCF_009711465.1 Parendozoicomonas verongulae | reverse complement strand
TCACCAAGCACAAACGCATCCACACAGGGGTGAGGCCCTATTCCTGTGATAAGGATGGGTGCCATAAAGCGTTTACCTCATCGAGTGATCTCAACAAGCACAAGCGCACCCATACGGGGGAGAGGCCCTTCGCCTGTGATCAGGACGGATGCCATAAAGCATTTACCTCATCGAGTGATCTCACCGTACACAAGCGCATCCACACGGGAGAGAGGCCCTTCGCCTGTGATG
>NZ_SMME01000189.1:0-104 GCF_009711465.1 Parendozoicomonas verongulae | reverse complement strand
ACGGGTGCAATAAGTCTTTCACCACATCCAGTAATCTCATCAAACACAAACGCGCCTTGCATAATAGGGAAGAAGAGTGACCCGGTCTGTCCCTTTCACAACCA
>NZ_SMME01000269.1 GCF_009711465.1 Parendozoicomonas verongulae | reverse complement strand
CTTTGCTGCTCTGGCGGTGAGAGTCAAGCATGCTGGCCGTATCGAATGTGGTACCACAGGGGCAGGTGGTGTTCAGTTTCCCCTTGCACCGAGCATCGTTACTGCACCGGCGGTGGGATTTAAGCTGGTTAACTGTATCGAAGGTGGCGCCGCATGGGCAGTTGGTGTTTCGCTTCCCCTTGCACCGGACGTCGCTGCTGTTCCGTCGGTGAGAGTTAAGCAGGTTGACCGAATCGAAAGTGGTGCCACAAGAGCAGGTGATATTCTGCTTCCATTTGCACCAGGCATCACTGCTGCTCCGGCGGTGAGAGTTAAGCAAATTGACCGAATCGAAGCTGGCGCCGCATGGGCAGATAGTGTTCATCTTACCCTTACACGGGGCATCCCTGCTGTTCTGGCGGTGGGATTTAAGCAGGCTGGCCGATGCGAAGCTGGCGCCGCATGGGCAGGTAGTG